>CAMQHB010000017.1:0-25410 GCA_947001545.1 uncultured Collinsella sp.
TTGCAAAGCTCGCGGATCTTAGCCGTGGAGGTCTGGTTGAACTTCTCGGTGCCGAGCTTCTCCTCGACCTTATGTTCGATCGGCTGACCGTGGCAGTCCCAACCGGGAACATAGGGAACCTCATAGCCCTGCATCATCCAGTAACGGTTGATCATGTCCTTGGAGATCTTGTTCATGGCGTGGCCGATGTGGATCGGGCCGTTGGCGTACGGAGGGCCGTCGTGCAGCACGAACTTCTTGTGACCCTCGTTCTTCTTTAGAACTTGCTCGTAGACCTTGTTGTCCTGCCAGTCCTTGAGTCGCTTTGGCTCGGACTTGGAAAGACCGGCACGCATGGGAAATCCGGTTTTGGGCAGATTCATCGTCTGCTTGTACTCGTTTGCCACGGTACCCCTTTCTTGTCATGGGCGCGCACGCCCTCTGGGCACCAAAAAAGCGCCCGTCCCTACAAGCTGGGACGAAGCGCCACAAAACGGACAGTCTGTCCGTAAAAGCTCTTCGCTTAACCACCCAGCTTAGATGCCCTCGCTCGCGTCGCCGCGCGCTCGCATCCGTTACTCGGCTGGTCTGTATCGACGACCATCTCGGCGATGTCTACTAAGACGAACCTGCGCGGCACGTCCGTTGGGACCGCAGCTCCGGGGTGATTTTCATCGGTCGCATGCACGGGTTCTCAGCGCTCCCCGCTCTCTGTAGCATGCGGACGGCCGACTACTCGTCCCCATCAACGCTTATGCGGAGTATGCTAGCACGTTCAGCGCCGGCGAAAAACCCTCAACACTGGTTTTATACGTTCGAAATTTCTCGCGGCTGTGGACCTTCTCTTGGAGCAAAATACCTGAAAGCACTTTATCGAACGAAAGAAGGTTGCTATGCGCACGATTGGAATGAGCGACTACACCGTTGGCGAGGATTGTTTTACCGAGTTGCCCGCCGCGCTGGCAGAGTACGGAGCGACCAAGGTCGCCATCATCGGCGGCAAGCGAGCCCTGGCTGCGGCGCTGCCGGGCATCGAGGCTGCGCTGGCAGGCACCGACGTCGAGATTCTGGAGACGCGCGTCTACGGCACCAACAGCACGCGCGCCAATATCGCCAAGGTCGTGAACTCCCCCGCTTGCCAGCAGGCAGACGTGCTTATCGCCTGTGGCGGCGGCAAGGCACTCGACACCGTGAAGACCGCAGCCATCGAGCTCAAGAAGATCGTCTTCACCGTCCCGACGATCTGTTCCAACTGCTCGGCCGCGACCGCCATTGCCGTCGTGTACAACGACGACGGCTCGCTCGAGGGATATTCGTACCCCAACCGACCTGCGCATATCTTCATCAACCCCAAGATTATCGCCGAAGCTCCGGCGGAGTACTTCTGGGCCGGCGTGGGCGATGCCCTGTCCAAGCAGCCCGAGGTCGAATACGCCACGAGCGCCGGTAATTTGGAGCATACCGCCGGTCTTGGCCTGGCACTCGCCCACACCTGCTCCGAGCCGCTGTTTACTTATGGCGTCCAGGGTCTTGAGGACGTGCGCCGGAATCTGTCGAGCGAGGCCGTCAAGCAGATCGCGCTCGACATCGTGGTCAACACGGGCTATGTCTCGAACCTGACCAACCAAAACGATTACTACTACAACTCGAGCGTGGCGCACGCGTTCTACAATGCGACGTGCAGCATTCCGCGCGAGGGAACCTATCTGCACGGTGAGGTCGTGAGCCTGGGCGTGCTCGTGCTGTTTGCCTATACGGGCGATACCGAGAGCCTTGAACGCTACGCCGCCTTTAACAAGCAGATGGGCCTGCCCGTAACGCTTGAGCAGGTCGGACTTTCCGAGGCCGACATCCCTGCCCTGTGCGAATACGCACACGCCACCAACGAGTGGAAGCAAGGCAACCCGGAGCCCTTCACCGACGAAAAGTTCGCCGCCGCCATCAAGGCTGCCAACGCCTACGGCCACACGCTCTAGGCCTAGCCCAAAACCACCACAAGGGAGCAGTGCCCTTGTGGTGGTTTTTTATTGCTCCAGCATGCTGGGGTCGAACTCGCAAGCTGGTATAACGCGATAGCCGTGACGCAGCAACAGATCAACGAAGACGCCGTTGCCCGCGGTGAGCGTACCGCTAAAGGTACCGTCGTAGATGCGACCCGCGCCGCACGAGGGACTACGGTCCTGCAGGATGCACGCGGCGATCTCTTCCGGCCCGCCCGCCTGCTCGCACATATCGAGCGCACGTTGGGCACCCAGGCGAAATTCGCGATCAACCGAGATGCCCTCGCAGGTACGAACCTCGCCGTTCACAATCTCGGACGGCTTGCGCGGCGTGGGCAGGCCGCCAAAGACCTCGGGGCACACGAGGAGGACCTCGGTCCCCGTGCGCTCGCAAGCCTCGACCAACGCGCGGTGGTAGTTATCGAGCCCGTTATACTTGCAGCTCTCGCCCATCAAGCAGGCGCTCACCACGATCTTCATTTCCATCCCTCTCAAGCAAAACGCCCCATTTGAGAAAGCTGCTCAAATGGGGCGTCGGAGTTTACTGGCTCGGCCGCGGCGTTACTGCTGCTTGGGCATCAGCGGGTTCTCACGCGTGAGGAGATTCATGAACTCCTCGCCCGTGATCGTCTCCTTCTTGTACAGATAACGAGCCAGCTCGTGGAGCTTGAACTTGTTTTCCTTGAGGATCTGCAGGGCGCGGTCGTGCGCATCCTCAATCAACTTGGCGACAATTGCGTCCACACGCTCGGCCGTACCGGGGGCGCAGGTGAGCGACGTATCCTGGTTGAGGTACGCATTCTGGACGGTACCGAGCGCCATCATGCCAAACTCGTCGGACATACCAAAGCGCGTCACCATGTTGCGGGCGAGCTTGGTGGCCTGCTCGATATCGTTGGCGGCACCGGTCGTCATCTCGCCAAAGATGAGCTCCTCGGCCGCTCGACCACCGCAGTAGACGGCGAGCTTATCCAGGACCTCCTGGCGCGTGGTCAGGAAGCGCTCGTCCTCCTCGACCTGCATGGTGTAGCCCAGGGCACCGCTCGTGCGCGGAACGATGGTGATCTTCGTGACCGGCGCAGAGCCCTTCTGGCGAGCGGCAACAATGGCATGGCCGATCTCATGGTAGGAAACGACCTGCTTCTCGTGGTCGGAAAGCACCGTGGACTTACGCTGTTGGCCGGCAATGACGACCTCCACCGACTCCTCGAAGTCGTCCTGGGTTGCACGCTTGCGACCTTCGCGAACGGCGCGCAGGGCGCCCTCGTTAATGATATTGGCCAAATCGGCGCCCGAGGCACCAGGCGTGGCGCGGGCAATCGCGGTCAGATCGATCGGCGGCTGGGTCTTCACGCTCTTGGCGTGCAGCTCAAGGATATTCTTGCGACCGGTCAAATCGGGCAGCTCGACGGGAATGCGGCGGTCAAAGCGACCGGGACGCAACAGAGCCGGGTCAAGGCTGTCGGGGCGGTTGGTGGCAGCAAGGACGACGATGCCCTTGTGGTTATCGAAGCCGTCCATCTCGGTCAGCAACTGATTGAGCGTCTGCTCGCGCTCGTCGTTGCCGCTAAAGCCGCCGCCATCACGCTTTTTGCCGATGGTATCGATCTCATCGATAAAAACGATGCACGGGGCCTTTTCCTTGGCCTGCTTAAACAGGTCACGAACCTTAGCAGCGCCGCGACCAACAAACATCTCAACGAACTCAGAGCCCGAAATGCTAAAGAACGGAACACCGGCCTCGCCGGCAACAGCCTTGGCAAGCAGGGTCTTACCGGTACCCGGAGGGCCAACAAGGAGAGCACCGCGCGGCAGCTTGGCGCCGATCTCCTCGTAGCGCTGCGGCTTCTCCAGAAAGTCGACGACCTCCTTGAGGGATTCCTTGGCCTCTTCCTGGCCAGCGACATCCTTAAAGGTCACGCCCACGTCCTTGGAGGCGATCACGCGAGCACCGGACTTGCCCAGTCCGCCGCCGCCAAAACCGCCGCCACCAAAGTTCATCGACGGGCCGTCATCGCCCATAGCCTTCTTCATGCGGCGGTTGAGCCACCAACCGATGAGGAAGAAAATCGCCATGGGAAGGATGAGTGTGAGCAGGTAGTAGGTCATCAGACCCGAGTTTTTATCTGGAACGACGGACTCCAGGGACGCACCGGATTCAAGCACGCGATCGGTAAAGCCCGCATCATTCGGCACACCGGTCGTCTTGTAAGCGATGTTCTCGTCCTCGCCCTTTTTGGTGTAATAAATCGAGTAATCGTCCGTGTTGTACTCGACCTTGTCGACACTCTTCTTATCGAGCGCTTTGACAAACGTCGAATAATCGGTCTTCGTAATCTGCTGCGTGTGACCGATGTTGGGGAACAGAACGGTCGAGAGCACGAGGTAGACGACGAAGGCGATGAGCACGTAGAGGATCATATTCCGTCTACGTTTGTTGTCATCCATCTCCATCTGCTTGAACTCCATCTACTGGGGTTGATAATGTTTTCTAGAATACCCAACCCGGACGGCGATAAACCGACGCCGGGCACGAAAGGACAGAGATGGCATCACTGGAAGTCGGCAAGGTTCAAATCTATACGGGCGACGGCAAGGGCAAGACGACGGCTGCGCTGGGGCTCGCGCTGCGCGCCACGGGCTATGGACTTAACGTGCTCATGCTTCAATTTGCCAAGAAGCTGCACTGTGCCGAACATGACGCAGCACCTCGATTGGGGCTACGCATCGTGCAAGCCGACCGCGACACGCCCGAAGCCTGTGCCGCACAGATCATGGAGCTGGCGCGCGAGCAGATTAGCCAGGTCGACGTGCTGATCTTGGATGAGCTGGGAGAAGCCATGCGACGGGGCTTTGTGACGCGCGAAGATGTCGAAGCGTTGATCGCGATAAAGCCCGCCACCACGGAGCTCGTACTCACCGGCCGTGGCTTGCTGCCCCTCGCCGACCTTGCCGACCTAGTAACCGAAATGCGCCCCGTCAAACACTACTTCGACGAAGGCCTCCTAGCCCGCCAAGGCATCGAATACTAGTCATTGGGGACGTCCCCAATGACTAGGCGGTGGCGCGGCCTAGCCAGTTGCCGCTGTGGTGGTAGATGGTGAACATTATGGCGGTGATGAGCCAGGTTACAGGGTAGACCAGCAGCAGGTGCTCAAGCGACGGATCGAACGGCATAATCGCAAACACCCAGATCACCCTGAGCACGACGGTGCCAAAAATCGTGAGCAGCATGGGCTGCAAGCTCACGCCGGCGCCGCGGATGGAACCCGAGGCGTTCTCGATAATCGAGAAAATCGCATAGAACGGCGCAATGAAATGGAGGATGGTCGTGGTGTACGCCGAAATCGAAGCATCGTCGACAAACAGGCGCGACAACGGACCCGAGAACACCAGCAGCACGGCAGACAGGCCACCAATGAGCATAAACGACAGCACGAGCGACGTATGGTAGCCCTTTCGCATGCGCTCGTAGTTACGCGCGCCAAAGTTCTGTGCCGAGAACGTGGTAATCGACACGCCAAGCGCCTCGGTAACCATCCAGACAATGCCATCCAGGCGGCCCGAAAGACCCCAAGCCGTGGTGACATCGGCACCAAACGAGTTGACCGACACCTGAATCAAAACGTTGGAAATCGAATACGCAGCAGACTGAAAGCCAAGCGGCAGACCACACGAAATCATGCTCTTACAAATACCAGGATCAATGCCGAGTTTGGACAGTGAAAGCCGCCACGCACCCGGTGCGTGCATCATACGAATCACGATCATCGTGGCATTGGAGCAAATGGTCAGCGCCACCGCGATGCCGCAGCCCAGAGCCTCCATATGAAGTACGGCAACGAAGATGACATCCAGCACCGCATTAACAAGGCAGCCGGAAGCGATGATCACAGCGGGCCCGCGCGTGTCGCCCACGGCGCGCAGCAATGCCGTTCCCATATTGAGCAGCAGCGCCGCAACCATGGCGGCAAAATAGCAACGGGCATAGGCCACGCCCTCGGCCAATAGTTCATGCGGCGTATTCATAAGCACCAGCATGGGCTCAACGAACACTATGCCAAGAATCGAGAAAACGATTCCGCCCACCAGCGCGAGCGTCATGGCCGTATGGACCGATCGGCTCAGGCGCTCGTCATCGTGCTGGCCAAAAAACTGGCCCGTAATGACCGCACAGCCGGCACCGACGCCAACGCAAAAGCCAATGCAGAGCTCGGTGAGCACCATCGTGGCCTGAATGCCACCCAGCGCGAGCTTGCCGCCAAACTGACCGACGATATAGGTACCGATAAGCGTGTATGCCTGCTGAAAGAACGAACTAAAGAAGATGGGAACGCACAGCGACAGCAGCTGCTGCCAAATGACACCCTGCGTTACATCGATAGCCGTAGATTTCTTAGCCACACGCCCTCCCCGCTAGCGTACGCCAAACAACACATCAATAGTACGGCAAAGCCGCTTTCAGCTTAACACCGACCGAAGGCAGTCGAAACACCTCTGGCGGCAAAGCTCGAGAGCACCCCGCTAGTGATACAAACCCGGCTGGTAGTGATACTCGTTGCTCACGTGCGGGCACAGCTGCCAAAAGGCGACGGCACTTGCCGCGGCCACGTTAAGCGAATCGACCCCGTGCGCCATCGGAATGCGCACGGCGCGGTCGCAGCCGGCAATGGTCTTGACGCCCAAGCCAGCACCCTCGGTGCCCATAAAGATTGCCAGGCGGTCAATCTCCTGCAGCGCGGGATCGTCCAATGACACCGAATCATCCGTCAAAGCCATGGCAGCACACGAAAAGCCGGCATCGTGCAGCGCCGCCAGCCCATCATGCGGCCATACGCGTGCCTCGCTGCCAATGCGTGTCCAGGGCACCTGGAACACCGTGCCCATGCTCACGCGGGCCGAGCGACGGTACAGCGGATCGCAGCACGTAGGGCTCACCAAAATGCCATCGACGTTCAGCGCAGCCGCCGAGCGGAAAATCGCGCCGACGTTGGTGTGGTCGACAATACCCTCGAGCACGCACACGCGCACCGGGCGCTCCCCCGCCGCCTCGACGACGCCGCCCAAGAACTCATCAACCGGAATCTGACGCGGGCGACGGAACGCCGCGAGCGCACCGCGCGTCACGTTAAAGCCTGTCAGCTGCTCCATAAGCTCCATCGAGGCAACGAACGCGGGAACCGGGCCCGCACCTTCGCGCACAACCAGGCGCTCAAACAGCGGCATCATCTGGTCGAGCCAGCGTTCGCCCAAAAGAAAGCTCACCGGCTCGTATCCGGCACGCACTGCGCGCTCGATAACCTTGGCACTCTCGGCGATAAAGATGCCCTTTTGCGGCTCCAGCACGCAGCGCAGCTCACGCTCGGTCAGTCGCACGTAGGCATCAAGCCGCTCGTCCTCGAGCGAATCGATTCGCAGGACCTCAACGGCATCAGTCATAGCAGCCTGCCCGCACCCTTCTTTACAGTACATCTATACCAAACGAGGCGACGCTAAGCGCCGCCCCATGCATTCAAACAACCCGATGATACCGTTCACGCCAGACGATTTACGCCTCAACGCGACGATACGTCACGAACTCATAATCGAGACCCTCGTCACCCTCGCCCGCGGCAATCGTGGCAACACCGCCACGCCGCGCAATCTCCCACGCGGGATCGGCATCCAGATCGGGAAAGTACGTATCCACGTCATGCACGCAGTGGTTATGCGTAACCTCGGCCTCCGCGCAATACGGCAAAAACTGCCGATAGACATCGCCGCCACCGATCACCCACGCAACGGGTTCATCGGCAACCGCGGCGAGCGCTTCGTCAATGCCATGCACCACGTCAACGCCCTCGGGGGCAAAGCCCTCGTCGCGCGTGAGCACAATGTTGCGGCGATTCCTGAGCGGACGCCCACCGGGAAAACTCAGCAGCGTCTTGCGCCCCATAATGACCGGGCAACCTTTGGTGCACGCCACAAAATGGCGCATGTCGGCGCGATTGGACACCACCATGTCGCCCTCGCACCCAATACCCCAGTCATCGCACACGGCGACAATGGCAGAAAGCTTACACGTCATGCGCGTCACCTACACCGCGATGGGGATGTTCTTGACCTGCGGGCCGTGCTCATAGCCCTCGACGATCAGGTCATCGGTCGTAAACGAGTAGAAATCATGCACATCGGGGTTGAGCGTTACCTTGGGCGCGGCAAACTGCGGACGCTCGATAAGTTCGCGGATGATATCGACATGACGGTCGTAAATGTGGGCATCGGCAATCACGTGCAGCAGCTCGCCAGCGATCATATCGACCGACTGCGCAACCATCATCAGCAAAATGGCGTACTGGCACACATTCCAGTTGTTCGCGGCCAAAATATCCTGGCTACGCTGGTTGAGAATCATGTTGAGCGTCGGTTTGTCATCCTGTGGGCGCTGGGTGACGTTATACGTCACGCTATAGGCGCACGGGTACAGGTGCATCTCGGACAGATCGCTAAACACATAGGTGTTCGTCATAATGCGGCGACTGTACGGCGTGTGCTTAAGGTCGTACAGCACGCGGTCCATCTGATCGAAGTCGCCCTCGGCATAGTGGCTCTTCTGGCCAATCTGATAGCCGTAGGCCTTGCCGATAGAACCGGTCTCGTCAGCCCATTCATCCCAGATATGGCTGTTGAGGTCATGCACGTTATTGGACTTCTTCTGATAAATCCACAGAATCTCGTCCATGGCAGACTTAAGCGCCGTACGACGCAGGGTGAGCGCGGGGAACTCCTCGCGCAGGTCGTAGCGCGCCGTGACGCCGAAGTTTTTAATGGTATAGGCAGGGGTGCCGTCCTCCCACACCGGGCGGACCTTTTGGCCCTCGGTGGTGGTGCCATGGTCCAGAATATCGCGGCACATGGTTACAAACTGTTGATCAGCTTTGCTCATTGACCCTCCTGTCAGTCGCCTATAAGCGAGATTTATTGTAGCCCAGGCGCGCGAGTGTCGAATTGGACACTTAGTCCGGCACACGCAATGCACGGCAGCGCGGCTCCGCATGCGGCAACGAGGCATCTTAGCCTTTTTCTGACATATGACAGAAATGCCTTGCGCCCAACGACTAACGCGTTATCCTATTGTTGACATATGTCAGATAAGGAGTGTGCATGGCAGGAAGACGCGAAAAACTGCGCCGCGTCGGGATCATCCCCGAATACCGCGGCTTTACCCCCGATGGCCTGGCCAGCGGTGATGCCATCGACATGACCGTCGACGAGCTTGAGGTGCTGCGCCTGTGCGACCTGGAAGGTCTCAACCAAGAGGCGGTCGCCCAGCAGATGGGCATCGCCCGCGCAACGGTGGCGGCCATTTGCAGCCGCGCGCATCGCAAGGTGGCCGAAGCGCTGGTCAACGGACGAGCGCTCGTCATCGCGGGCGGCAATATCGCGTACTCCCCCATCGCCACGACGACGGCCGCATGGCCAGCAAAGGAGGTCGGCACCATGAGGGTGGCAACGACGTACGACAACGGCAACATCTTTATGCACTTTGGCCGCAGCGAGCAGTTCAAGATCTACGACATCCAGGATGGCAAGGTGCTCAACGAGCAGGTCGTAGGCACCGGTGGCACCGGCCACGGCGCCTTGGCGGGCCTGCTTGCCAACGGTGGCGTTGACACGCTCATTTGCGGCGGTATCGGCGGCGGCGCTATCAACGCGCTTGCCCAAGCCGGCATCACGGTCTATGCGGGCGCCCAGGGCAGCTGCGATGCCTGCGTCGAGGCCCTCATTGCCGGCACGCTCGCACAGAACGGCGAGGCCACCTGCGACTGCCATGGACATGATCACGAGCACATCCACGAGCATGGCGAGTCCTGCGGCTGCCACGGTCACCACGACCATGACGGGCACGAAGGCTGCGGCTGCCACTAGCGGCAAGCACCTCGTCGAGAACGCGCTTCCACGCGTGCGACAACCAGCGAACAAACGGCGAAGGCCGCCTGGAATACCATCCAGGCGGCCTTCGCCATACACGACTCAACTAGTCGTTACTTCTTGTTGCGCATCTGCGCTTCCATCTGGCGCAGCAGGTCCATATCGGACTTGGGGCCGCCCGTTCCCAGGCCGCCCATGCCGCCCAGCCCCATGGCATCCAGACCGGGAATATTGGGCATGCGCATCTTTTTGCCCTTCTTACCCTTCTTGCCCTTCTTGCCGCCGGCCTGCGCCTGATTGGCCATCGTGCGCATGCGGCCCATCATCTTATTCATCTCGCCCCACTGCTTCATAAGGCTATTGACCTCGGTGGGGGTCACGCCGGCGCCCTTGGCAATGCGGGCACGGCGCTGGCCGTTGATGATGGAGGGGCGAAGGCGCTCCTCCTTGGTCATCGACATGATGATGGCCTCGTTCTTATCGAAGATACCTTCGTCCAGGTTACCACCCATCTGGTTAAGCGCACGCTGGCCACCGGGGAGCATGCCCAGAATGCCCTTCATGCCGCCCATCTTCTTGACGGCCTTCATCTGGTCGAGCATGTCGTTCATGGTAAAGCCCTCGCGCAGCATGCGCTCGGCGGCCTCAAGCTGCTCGGCGTCGGCCGCCTCCTGGGCCTTCTCGATAATGCCGACAACGTCGCCCATACCCAGAATGCGCTTGGCCATACGATCGGGGTAGAACGGCTCCAGCGAATCGGGCTTCTCGCCCATGCTCACAAACTTGATGGGCTTGCCGGTCACCTGGCGCACGGAAAGCGCGCCGCCGCCACGGGCGTCGCCGTCGAGCTTAGAGATGATCACGCCGTCAAAGTCGGTGCGCTCGGCGAAGGTCGAGACGACGTTGACGATATCCTGACCGGTCATGGCATCGACGACCATCAGCACCTGATCGGGCTTGACGGCCTTCTTGATGTCCACGGCCTCCTGCATCATCTGCTCATCGATCTGAAGACGTCCGGCGGTATCGACGATGACCACGTCGCGCAGGTGGTCGACGGCCTCCTGGATGGCGCCCTTGGCGATATCGACCGGGTGCGCACCGTCGCCGCGGAAGACCGGTACGCCGATCTCGCCACCGAGCGTGGCCAGCTGGTCGGCAGCAGCGGGACGGTAGACGTCGCACGCGGCGAGCAACGGCGAGCGGCCCTGCTTCTTGAGCAGGTAGGCCAGCTTTACGGCAGCCGTGGTCTTACCGGAGCCCTGCAGACCCACAAGCATGATGACATTGGGAATGCGGTTGCTAAAGACGAGCTTGCTCTCGGTTGAGCCAAGCATCTCGGTGAGCTCGTCGAGCACGATCTTGACGACGTTTTGCGCCGGCGACAGCGACTCCATGACCTCGGCGGTCATGCAGCGCTCCTTGGTCTTGGCGACGAACTCCTTGACGACCTTAAAGTTGACGTCGGCCTCGAGCAGCGCCATGCGAATATCGCGCATGGCCGAAGTAATATCGGCCTCGGTCAGCTTGCCCTTGCCGCGCAGGCGGTCAAATGTGTCGTTGAGGCGATCGCTCAGGGAATCAAACACTAGTCACTCCTTAATTGGACTCGCCCACCAGGGCGCGGCAGAAATCTTTGGCATTGAACTCCTGCAGATCATCGACCTGCTCGCCCACGCCCACGCGCAGGATCGGGAGCTTGAGTTTCTCGGCCACGGCCATGGCGATACCGCCCTTAGCCGTGCCGTCGAGCTTAGTCATGATAATACCGTCCAGGCCCAGCGCCTCGTTAAACTCGAGCGCCTGGTTCAGACCGTTTTGGCCCGTCGCGGCGTCGATCACAAGCACGACCGAAACCGGCATGGGACCGGCGGCCATATTGGCGGCGCGCTTACGGGTCACATTGACCACCTTGGCAAGCTCGCGCATGAGCTCAGGGCTCGTGTGCAGACGGCCGGCGGTATCGATAAGCACCAGGTCGCTGCCGCGCTTGTAGGCCTCGTCGAGCACGTCGTAGCAAACACTTGCCGGGTCGGAGCCGCGGTCGCGCTTGATAACCGGTACGCCGGCACGCTGCCCCCACACATCGAGCTGCTCGATGGCGGCGGCGCGGAAGGTGTCGGCCGAACCGATCACCACGTTCTTGCCGCGGGAGGCCATGGCGCTCGCGATCTTACCGACCGTCGTGGTCTTGCCGGCACCGTTAATGCCCACAAACAGCACGCAGCTCGGCGTATCGGAAAACGGATCGCGCTCGATGGGCACAAAGTGCTGCTCGAGCTGCTCGGCCAGGGCACGGCGAAGCTGCGGAGCGGTCTTGAGGTTCTTCTTGGCCGCGGCATCGCGTAGGTCATCGGAGACCTGAATGGCGACCTCGGCACCCATGTCACCCATAACGAGGGTGTCCTCCAAGTCCTCCCAAAAATCCTCGTCGACCTCGCCGCCAAAGTAAAAGACCTCGTTGAGGGCCTCGCGGCTGCGCTCAAGTCCGCGCGAGAGTGCGTCAAAGAATCCCATTATGCATTCACGACCTTTCCGGTTTCGCGATCGAGTTTTTGCGAGACGACGCGACTGACGCCGTCGGCTTGCATCGAGACGCCATAGAGGACGTCAGCGTCCTCCATAGTACGGCGCTGATGCGAGATGACCAAGAGCTGCGTATCGGAACGCAGTACATCAAGGGCGCCGATGAGCTTGGACAAGTTGGCGTCGTCGAGCGCCGCCTCGACCTCGTCCAGCACATAGAACGGCACCGTACGCGTGCGGTACACGGCAAAGAGCAGGGCGAGCGCCGTCAGGCTCTTCTCGCCACCCGACATGAGCATCATCTTGGTGATGCGCTTGCCGCGCGGCTGCGCCACGACCTCGATACCCGTATCAGCCGGGTGCTCGGGGTCGGTCATCTCCAGATGCGCCTGTCCACCCGGGAACAGCATGGCGAAGATCTCGCGGAAGTTCGCGTCGACCTTCTCAAACGTCACCAGGAAGGCCTTCCGCATCTTGCGATCAATGGCCACCGTGATCTTGGTGAGCGCCTTGCGCGCGCTCTCCAGATCGGCCAGCTGCTCCTCGATGTAGTCGGCGCGGCGCTTGAGCTGCTCGTACTCCTCCATGGCAACTTGGTTAACGGGACCAAGGTTGTTGATCTGGCGCACAAGCTGGTTGAGTTCACGCTCGGCGGCATCGCGGTCCGTGGGCGCCGGAAGCATGAGCGCTTCCTCGAGTACCGTGGTGCCATCGGCGGTAATGGCCTTAATGGCGGCTTCGACCTGCACCTCGAGCTTGCCACGCGCGACCTTGAACTCGTTTTGCGTGGCAGAGGCGGTATCGACTCGCTCCTTAGCGCGGGCAACCTCTGCCTTGGCATCCTCGATGGTCTTCTTGAGCGAAGCGGAGTCCGCCTCCTCGAGCGAAGCCTGGTCACGCAGACGCGCAGCCCAATCCGAGGCACGCTCCAGCAGGGCCGAATAGCGCTCGTGCATGGGGTCGACGCGCAGGCGCAGCAGCTCGAGCGAGCGCGAGGCCTGGCGTGTTCCGCGGATACGACGGACGATGCCCTCAAGACGATGCTCCAGGTCGGGCACGCGGCCCTTCAGCGAACGCAGGCGTTCGCTCGTCTGGGCTAGGCGAACCTTGGCGTCGGCGAGCTTGCCGGCAGCCTCGGAATCGTCACGGCGAACGCGGTCGAGTTCGTCGTTGGCCTCGGCAATCTGCAAGCCCAGATCGCTTGCCTGCGCGCGAGCCTCGTCACGCGAACGGGTGAGCTCGTCCACGCGCGGGCGCGAAGCGCGAACGGCCTCGGAGGCCTGCTCGCGGCGCTTGGAGATGCGCACGCGCTCGACCTCGGCATTGTTGGCGCTTTGCTCCAAGCGGCCGATCTCGGAGAGCAGCGAGCGGCGCTCGCCTTCAAGACGGGCGATCTCGCCGGCGGCATCGCCCTCGGCGGCACGCGCCTCTTCGACGGCCGCATTGGCCTCGACGACCTGATCCGACACATGCTCAAACACGGCAGCCAGATCGGGCTCCAGGCCCTCCAGCTCGCGAATGCGACGCTTGCGCTCCAGAGCACCCGAGGCCTCGCCGGCATCGAGGCCCACGCGTACCAGGCCGCCGCAGGCGACGCGGGCGCCATCGGGGGTCACGTAAGTCACGCCGTCAACGACCGGCGCCGAAAGCGCGGCAGCAAGATCGTCCACTACGTAATAGCCGCCGAGCAGCGCCTCGACGACGGGTCCGTAGCCTGCGCGCACGGACAGACGATCAACCAGGCGGATACCGGCAGCGCCCTCAGCGGCGGTAGAGCCGCTCACGCCGCGCGCCACCAGCAGTGCTTCGCCTGAGGCCTTCTTTTGGTCCAGAGCCGCACGACCGGCACGCTCAAGCTTGGCGGCGTCATCAAACAGCAGCGCATCGATATCGCCGGCGAGCAATTGCTCAACCAGGCCCTCAAGCTCGCGAGGGGCTTCGAGCACATCGCCCAGGCGACCCATTACGTCATCGCCAAGCGCACCCACCAGACGGCTCACGAGCGGCGAGCTGTCGGCCATGCGCGCATCAAGCTTCTTTTGGCTGGCAAGCTCCGAGCGCACCTCGGATAACTTGTTGCGTGCCTCGCTCTCACGGGCACGCAGGTCCTTCAGGGCCGCGCGTGCCGTTTCGGTGCCTTCACGCGCATCAACCTGAGCCCGGCGCGCTTCCTCAAGAGCGCCCTCAAGCTCCTCGGCGCGGTCGCGACGGCTCTCGAGCGAAGCCGTGACCTCCTCGAGCTGTTCTTCGATCTGCTCCAGGCGCGAGGCATACATGTCGTCCTCGACCTCGGCATTGCTCAAGGAATCCTTCACCTTGGCGAGCTCGAGCGCGGCGTTATCGGCTACGCGCTGCACATCGCGTTGCTCACACGTAAGCTGCGATATCTGATTGTCGAGCGCCACGCGCCGCTCGTGGAGCTCAGCGGCGGCAGGACCAGCGGCGTCAACGTCCTCCTGGGCCTGCATGTGCGCACCGGTCACTTCCTCAAGCTGCGCACGCGCGTCCTCGAGCTCCTCGACCACGCGACGACGCTGATGCTCGGAGCTCGAAATCTGGCCGCGCATGTCAGACAGGCGCGACACCATGTTGTGGCCCTTTTCCTCAAGCAGACGCATGTCGGAGTTAATGCGGCCGACCACATCTTGCATATGACGGCGCTGCTCGCCCAGATCGCCCACAAACAGGCCCTTTTCCTCGAGCATAACCTGAAGCTTCTCGAGCTCGCGTTCTTTTTCGCCCAAGCGGTACTGCGCAAGCTCCAGCTCGGCAGCGCCCTCTTTGGAGCGGCTCTCCAGGTCGTTCCACTGCGACTGCAGCGAACGCAGCTCGTCGACGGCCAGCATCTGCGTAAGCTCGTTCGCGCGCGAGGACAGCTCTTTGTACTTGCGCGCACGATCGACCTGACGCTCCAGCGGTCGCAGCTGACGGGCGATTTCCTTATTGATGTCGCGGGCACGCATCAGGTGCTCGTCCATCGACTTAATCTTTTTGAGCGCACGCTCCTTGCGGCGCTTGTGCTTGGATATGCCGGCGGCCTCCTCGATGAGGGCACGGCGCTCCTCGGGGCGGCTCTGCAAAATGGCGTCGAGCTTGCCCTGGCTAATAATGGAATGCGTATCCTTGCCCAGGCCCGAATCGTGCAGGATGTCCTGAATGTCCATCAGGCGGCACGGACTCGAGTTGATGAGGTACTCGCTTTCGCCCGAGCGATACATGCGACGGGTAATGGCGACCTCGTCAAAATCGACAGGCAGCATATGGTCCGAGTTATCGAGCACCAGCGTGACCTCGGCAACACCCACCGGCTTGCGCGCTGACGAGCCCGAGAAGATGACATCCTCCATGGCCTGACCGCGCAGCTGCTTGGCGCTCTGCTCGCCCAGGACCCACAGAATCGAGTCAGAGATGTTCGATTTTCCCGAGCCGTTGGGACCGACGATGACGGTCAGACCCGGCTCAAACGTCATATGGGCGCGGTCGGCAAACGACTTGAACCCTTTGAGCGTGAGGGACTTGAGATACACGGTTCCTCGCTTAAACAGGCTTCTTGTTGAGAATCACGCCGTTGGTGGTGTAGCCCATGCGGTCAAGCGCCTCGAGAGCAGCGGCTCCCTCGGCTTCTTTCTTTGAGGAGCCGGAGCCGCGACCCTGACGAATGCCATCGATCAAAACCACGGCGGTAAAGGTGGGCGCATGTGCCGGGCCCTCGGAGCCAACGAGCTTGTACGCCGGGGGCTCGTGACCGTCGGCTTGCACGCACTCCTGCAAAAACGACTTGGGGTTCGCGGGGTGCTCGGCACGCTCGGAAGCCAAATGCGGCTTAAGCGTACGGTGAATGAACTCCGCCGCAACGTCCCAGCCGGCATCCAGGTACAGCGCGCCCACGAGCGACTCATAGACGTTCTCGAGGGCCGAATGCAGGCCGCGCGCACCGGTACCGGTCTCGGAGGCACCAAAGATGATGATGTCGTCGATGCCCAGCTCGTGAGAAACCTCGGACAGCGTAGCGCCCGAGACAAGCGACACCTTCAAGCGCGTGAGCTTGCCCTCGTCAAACTCCGGATAGGACTCAAACAGGGAGCGTGCGACCACAGCGCCCAAAATGGAATCGCCCAAGAACTCAAGGCGCTCATAGCTCGCCGAGACGGGCTGACCTTCCACGGCAGAGGGGTGCGTGAGCGCCGCGCGCAGCAGCACCTTATTGTTGAACTCGTGGCCCAGGATTTCCTGGGCACGCGTAAGTCGTTCGGATAAAGCCAAGACCTAGGCCTCCCTGGCGTTTTCGATCGCGTCGACGGCGTCGGCGACAGAGTTGAGCGAGAGCAGGGTCTCGTCATCGATCTCGAGGTTGAACTCGTCCTCGATAGCCGTAACCAGCTGCAGGCGCTCGAGCGAGTTGGCATCGAGGTCGTCAAAGGTGGTCTCATCGCTAATTTCGGCAACATCGACGCCCAGAACGTCAGCAGCGACCTCGGCGATCTTGTCGAAGATTTCGGAGCGGTCCATAGCGCTTCCTCTCATAGTGCATGAATACCAAAAGAATGGTACCGCCCGGGCGGTACCAAGACACGGTTCTGATTCTACCCCACGACGTGCGCCGCGAAGCACATAACAGCACTCTTACTCGCTCTTATAAAACGATACCGTCCATAGAGTTGGCGACATTCTCGACCAGCCCCGCGCGCACGGCTTCGGCCGCCGCGAGCGTACCGTTTTTGACAGCCTCGACCGAGGTGGCGCCATGGCCGATCAGGACCACGCCGCGCAGGCCCAAAAGAATCGCGCCGCCCTTGGCGTCGCCCGAAAGCTTGGCCTTAATCTCGCGCATCTGCTTTTTGATAAGCAGCGCGGCAATCTTGGTGCCGAGCGAAGACATAAAGACACCCTTGAGCTCCTGCAGCAAAAACTTGGCAGCACCCTCGGTGGCCTTGAGCGCAATATTGCCCGACATGCCATCGGCAACGACGACATCGAAGTTACCTGAGGTGATGTCCGTTCCCTCGCAGTTACCAACAAAGCCGGGAACGGCGGCCTTCATAGCAGGGAAACAGGCCTTGGTAAAGTTGGAACCCTTCTCGTCCTCGGTGCCGTTGGCAAGCAGGCCCACGCGAGGATGCTCAATGCCCAGGACGACGCGGGCATAGGCGCTGCCCATCTGCGCAAAGCGCACCATATCGTCAACCTCGACATCGGGGTTGGCACCCATGTCGCACAGCACCGTCAGACCGCCGGCGCGATTGGGCAGTGCATTGGTCAGACAGGGGCGCACCGGCTGCTTTTTGCCTTCGGCCTGATACCTAAACGGCGTCACGTAGGCGGTCGC
This sequence comes from uncultured Collinsella sp., assembly GCA_947001545.1. Classification (GTDB taxonomy): domain Bacteria; phylum Actinomycetota; class Coriobacteriia; order Coriobacteriales; family Coriobacteriaceae; genus Collinsella. The sequence goes on from CAMQHB010000017.1 coordinate 17,743, forward strand.
AGCAGCGGTCATGGCACCGGTCGAGCCGGCGGAGAAAAACGCATCCGCGTTGCCCTTCTTGATGGCGCGGCAAGAAAGAACGATCGACGACTTACGCTTGGTCATCACGGCGCGAATGGGATCGTCATCCATGGCGATAACGTCGGGCGCCTCAAGGGCCTCAACACGTGCATGGGAAGCTGCAAAGGGATTGACGATTTCGGCGGGGCCAGCTGCCAAGACCTCGATATCGGGATCGGAGGCAAGTGCAGCCTCGATACCATCGAGAACAACCTGAGGTTTCTCGTCTCCGCCCACAACGTCTACACAAACGCGAACGTTACTCATATACATGCTCCTTATACAAAAATGGCCGACTCATTGAGCCGGCCATTGTGGTTCCATTTGGAACGGCATCGCATCCAGAGTATACCGTTACTCGGTAACGATAACCTCGCGGTCCTTGTAGAAACCGCAGCTGGGGCACACGTGGTGCGGAAGCTTGACAGCGCCGCAACGGGGGCACGTGGACTGAGCCGCAGCCGAGATCTTCATGTTGGCGGAACGACGGGTGTGAGTGCGGATACGACCCTGCTTTTGTTTAGGTACGGGCATAGTGACCTTCCTTATGAACTATCCAGTGTGGCGATTACGCGCAAGTAGCGATACTACCACAGTTTTACTCATCAAGCTTGAGATTCTTCAATGCTGCAAATGGATTTTCCGTGGCAGCGGCCCATTCTGCCTCTGCCTGGGCGGCGCAATCGCATTGCTCGATGTTGAGATTGCAACCGCAAGTGGGGCACAGACCGCGACAATCGGGCTTGCAAAGCACCACAAACGGCGTGTCCATAACGACCGCGTCATTGATGGGCTCGCCCAGATCGACGATGCGGTCCTCACCCAGGAGCTCGTAGCCGTCCTCGTAGGCCTCGGGATCCTCGGGCTCCTCAAAGAGGTAGAACTCCTCGATCTCGCCAGCGACATCAAACGAGGCGGGCTCCAGGCAACGGTCGCATTCGCCGGTGGCGTGCGCGCGGACCATGCCCGTGAGCAAGACACCGGTACCGGCATTGGTAAAGACAACGTCGTAGTCGATGCCGTCCTGTAGCTGGTACTCCTTCTCGCCCACCGTGTAGGTGGCGACATCGACCTTACCGGTCAGCGGATACGAATCTCCAGGAAACTCGAGCTGCTCGGAAAGATCGACGGTCACGCTCGGGAACTCAGCCATTACCACTGACCATTCTGTTGGGCGGCACCCTCGTTGAGCTGCTGACGGCAACGGGTAACGGTGCCGGTCAGGCTCTTGAGGTTCTCCTCCAGGTGCGTAAAGACCTGCTCTGCGTAGTCCTCGGCAGCATAACGCGTCTCACGCTCGTACTGCTGGGCACGATCGCGGATGTCGTCGGCCTGCTGCTGCGCAAGGCGGACGATCTCCTGCTCACCGGCAATGGTGAGAGCCTGCTGCTGAGCGTCGGCGATGATGGAATCGGCCTGAGCGGCGGCGGAAGCCATAAGCTCCTCGCGCTCCTTAAGGATACGGCGGGACTTCTGCCACTCCTCGGGATAGCTCATACGGATCTCGTCGAGGATGTTGAAGAACACGTCGGCGTCGATGACCTTGAACTGAGCGTTCTTGCCGAAAGGCGGCTTGGCTTCCTCGATCAGCCCTTCGAGCTCATCGACCAAGCTGACGATCCTATCGCCAGGAAAATTCTCGCCCGGCATCCGGTCTCCTTTCATAGGTAACATATCATCGTGCTAGTTTACCACATGCCACCAGGCAATAATAAACGTCACGAAAAGCGATGTTTGAGCGCTTCGACCACGTTGGGCGGGACAAACGTCGATACGTCACTACCGAGCGAGGCGATCTGGCGAACAACCGAGCTCGAGATATAGCCGTACTGCGGCGCGCTCATGACAAAGATGGACTCCAGCTCGTTATCCAAGCGATAGTTGAGGTCGGCCTGCTGCAGCTCGTACTCAAAGTCGGTCATGGCGCGCAGGCCCTTGACCACGGCCCCCGCCCCCTGCTCGCGAGCGAAGTCGACCAAGAGGCCGGTAAAGGGCAGGACCTCGACGCCGTCGATATCACCAAGCGCCTCGCGGGCCAGCGCCACGCGCTCATCGAGCGTAAACGTGGTGCCCACACCGTTTTTACCCTGCGACTCGGCAACAGCGACGATCACGCTGGGAAAGATGCGGCGGGCGCGGCGGATCACATCGATATGGCCAAACGTGATGGGATCAAAGGTGCCCGGGACGATCACGCGATTAATAGTGTCACTCATGGGCGTCCTCCGGGGATACTGCCTCGTCATTTTCGTTAGCATCAGTGCCGCCGTCCTTGCTATCGCCGACCCAACGGAGCAGGTCGACCGAGGTAATGCCGTAGCGCTTCTCACGTACAGTCTCAAAGTCTGCCGGATGCGCGCCCGCATCGGCGGCAGCATGCTCAAACAGGGCGTAAGCGCCAGACGCAAGCAGACCCTGCTGGGCCAGATTCTGCAGCAGTTCCTCGACCGGCTCGACACCAAAAGCATAGGGCGGGTCGAGCAGGACCAGATCAAAGGGGCCGCCCGGTACACGACCGCGTGAGGCACTCGTCAGCATGTCGCCCGTGACCACACGCCAACGTGAACGGTCACGGCAGAGCGACTCGATATTCTTGGTAATGAGCCGCGCGGCGTTGCGATCGATCTCAAACGTCGTGAGCGAGCGGGCCCCACGAGAGAGCATCTCTAACCCTAAGGCGCCGGAGCCGCCAAAGGCGTCCAGCACACGAACCTCGTCCAGATCGAAGTCGAATGCCGACATGACCATAGATGCGCACGCCTCACGTACGCGATCAGTCGTGGGGCGGGTAACATCGCGACCACGGGGCTCCTCGATCTTACGACCGCGCCATTCGCCGCCGATGATTCTCATCCTCCGCTGACCTCCTTAAATATGTGTCGATATCGCATGGCGACCGCATCGCGCAGGGGGCGCGTCGCCACGGAGTCAAGGGTGCAAGCATACCGCAAGAGCTCGACCGCGTCCAAATGGGCCCACTCGATCAGCTCCTCGTCGGCATCCAGATCGACAAAGCGCAAGGTCACGCCGCCGTGCTGGCGGTACCCCAGGATTTCGCCCTCGTGACGCAGACGCAGGTCCATCTGGGCGAGCGTAAAACCGTCCGAGGTCTTTTCGAGCGACTGCAGGCGGTCTTGTGCCGCCGACGCGCCGCCGTTGCCCTTGGAGTGCGTCATGACCAGGCACGTGCCCGACACGCTGCCACGGCCCACGCGACCGCGCAGCTGGTGCAAGGCAGCCAAACCAAAGCGCTCGCCGTTCTCGATAACCATGACGGTAGCATTGGGCACGTCGACGCCCACCTCGACCACCGTAGTCGAGACGAGCACGTCAATCTCGCCACGCTTGAAGGCATCGATGACCCGATCCTTCTCCCCCGCCGGCATACGGCCGTGAAGGCGCTCGACGGTAAGCCCCGGCAACGCAAGACGCAGTCGGTCGAGCTCGGTTGCCGTATCGTGAAGCGGCACGGGGACCGTCACGCGGCCCTCGTCGTCGCGGGCAATACCGGGCACGTCTTCCAGCTCATCGGCCGAATCGCTCGGCTCCACGAGCGGGCAAATCACGTAGGCCTGCTGACCCTTTTCATGCGCCTCGCGAATGGCGCCATAGGCGAGGTCGCGGCTCGACTCGGTGAGCACGTGTGTGGTCACACCGGCACCCGGAACAGGCCGGTGGCGGATGATGCTCGTATCCAGATCCCCGTAGACCGAAAGCGCCAGCGTACGCGGGATGGGCGTTGCCGTCATAACGAGCAGATCGGCACCGGGGCCCTTCGCGCGCAGGGCGTTGCGCTGGCCCACACCAAAGCGGTGCTGCTCATCGATGACCACGAGCGATAGATGCTTGAACGCAACGTTATCCGAAAGCACCGCGTGGGTGCCAAAGAGCACGTTAAGCTCGCCCGATTCCAGCTGGGCATGGATGCGCTCGCGCTCTGCAGCCGGCGTGGCACCCGTCAGAAGCGCCCAGGAAATGCCGGCCTGCGAGAGCAGAGGGCCGGTCTTATCGGCATATTGGCGCGCCAGCACGCCCGTGGGCGCCATAACGCAGGCCTGCGTGCCGCTATCGGCAGCCACAGCCAGTGCGCAGGCGGCAACGGCGGTCTTACCGGTACCGACATCACCCAACAGCAGGCGGTTCATCACGCGCCCGTCATCGCACATATCGCGCAGGATATCCTGGAACGCGGCCTCCTGCTCGTCGCTCAGCGAAAACGGCAGGGCTTGCTTGAGCGCGGCCAGGTGCTCGCCCGCGGTGTGGGCATAGGGCACCACATCGACCAGGCCGCCGTCGTTGCGCAGACGCAACGCCAGCTGCAGGTAGAGACACTCCTCGTAGGCAAGCCGTGCGCGCGCGATATCGCGCTCGGCCATACTCGATGGAAAATGGATCGAACGCAACGCGCGGGCATTGCTCATGAGCTTCCGCTTTGCGCGCAACGGCGCGGGAATCGGATCGAACGGATTGCCGACGACCTCGAGCGCGCCGCTTACGATGCGGCGCATCCACGCCTGGCTCACGCCATCGCTCACGTAATGGACCGGCAGAATGGTGCCTGCGGCACGCCCTTCCTCGAGCTTTTCAAAGTGCGGCGAGGCCATCTGCTTAAAACCGTAGGCAAACTCAACCTTGCCCATCACGGCCAGACGGTCGCCCTGCTTAAGCTGCTGGGCAATCCAAGGCTGGCGGAAAAAGGCGACCTGCAGCACGCCCGTCTCGTCAACGAGTGAGACCTCGGTCACCTGCATGCGCGGACGCGGCTGTTTTTGGACGATACGGTCGACCGTGGCGATGATGGTGCACACAGTACCGATGGGCGCCATCTCGATAGACCAAGAACGGGTAAAGTCCAGGTATCGATGAGGGATATGGAGAAGGAGGTCCCCCACCGTCCGAATTCCCAGACGGCGAAGGGCCTCCTCACGTTTACCCGAAACATATTTGAGTCGCGCGATATCCTCGTCGAGCGCATTGCTCTGGGCAAAGCGCTCCGAGACGCGCGGCACGGAGCACAGCTCGGACATGGGCAGTTGCCTACTCGATCGAGAAGATCACGGGATAGAGCGGTTGCTCGCCACGATGGGCGTCGATCTCCAAATCGGGCTGAGCCTCCTCGATAGCGTCGACGATCTCCTGGAAGGCCTCATCGGACAGCTCCTCGCCGGCCAGAATCGTCAGCGAGTCGCCCTCCTCTTCCTCCTGCATGCGGTTGATGCAATCGAGCGTGACCTGCTTCACGTCAGAGCCGACCACATCGATGGAGCCGGCAATGATGCCCATGACGTCACCGGAGTGAATTGGCGAACCGTCGGAGGCGCTGGAGTCGCGCACGGCGCGGGTGACCTCGCCATCGCGGACCTCGCTGATGGCGTCGACCATAGCGGCGACGGCATCCTCGAGCTCGGAATCGGGCAGGACCGCAAACAGCGCGGAGAAGGCCTGCGGAACGGTCTTGGTGGGAACGACGGCGACCTTCTTGTCGGTGCAGGCTGAGGCAGCGGCCTCGGCAGCCATGCGGATGTTGCCGTTGTTGGGCAGGATGATGACCGAGGTCGCGTTGACCTGGTCCACGGCACCCAGCAGATCTGCAGTCGAGGGGTTCATGGTCTGGCCACCCGAGACGATCACGTCAACGCCGAGGGACTTGAGGATATCTGCCTCGCCGGAACCGGCGGCAACGGCGACAAAGCCCAAGGCCTTGGCGGGCTCGGCGGCCTTCTCCTGGTCCTCGTGAATCTTAGCGGTACGGTCGTGGGCCTCCATCTCCATGTTGTGGATAAAGACCTCATAGATCTGACCAAGCTGCAGCATGTGCTCGAGCACCAGGTTGGGGGTGTTGGAGTGCACATGAATCTTGTAGTCGGGGTAGGCGCCCACGAGCAGCTCGCAGTCACCCATAGAGCCCAGGAACTTAAGGCACTCGTCCTCGTCAAACGGGGCGTCGGCCTTAAAGAGGAACTCGTTGCAGTAGCGGAACTCCGAGCCCTCCCAATCGTCATTGGCCTCGATCTCAACGCGACCAAGGGCCGCATCGCGGGCAGAGCCAGCGGAATCAAACGTGGCGGAGAAATCCTCGACAACGGTGCTGCGGCCAAGCGCGGCGGCAACAAAGTTCTCCAGGAAGATGGCAAAGCCAAAGGCGCCGGAGTCGACCACGCCGTTCTCCTTCAGAACGGGCAGCAGATCGGGCGTGCGGGCGACAGACTGGTAGGCGTCGACGACGATGGCATCGAGCGCGTCCTCGGCCGAGAACTTCTTCTTTTCGCACTCGTCGGCCTTGGTCGAGACATCACGCAGCACCGTGAGGATCGTGCCCTCGATGGGCTTGCGGACGGCCTGGAACGCGACCTTGACGGCACGACGGAACGCATAGGCGATGTTGGCGGACGTAATGGGATCGTCGGCAGAGACGAGACCCTCGGCCACACCGCGCAGGATCTGCGAGGTGATGACACCGGAGTTGCCGCGGGCGCCCATGAGGGAGCCGTGGGTGATGGCGCCGGCGATGGCTTCCATGTCAGCGTCGGCAGGAAGGGCGGAGAGCTCCTTGGTCACCGAAGCGAGCGTGAGCGACATGTTGGTACCGGTGTCGCCGTCGGGTACGGGGAAGACGTTGAGCTTGTTGATCTCCTCGGCCTTGTCGGAAACAGCAGCCGCAGCGATCGGAAAACAGGTGCGAATGGTCTTTGCAATCATGGGTATTTGAATCTCCGTTTTCGGATGCTAGTTCAGACGGCTCTTGAGCGCGTCGATATGGATGCCGATCTTAAGGCTGGCGGGATCGATCTGGGCGATCTCCTGCAGGGTGAAGGCAACGGAGCTCGAAAGATTGTGGCAGACGGACTTCATGTTGACGCCGTTCTCGAGCACGACGTGAAGATCGACCGTAAGGCCGTTCTCGTCGGCGGAGACAAGCACGCCCTTGCGGAGGCGCTGACCGGCAAGCAGGCGCACGCTCTCGGCGCCCTGGAGCTGCTCAGCCATACCGACGACGCCATAGCACGTCATCGCGGCATAACCGGCAATATCGGCAATAACGTCGTTCGAGACGCTCAGGCTGCCGTTAATGGTCTCAGACACAAGAATCTCCTTATCTGGTGCTCGCGGCACCATCTCGTGGGAGCAATCATTGCAATATTCTACAACGACCGCGCCATGTTGAGGTGGCGAGCCTCGGGATTACATCCTCGACACGAAATGTTGATACGGTAACGTTCGCGAACAGCGATCGAGGCATGAAAAAACCCGCCGCATAAGCGACGGGTTTAACAACCTGGCTCCCCGGGTAGGACTCGAACCTACAACAGCGCGGTTAACAGCCGCGTGCTCTACCATTGAGCTACCGAGGAATTTAAAAGCCCAGCAGAATGGGCTGAGAAATTCTGGCTCCCCGGGTAGGACTCGAACCTACAACAGCGCGGTTAACAGCCGCGTGCTCTACCATTGAGCTACCGAGGAATAGGTGCGTGCTCTCAAGCAACGAAGTTTATTATACGGACGAATCAGCTCAGGGCAAGAACTTTTTTAAGAAATTTTCCGACCCAGTCATTGGCCTTGATTCTCATTTTCATTGCAACAGCCTCAGGACTCAGCGCAACGCGTTGC
>CAMQHB010000018.1:0-25241 GCA_947001545.1 uncultured Collinsella sp.
CCCCTCGTCTCCACCCGAGCATTGAATGAGGCTCCAACGCAAGTTGGGGCCTTTTTTCATATAGGCACACAAGGTCAAAGGCGGCAGCATGATCCTCCTGGTCGACAAGATCGAAAAAAGCTTCGGCGCACGCGTCCTCTTTAGCGGCGCGTCCTTCCAGATCAACCCCGGCGAGCGCTTCGCGCTCGTGGGACCCAACGGCGCCGGCAAAACCACCATGCTCAAGATCATCATGGGCATCGACAGCCCCGACGCCGGCCAGATCCAGTACGCAAAGGACTGCCAGGTAGGCTACCTAGAGCAGGAAACCAACCTGGAGCACAAGGACACCACCATCCTTGCCGAGGTCATGGCGGCCGCTAAGGAAATCCGCCGCATGGGCGAGCGCGCCAACGAGCTTCAGGCACAAATCACCGAGCTCTCCGAGCAGGGCAAGGACGTCGACGCACTCCTGAACGAATACGGCCAGGTCCAGGACCGCTTTGAGCACCTAGGCGGCTACGAGCTCGAAAGCAACGCCCGCAAAATCCTGTCCGGTCTGGGCTTTAAGGTCACCGACTTTGAGCGTCCCTGCTCCGAGTTTTCCGGCGGCTGGCAGATGCGCATCGCGCTCGCCAAGCTTTTCCTGCGCCACCCCGACCTGCTGCTCCTGGACGAGCCCACCAACCACCTGGATCTCGAGAGTGTCCAGTGGCTGCGCGGCTTTATCGCCAGCTACGACGGCGCCGTCCTCATCGTAAGCCACGACCGCGCCTTCATGGACGCCTGCGTCGACCACGTCGCCGCGCTCGAGAACCGCCGCGTGACCACCTACACCGGCAACTACAGCAGCTACCTCAAGCAGCGCGAGGACAACCTTGAGCAGATGCGCGCCAAGCGTGCCGCCCAGGAGCGCGACATCGCCCACATGCAGGTCTTCGTCGATAAGTTCCGCTACAAGCCCACCAAGGCCGCCCAGGCCCAGGAGCGTATCCGCAAGATCGAGCAGATCAAGAAGGAGCTCGTCATCCTGCCCGAGGGCCACAAGCATATCGACTTTAAATTCCCCGACCCGCCGCGCTCGGGCGATATGGTCGTGGGCCTCGAGGGCGTCTCCAAGTCATACGGCGACAAGCACATCTACAGTGACATCGACCTCAAGCTCTACCGCGGCGAGCATGTGGCGCTCGTCGGCCCCAACGGCGCCGGCAAGTCCACCCTCATGAAGATCCTCGCCGGCCTGGAACCGCCCACCACCGGCACCCGCGACCTGGGCACCAACGTGGGTGTGGCCTACTACGCCCAGCACGCGCTCGAGGGCATGACCGAGTCCAACACCGTCCTGCAAGAGATCGACACCGTCACGCCCAAGTGGACCGTGCCGCAGCAGCGCAGCCTGCTGGGCGCCTTCCTGTTTAGCGACAACGATTCCATCGAGAAGCAGGTTCGCGTCCTCTCCGGTGGCGAAAAGGCGCGCCTGGCCCTGGCCAAGATGCTCGTGGCCCCCGAGGCGCTCCTGTGCCTGGACGAGCCCACCAACCACCTGGACATCGACTCGGTAGACATGCTCGAGAACGCCCTGCAAAACTTCCCCGGCACCATCGTGCTGATCAGCCACGACGAGCACCTGGTACGCGCTGTGGCCAACCGCATCATTGACATCCGCGATGGCAAGGTCACGGTCTGCGACGGCGACTACGACTACTACCTCTACAAGCGCGAGGACCTCGCAGCCCGCGCCGCCGCCGAGGCGACAGGGGAGAGCGCACCGGCCGTTACCAAGTCCGCTAAGGTCACCGCGGCCCAGCCCGACACCTCCGCCACCGCTTCCAAGCCTGCCGAGGGCAAAAAGACCAAGGAGCAAAAGCGCGCCGAGGCCCAGGCCCGCGCTGCGCTCAACAAAAAGCTTAAGGGCGTGCGCAACCAGCTCAAGAAGATCGAGGCGGAGCTCGACAAAAAGCGCGCCCGCTATGACGAGCTTATGGAATTGATGGCAAGCGAAGAGCTTTATGCCGATCAGGATAAGTTCAACGCCGCGCTGGGGGAATATAACGGCCTTAAGCAAGAGCTGCCCAAGCTCGAGGACGAATGGCTGGAGCTTTCCACCCAGATCGAAGAGGAGACCGCGCGTGAACTCTCGTAAGGCCACTGCCGTGGCGATGAGCATCATCGCCATCGCCTGTCGCATCTGCGGCATTTTTATGAGTGCGATGACCGTGCTGTTGTGCTTTAGCGGCCTCACCGCCAAGCTGCAGATCGTGGGCTTTGTCGTTGAGCTTTCGCGCGCGCTGCCGAGCGCCATCGCCGGATACGGCGTCATTACGTCGCCCTTTGGCGGCGTCTTCCGCCTGGATTACGCCATCGTGGCTGTCATCCTGTTTGTGGCCGACTACCTGCTCACGCGCGCCTCGCGCCGCGTCCGCTAGGGGAGCGCCATGTCCAGCAGCTACATCATGAACCTGCTCGCCAGTGCCGTCGCCGTCATCGTGGGCATCGTCATCCACGAGAGTGCGCACGCCGCCGCTGCCTGGGCTCTCGGCGACAAGACGGCCCGATCGCGCGGTCGTGTCTCGCTCAACCCGCTCAACCATATCGACCCGTTTGGCACCATCATCTTGCCGCTGCTCATGCTTGCCGCCGGCGGCCCGGTGTTCGCCTTCGCCAAGCCCGTGCCCGTCTACCTCAACAACCTCAAGCACCCCAAGCGCGACGAGGTCCTGGTGAGCGTTGCCGGCCCCGCATCGAATATCGCGCTCGCGTGTCTTGCCGCGGTCCTCATGCGCCTGGCATATGGCAGCCTCTACACCAGCATGTCCTTTGCCCTGGCGTCACAGATCATGAACTTCGGCGCCACCTTTATCGTGGTCAACCTGTCACTCGCGTTCTTCAACCTCATCCCGATCCCGCCGCTCGATGGCTCGTCGATCATCGTGCCCTTCCTCAAGGGCAAGGCGCTCAACAACTACTACCATCTGCAGCAATACGCTATGCCCATCCTCATCCTGGTGCTGTACCTGCTGCCTACGTGGACCGGCATCGACGTAATCGGCCGCTATTTCGACGTTACCGTGTATCCGCTCGCTGAGCAGCTGCTCAACTTCGCAATCGCCGGCATCTAAGGTAAACTTACAGGTCGACCGTGCAAAACGGTAAGAACATGCACCCAAACCGCGCCGCGAAGGCGCCGTCAAAGGAGGTCGAAGATGTCGTATCGCGTGTCGACGCAGGTCTACAGCGGACCGTTCGACCTGCTGCTGCAGCTGGTAACCCGCCAAAAAGTAGATATCGGCGCCATCTCCATCAGCGAGGTGGCCGAGCAATACCTTGCCGAGGCCGAGCGCATCGAGGCGCTGGACCTGGACGTGGCGAGCGACTTTTTGCTGGTCGCGGCAACACTTTTGGACATCAAGGCCGCCTCCTTGGTGCCGCAGGAGGCCCCGCGCAAAGTCGATGACGACGATGACGAGTTTGACGAAGACCTCGAGGAGCTCAGCGCGCTCGACGGCGACGCCCTGCGCGAGGTCCTGATCCAGCGCCTGATTGCCTACAAGCAGTTTAAAGGCGCGGCTGCGGCCCTCGGTGCCCGCATGCAGGCCGAAAGCCGCATGCATCCGCGCGTAGCCGGCCCCGACCCCGAGTTTTTAGGCCTTATGCCCGACTACCTGGCCGGCATTACTCTGCGCGGCCTCGCCGTCATCTGCGCCGACCTGGACGGCAAGCGCCAGACCTTCCTGCTGGAGGCCGAGCACGTGGCGCCGCATCGCGTGCCGCTCGACCTGACCGTGGCCTCAGTTGACCGCTTTACCATGGCGCACCAAACCTGCACCTTCCGAGAGCTGTTGGACGGCGATGCCACCACCGAGCAGCTCGTCGTCACCTTCCTGGCCATGCTTGAGCTTGCCAAGCGCGGCTCGCTCACGTTGAGCCAGGACGAGATCTTTGGAACCATCTGCATCAACCGAGTCGAGGGAGCCGAGGCCTATGTGCCCGGCGAGGGCCCCGAGCTCACCGAATAGGAGCGGCAACCATGTCAAACCTTTCCACGCTGGAGGCAAACAGCCTCAAGGGCGCCCTCGAGGCGCTGCTGCTGGTCTCGAGCGACCCCGTGAGCGCGCCTGCGCTGGCAGGTGCGCTCGACATCGCCCCCGGCGAGTGTGCATCGCTGCTCGCCGAGCTCAAGGTTGAGTACGAGGAGGCCAACCGCGGCTTTCAGCTGCGCGAGGTCGCCGGCGGCTGGCGCCTGTTTACGCACCCCGCCTACCACGACGTGGTCGAGGCCTACGTGCTGAGCTGGGACACGCAAAAGCTGTCGCAGGCGGCACTCGAGACGCTCGCCGTCATCGCCTACCACCAGCCCGTCACGCGCGAGGTGGTCAAGGGCATCCGTGGCGTCAATTCCGACGGCGTCATCGCGTCACTCGTGGACAAGGGCCTAGTGCGCGAGCTCGGCCGCGACCCTCAGCGCGGCCAGGCCATCATCTACGGCACGACCAACGCCTTCCTTGAGAAGTTCGGCCTGCGCTCCACCCGCGACCTGCCCGATCTGGAACAGTTCGCCCCCGACGAGCAGTCGCGCCAGTTTATCCGCGAGCGCCTGAGCGGCCGCAGCATTCAGTCCACGCTCGAGGAGCAAGCCGAGGACCTGGACGAAGAGCGTGAGCTGCTCGATACCGATCTTGAGGACATTGAGGCAGTCGAGGACGAGGATATCCAGGTCAGCGACAATGCCCCGGAGGATATACATGACGAGAACTAACCAAGCAGGGGAGGCACGCATCGCCGGCGCCACGGACTTGCCCGCAACCGACGCCCAGCCCGTCTACCCGCACACCATGCGCCTGCAACGCTTTTTGGCGCGCGCGGGCGTGGCGAGCCGCCGCGGCTCCGAGGACCTGATGACCGCCGGCCGCGTGACCGTCAACGGCGAGGTCACGACCGAGCTGGGCACCAAGGTCGATGTCGACCGCGACCACATCGAGGTCGACGGTATGCCCGTCAAGCTCAATCAGGGCGCCGTGTACCTGATGCTCTACAAACCGACCGACTACCTCACCACCATGAGCGACCCGCAGGAGCGCCCTTGCGTGGCCGACCTGGTCCCCCGCGACCGCTTTCCGGGACTTTTCCCGGTGGGCCGCCTGGACCGCGACACCACGGGCCTTTTGCTCTTTACCACCGACGGCGACCTGTCGCAGGATCTGCTGCACCCCAGCAAGCACGTCTACAAGACCTACCAGGCACTCGTAGACGGCCACTTGACCGACCGCGACCTGGAACCGCTCCGTCGCGGCATCGAACTCGATGACGGTCTGTGCCAGCCGGCCATCTGCCGCGTAATCACGGCGCGCGAGGCCGAAGCCGTGGCACCGCAGGGCGTCAAGCCCGGCACCACCGCCGTCGAGGTCATCATCCGCGAGGGCCGCAAGAACCAGGTCAAGCGCATGCTGAGCAAGATCCACCACCCGGTGATCCGCCTGCATCGCTGCAACTTTGCCGGCCTGGAGCTCGAGGACGTGGCCAAGGGCTCGTGGCGCGAGCTCACCGACCGCGAGGTGCAAATCCTCAAGGCCGGTGGCATCCCGCCCAAGCAGGCCAGCGCCAAGCGCGGCGGCAAGCCCCAGGACACCCCCGCGAGCCGCACGCGCCATCACGGCAGCCACGGCTCCGCGCCCAAGCGCAACACCTACCGCGAGCGCTACACGGACTAGGCAACCCGCCGCGCTCCAGCACTCGCGTCCCATACCAGCACGTCAACCACCGAAAGGAAGCATTGCATGATCGTCGCCATCGACGGCCCCGCCGGTTCCGGCAAGTCCACTATCGCCAAGGAGATCGCCCGCCAGCTGGGCTTTAACAAGCTCGACACGGGCGCCATGTATCGCGCCGTCACCTTTGCCGCGCTCGACCGCGGCATCGATCTGGACGACGAGGCGGCCATCGACGCCCTCGCCGAGCAAATCGAGATCCGCTTTACCAACGGTACCGGCGAGGACACACGCCTGACCATCGATGGCCAGGACGCCTCGGCCGCCATCCGCACCCCGCAGGTCGACGCCAACGTGTCCAAGGTCTCGGCCTATCCGGGCGTGCGCGCCGCCATGCTCATCCACCAGCGCCGCGCCGCCGAGGACCGCGACATCGTGGCCGAGGGTCGCGACATCGGCACCGTCGTGTTCCCCAACGCTCAGGTCAAGGTCTTCCTGACCGCCGACCCGCGCGAGCGCGCCCGCCGCCGCGTGCTTCAGCGCCACCAAAACGATGCCCAGCCGCTCACGTCCGAGCAGCTCGAGGCCGAGGTCGACGAGACCCTCGACGCCCTTAAGCAGCGCGACAAGCTCGACAGCAGCCGCGAGGTCGCCCCGCTCGTGCCCGCCGAGGACGCCGTGCACGTCGACTCCACCGCCCACACCATCGACGAGGTCGTCTCGATAATCGAGGACCTCATCAATCAAAGGAGGTAGCCCATGCGCCTGTTTAAGCAGACGCCCGAGGATTATTACAGCGCCCCCTACGCCGAGTTCCCGGCGCTCATCCGCGGCACCGTCTTCGTGGTCATGGCCATCCTTTGGGCCTTCTCCAAGCTCATGTGGCGTTGGAAGGTCGAAGACGCCGATCTGCTGTTTGAGCGCCAGGAAGGCCGCGGCAGCGTGGTCATCTGCAATCACACCTCGATGGCCGAGCTCTTGGCCGTGGAGACGGCGCTGTTCTTTGGCGGCCGCCGCATTCGTCCCATCTTTAAGTCCGAGTTCGCCAAGAGCAAAATTGTACGCTGGGCCTTTAGCCGCGTTGGCGGCATCCCCGTGGAGCGTGGTACTGCAGATATGAAGTGCCTGCGCGCCGCCCAGCATGCGCTACAGCGCGGCGAAGACGTCCTGATCTTCCCCGAGGGCACGCGCATCCGCTCGCGCGAGATCAAACCCGAGGTCCACGGCGGCTTTGCGCTCATCGCTCAGATGGGCAAGGCACCTGTGAACCCGCTCGCCATCTGCGGCTGGTCCGACATCACGCCCGCGGGCAAAAAGCTCATGCGTCCCAAGAAGTGCTGGATCCGCGCCGGCAAGGCCGTCTCGCTTTCTGACGCACCGGCCGGGCTTAAGCGCACGGAGCGCCTGGAATGGTTTGAGTCCGAGGCCATGAACCGCGTCTACGCCATGCGAGACGATCTGTGCGCCGAGCATCCGGGCAGGTTCTAGCCATGAGCGAGAACGTGACGAACACCGCTGCGACTGCGTCCGACCAAGCAACCGCGCCTACCATCGAGATCGCCGCCCACGCCGGCACTTGCTACGGCGTACAGCGTGCGCTCGATATGGCGCTGGCCGCCGCGCCGCAGGCAGGGGAGTGCACTCAGGTCCATACGTTGGGTCCGCTCATCCATAACCCCATCGTGGTGCGCGAGCTCGCTGAGGCAGGCGTTGGCCTGGCCGAGAACCTGGACGACGCCGCAACCGGCACCGTGATCATCCGCGCCCACGGCGTGGTGCCACAGGTGATTGATGCTGCCCGCACGCGCGGCCTCAACGTGGTCGACGCCACCTGCCCCTACGTGAAGAAGGTCCATATGGCAGCCGAGCGCCTGGTGCACGAGGGCTACCGCGTGGTGGTCGTAGGCGAGCCGGGGCATCCCGAGGTCGAGGGCATTCTGGGTCACGCCGGCGACGATGCGCAGGTCGTGAGTTGCGCCGCTGATGCGGACGCGCTGCCGCTCAAGGGCAAGGTAGGCCTCGTCGTGCAGACCACTCAGACCGCGCAGAACCTCGCCGAGGTCGTGGCAGTCATCACCCCGCGTGTGCAGGAGCTGCGCGTGATCAACACCATCTGCGCCGCCACGAGTGAGCGTCAACAGGCAGCAGCCACACTTGCCAACCGCTGCGACTGCATGGTCGTCGTGGGCGGAAAGAACTCGGGCAACACCCGCCGCCTAGCTCAGATCTGCGCGGAAGCCTGCGAGCGCACGCATCACATCGAGGAAGCTTCCGAGCTCCAGGCCGCGTGGTTTACCGACGCCCACCACATCGGCATCACCGCCGGAGCCTCCACCCCGCAAGAACACATCGAACGAGCCGTCGCTCGCATCAAGGAGCTTTACCACTAATCATGGACCAGACCGTACCCGCATACGCCGCCGAGGTGGCCGATTACGGGCGCAGCCGCGACCCCGAGCCGGGTGAGGGCGCGCTCGTTAAGAACGTGCGTCCCGAGTCGCCCGCATGGGATGTGGGTATCGAGCCGGGCATGCGCGTGCTTACGGTCAACGGCGAGCAGCTGACCGATATGATCGTGTGGCTCTGGGAGGCCGACGACGACACCGTCGACCTCGAGGTATTCGACCCGCGCGACAACAGCGTCACCCCCGTCGAGCTCGACCGCTTCCCGGGAGAGGACTGGGGGCTGGAGTTCGACGGCCCCATCTTCGATGGCATGCGTACCTGTGTGAACGCCTGCGTGTTCTGCTTTATGACGATGCTCCCCAAGGGCGGTCGCTCAACGCTCTATATTCGCGACGACGACTATCGCCTAAGCTTTTTGCAGGGCAACTTTGTCACGCTCACGAACCTCACCGACGAGGACGTGCAAAACGTCATCCAGCGCAACATGAGTCCCATGAACGTGTCGGTCCACGCCGTGAGCCCCGACGTCCGCCGTCGTATGATGGGCCGCAACGCCCAGCGAGGCATGGACGTACTCAAGGCCATCATGGCCGCCGGCATCGAGATTCACGCGCAGATCGTGTTGTGCCCCGGCATGAACGACGGCGAGGAGCTGGAAAAGACTCTGCGCTTTTGCGAGGAGCACGAGCAAATCACAAGCCTGGGCATTGTGCCGCTCGGTTTTACCAAGCACCAAAACCGCTTTAGCTGGTCATACAGCGACAAGCCCGAGCTGGCGCGCGAAACCATTGCCATGATACGACCGTTCCAGGACCGCGCCTATGAGCGCTTTGGCCGCCACACCTTCCAGATGAGCGACGAGTTCTATCTGGACGCCGGCATCGATCCTCCCGAGGCGGACTTTTACGACGGTTACCCGCAGTACTACGACGGCATTGGCATGATCCGCTCGTATCTGGACGAGACCGACGACGTGCTGGCTACCGACGCCGAGCGCCTGTGCCGCGTCCGCGCTGGCATCGCCGAGCGCAACCAGCACCTGCTGTGCCTCTCGGGCGCCAGCGCACGCGACACGGTGGCCCGCTTTGTGGAGTCACCCCAGGGACTCGCCGGCACCGTCACGGCCATCAAGAACCGCTACTTTGGCGGCAACGTGGACGTGACCGGCCTCATCGTCGCCTGCGACATTCTGGAACAGCTGCCGCAGGACCTCTCTGGGGTTATGCTCTTTGTGCCTAAGCTCATGTTCAACGCTGACGGCATGACGCTTGACGAGTATCATCGTGACGATTTACTCGAAAGCCTTACCAGTCGCGGCGCTGAGGTTCATGTGGTGTCGACCATGCCGCATGAGCTGCTCGATACCCTGGAGCACATCCTTGGCATTATGCCTGCTGACTCTACTAATTCCGCTAACCCTACCCATTAAAGGAGAGCAGATGAAACCTATCGTCGCCGTCGTCGGACGCCCCAACGTGGGCAAGTCCACGCTCGTTAACCGCCTGGCCCAGACCTCGGACGCCATCGTCCACGAGTCCCGCGGCGTCACGCGCGACCGCTCGTACCACACGGCCGATTGGAACGGCCGCGAGTTCACTATCGTCGACACGGGCGGCATCGAACCGCTCAAGAGCGATGACGTCTTCGCCACGTCCATTCGCGACCAGGCCCTCGCCGCCGCCGAGGAAGCCGCCGTCATCCTGTTTGTGGTCGACGGCCGCACCGGCGTCACCGAGGAGGACGAGTCGGTCGCTCGCATGCTCAAGCGCTGCGACAAGCCGGTCTTTCTGCTGGTGAACAAGCTCGACAACCCCGATCGAGAGAACGACAGCATCTGGGAGTTCTATTCGCTCGGTATCGGCGAGCCCACGCCGCTCTCGGCCCTGCACGGCCACGGCACGGGCGACCTGCTCGACGATATCGTGGCCCTGCTTCCGGAGGAAGAGGACGAGGTCGCCGACGAGTTCCCCGATGCGCTGAATGTTGCCATCATCGGCCGCCCCAACGCCGGCAAGTCGTCGCTGTTCAACCGCATCCTGGGCGCCGACCGCTCCATCGTCTCGAACATCGCCGGCACGACGCGCGACGCCATCGACACGGTCGTCGAGCGCAACGGCAAGCACTACCGCATGGTCGACACTGCGGGCATCCGTAAGAAGAGCACCGTGTACGAGAACATCGAGTACTACTCGATGGTCCGCGGCCTGCGCGCCATCGACCGCGCCGACGTGGCGCTGCTCGTCGTCGACGCCTCCGTGGGCGTCACCGAGCAGGACCAGAAGGTCATGGGCTTGGCCATTGAGCGCGGCTGCGCCATCGTGATGCTGCTCAACAAGTGGGACCTGCTCGACGACGACCGTAAGCGCGAGGCCTGCATGGAGACCATCGACCGCCGTCTGGGCGTCATGGCTCCCTGGGCCCAGTACCTGCGCATCTCTGCCCTCACTGGCCGCAGCGTCGAGAAGATCTGGGCGATGATCGACGCCGCCGAGAAGACGCGCTCGCAAAAGATCAGCACCTCGCGCCTCAACACGTTCCTCACCGACCTGCGCGAGTTCGGTCATACCGTGGTGGACGGCAAGCGCCGCCTGCGCATGCACTATGTGACCCAGACGGGCGTCAACCCGCCGACGTTTACGTTCTTCGTCAACCACAGCGACCTGGTCAACGACACCTACCAGCGCTACGTCGAGAACCGCATGCGCTCGACCTTCGATTTTTCCGGCACGCCCATTCGACTCTTCTTTAGGAAGAAGGAGCAAAAGGATGCATAATCCGATTCTGCTGACCGCCATCTGCGCCGTGGTCTCGTTCTTTATCGGGGCGATTCCGTTTGGCCTTATCCTGGGCCGCGTGTTCAACCACACCGACATTCGCAAGGCGGGCTCCGGCAACATCGGCACCACCAACGCACTGCGCGTGGCCGGCCCCAAGGTGGCCGCACTCACGCTGCTGCTCGACTGCCTTAAGGGCGCCATCTGCGTCCTTATCGCGCGTCCGCTCATTGCCGACTTGGGCTATGGCTTCCCCGTGAGCATTATGGCCCCCGGTGCCGCAGGCGACTGGATGCTCGGCGTCATCTGCCTGGCAGCCGTGTGGGGCCATATCTTCTCGCCCTATCTCAACTTCCACGGCGGCAAGGGTATCGCAGTTGGCCTGGGCGTTATCCTCGCCTGGTACTGGCCCATTGGCCTGTCGCTGCTGGGCATGTTTATCGTGGCCGTCGCCATCACCAAGTTCGTGTCGGTGGGCTCGCTTGCCGCGGCCATCGGACTTCCCATCGCCGCTTGTGCGGTCTTTCCGTACAGCAGCCTAGGCCTTAAGTTTTGCATGGCGATGATCGGCATCACCGTGGTGTGGGCCCATCGTGCGAACATCAAAAAGCTCATGACCGGTAAGGAGTCCAAGCTCTCGTTTACCAAGCGCGTCACCGAGCCCGACGATAAATAGGAGAGAGTCATGAATGTTGCGCTGATTGGCTCCGGCTCCTGGGGAACCGCCGTCGCCGGCCTTGCCGCCGCGCGTGCCGAGCGCGTGACCATGTGGGCCCACAGCGAGCAGACGGCCGCCGGCATCAACGGCGAGCACCGTAACCCCCGGTATTTGGTGGGCTACGAGCTGCCCGGCAACGTCGTCGCCACCACGGACCTGGTACAGGCGCTCGACGGCGCCGAGGCCATCATCTTCGCCGTTCCTTCGACGCACCTTCGCAGCGTGTGCCACCAGGCCGCGCCCTTTATCGCAGCCAATACCCCGGTGCTCTGCCTCACCAAGGGCATTGAGCCCGAGTCCGGCCTGCTCATGAGCGAGGTCATCGCCAGCGAGATCGGCAACGAGGCGCGCGTGGCGGCGCTCTCGGGCCCCAACCATGCCGAGGAGATCTGCCGCGGCGGGCTTTCTGCCGCCGTCATCGCCAGCAAAGATCCGCAGATAGGGGAGACCTTTAAGGACCTGCTCCTGTCCACGGCCTTCCGCATCTATCTGTCGCAAGACATGACCGGTGTCGAGGTCTGCGGCGCCATGAAAAACGTCATCGCCATCGTGTGCGGCATCTCCGCCGGCACCGGTGCCGGCGACAACACGCTCGCCCTCATCATGACGCGCGGCCTGGCCGAGATCAGCCGTCTGGTGCATGCCCGCGGCGGTCAAGCTATGACCTGCATGGGACTTGCCGGCATGGGTGACCTCATTGCCACCTGCACCTCGGAGCATTCGCGCAACCGCACCTTTGGCTACGAGTTTGCCCACGGCGTGTCGCTCGACGAGTATCAGACGCGCACGCATATGGTTGTCGAGGGCGCCGTCGCGGCCCGCAGCGTGAGCGAGCTTGCCCGCTCACTGGGCGTAGACATTCCGCTCACCTTTGCCGTGGAGCAAACGCTCTACAACGGTGTTACTTTGGATAGGGCGCTCGAGATTCTTACCGACCGCGTACCCTCCCAAGAGTTCTACGGACTCACCGACTAGCGCAGAAAGGCTTCTACCATGGGTTCCATTAAAATCGCTCCGTCCATCCTTTCGGCCGACATGGCCAACCTCAAGGGCGACCTCGACAAGATCGCCGGCGCCGACTACGTGCACTTCGACGTCATGGACGGTCACTTTACCGGCAACCTCACCTTTGGCGTCGACATCCTTAAGGCCGTCAAGCGCTCCACCGATGTACCGGTCGACGCGCACCTGATGGTATCGAACCCCGACGAGACGGTCGATTGGTACGCCGACGCCGGCGCCGACATGATCACCGTGCACTACGAGGCTTCCACGCACCTGCACCGCACGCTCACGCATCTGCAGCAGCGCGGCGTCAAGGCCGGCGTTGTGCTCAACCCCGCCACCCCCGTGTGCGTGCTCGAGAGCATCATCGACGTCGTCGATATGGTGCTGCTCATGAGCGTGAACCCCGGCTTTGGCGGCCAGAGCTTTATCCCGGGCACCATTGCCAAACTGCACGAGCTCAAGGCCATGTGCGAGCGTCACGGCGTTTCGCCTCTCATCGAGGTCGATGGCGGTATCTCTTCCAAGAACATCGCCGAGGTCGTCAAGGCTGGCGCCAACGTGCTCGTCGCAGGTTCCGCCGTATTTAAGTCCGAAGATCCCGCTGCCGAGGTTGCGCTGCTGCAGAAGCTGGGCAACGAGGCCGCACAGGAGGCATAAAACCTTATGACCGCAGGTCAAAACCGCATACCCGTGAATCTTGACTATGCCGCCTCGACGCCCATGCGCGTCGAGGCGCGCCTTGCGCAGCGCGAGTACGACGACAGCGAGCTTGCCGGCGTCAACCCCAACTCGCTGCATTCGCTCGGCCGCAAGGCCGCTGCACGCCTGGAAGTGGCGCGTCGCGAGATTGCCCGCAGCTTTGGCGCGCGCGTTCGCCCGTCCGAGATTGTTTTGACCAACGGCGGCACCGAAGCCAACCAGCTGGCGCTGCTCGGTCTTGCCGAGGGCGCTCGTCAGCGCGATCGCAAGCGTAACCGCGTGATCGTATCTGCCATCGAGCACGATTCGATTCTGGACAACCTGCCGCTGCTGCGTGCTGCCGGCTTTACCGTCGACCTGGTGCAGCCCTGCCGTGCAGGTTATATTGAGCCTGCCGCGCTGAGCGACTTGCTCGGCGACGACGTGGCGCTCGTGAGCATCATGGTTGCCAACAACGAGACCGGCGTGGTGCAGCCCATCCGCGAGCTGACCGCGGCCGCGCATACCGTGGGCGCTCTGTTCCACACCGATGCCATCCAGGGCTATCTGCACATTCCGCTCGATGCCGCCGAGCTGGGCGTCGATGCTATGACCGTTGCCGCGCACAAGATCGGCGGCCCCGTGGCATCCGGCGCACTCTACCTTAAGAACCGCACGCCGCTGCGTCCGCGCATCTTTGGCGGTGGACAGGAAGCCGGACGTCGTGCCGGCACGCAGGACCTGCGCACGCAGCTGGCCTTTGCCGCTGCCGCCCGCACGTTGGCGCCCCGCGTGGCCCAGGAGCGTACGACGCTGCAAGCTCTTTCCGACAAGCTCTACGCCACGCTTACGGCTCATCCGCGCATTCACGCCACCATGGGCGACTATGCGCATGCCGATCGTCTGCCCGGCATGGTGTCGATCTACATTGACGGCATGGACTCCGAGGAGCTCATCATCAAGCTCGACGCCGCCGGCTTTGAGGTATCGGCAGGCTCGGCGTGCTCGAGCGGCAGTATGGACCCCAGCCACGTTTTGAGCGCGATGGGCATCGGTCGCGAGCAAGCTCTCGGCGCTCTTCGCATCTCGTTCGATGACCGCGTGAACCCAGCCGATCTGGACGACTTTGCCCAAGCGCTGCTGACGATCGTGGGTGCCGCATGATCGTCGCCGAGCTCGAGCGCGCTCTGCTGGCACGCTATCCAAAGACGGACGCCGAGCCCTGGGACCACGTAGGCTTATCCGTGGGCGACCCTGCCACCGAGATTGCCGGCGTGGCCTGCGCACTCGATGCGACCGAAGCCAATGTGCACCGTGCTTTCGAGGCCGGTGTCAACGTGCTGCTGACGCATCATCCTGTCTATATCAAGGCGCCCGAGGCGTTTTGTCCAGCGGATGCCACTCGCCCCCAGTGCAGCGCGGCACTCTATGAGGCGGCCCGTTGCGGCGTGAGCATCATATCGCTCCACACCAACCTGGACCGCTCGAACGAAGCCCGTGTCTGCCTGAGCAAGCTGCTGGGTGCCGCACTCGTGAGCTCACTGGAGCACGTGGACGACCCCGAGGCAACCGGCCTGGGCGCGCTTGCAACGCTCAACGACCCGTGCACGCTGCGCGATCTTGCCACCCGTGCTGCCACGGCCTTCGGCAGCGACCCGCGTGTGTGGGGCGAAGCCGATCGCCCGTGCCGCACCGTCGCCATTTTGGGCGGCTCCCTGGGCGACTTTGGAGAGCTCGCCATCGCCGCGGGCGCGGACGTTGTCGTGACGGGCGAGGCGGGATACCACGTGGCGCAGGACCTCGCTCTGCGCGGTCTGGGCGTCATCTTGCTCGGCCACGACCGCTCCGAGGAGCCGTTCGTTGATATATTGATGAACTCTGCAGTTGACGCCGGGGTCAACCCCCGTCATGCGATTAAAATACTGGACCCTTGCCAATGGTGGACTGTGACAAAAGGAGAGAACTTATGAGCGCCGGCGCTACGCTACTCAAGCTGCAACAGATCGATTTGGAGCTCGCCCGCAACAAGAGCGAACTTGCCAATATGCCGGAGCTCAAGGAGCTCGCTTCCAAGCGCAAGACCTATGTGAAGCTCAAGTCCGAGATGACCAAGCTCTACGCCCAGCGCAAGGATCTGGACATTGAGCTCGACGATCTCAACACCACCGAGATCCAGACCAATAACGCCATCGAGGCCGCTAAGAAGCGCCACGTTGACGGCTCCGACTACCGCGAGGTACAGGACCTGGAAAACGAGCTCGCCACCCTGGCCAAGCGCCTGGACAAGATTGAGCACACCCGCAAGGATGTCGTTGTCGCCCATAAGGAGGCGCTCGACCGCGAGACCCGCGCACAGGCAATTATCGCCAAGTTCGAGGAGGGCGTGAAGGCCGATACCAAGGCCGCCCGCACTAAGGCTGCCGACCTGCAGGCTCAGATTGACGCCGCCACTAAGGAACGCACCGCGCTTGCCGCCACGCTGCCGGCCGACGTGCTCACCGACTACGAGCGTCTGCTCAAGCAGTTCCGCGGCCTGGCCGTCGAGACCATCCAGGGCAACATCCCCACAGTCTGCCACACCGCGCTGCAGGCATCGTCCATGAGCGACCTCAACCACGACGGTAGCGAGATTACGCACTGCCCGTACTGCCACCGCCTCCTGGTACTCCCGAGCAAGGAAGCTTAAACGATGGCGGCATCCAACAATTCAATGCAACTTGAGGGAAAAACGATCCTGCTGGGCATTACCGGCGGGATCGCCGCCTATAAGTCGTGCAATATCGTGCGCCTGCTGCAAAAGCGCGGTGCGCGCGTCAAGGTCGTTATGAGCGAGCATGCCACGGAGTTTGTGGGCCCGCTCACCTTCCGTGCGCTCACCAACGAGCCCGTTGCCGTGGGCCTATTCGACGATCCCTCCGACCCCATCCACCACATTTCGCTGGCGCAGGAACCCGACCTGGTGGTCGTGGCGCCCGCGACGGCCAATATCATCGCCAAGATGGCCACCGGCATCGCCGATGACCTTATCTCCACCACGCTGCTTGCAACGCCGCAACCCATCGTGATCGCACCCGCTATGAACAACGGCATGTGGAAGGCGCCGGCGACGCAGGCCAACATGGCCACGCTGCGCGAGCGCGGTGTCCATGTTGTGGGACCCGGCAGCGGCTACCTTGCCTGCGGCGACGTGGACACGGGACGCATGAGCGAGCCCGAGGACATCGTCGAGGCTGTCTGTGAGGTGCTCAAACCCGTGCCTCAGGACCTGGCAGGCAAGCGCGTCGTCATCACTGCCGGCCCCACGCACGAACCAATCGACCCGGTGCGATTCATTGGCAACCGCTCATCAGGCAAGATGGGCATCGCCCTGGCAGGGGAGGCCGCTCGCCGCGGTGCTGCGGTCAAGCTTGTGCTGGGACCGACATCGCTCGATGTCCCCCGCGGCGTGGAGTGCGTGCGCGTGCAGACCGCCGCTGAAATGCTGCAGGCAGCGCTCAGCGCCTTCCAGACGGCCGATGCGGCAATTTGTGCGGCCGCCGTCGCCGACTATACCCCCGCCACCCCTGCGGACCATAAGCTCAAAAAGGCCAACGAACGCCTGGATCGCATCGAACTGGTCGAAACGGTCGATATTTTGGCCGAGCTCTCGCGCCAGAAGGGCGAGCGGTGCGTAATCGGATTTGCGGCCGAGACCGATAACGTTGTCGAGTACGCCGAGCGCAAATTGGCCCGCAAGGGCTGCGATGCCATTATCGCCAACGATGTCTCGCGCGCCGATTCGGGCTTTGGAACCGACACTAACAAGGCCTGGATTGTGAGCACAACGGGTACGCAAGAACTTCCCGTGCTAACAAAACCCCAGCTCGCAGATACAATTTTGGACTTGCTTCAAAATTTATAAAAAAGTTCTTGCACAAGTCTAAAGTTTCGGGTTAATATACTCCCTGTTGCAAGCGAGAGCAGAGCAACAGACAAAAGCTTCGGGACGTGGCGCAGCTTGGTAGCGCACTTGACTGGGGGTCAAGGGGTCGCTGGTTCGAATCCAGTCGTCCCGACCAGAAGTTTGCAGGTCAGGCACCTAGTGCCTGACCTTTTTTGGTTTAAGCAATTGCTTAATTTTGATTAAGCAACAGGGTGCCAAAAATCTACCTGCGCGATAATCGCTTTTTGCGGTTACTTGCGCGTTTTGCACGCGCTTGAGCCGATTTATTAACGCGACATGAATCTACATACGCGTAGCTGGTATACAGACGAGTACAGGCTGTATTTATCGCGGCGATTTACGCAGATATGGCGACTGTAACGAACTAGTGTGTCGCTGTATTTATTCCAGCAGTTCACTTGATCTGTGGACAAGTGAGCGGTTACAACAAAACGCCAACCAGGATGGACTCCATACGAGGATGCCGCAAAGGTAATGGCGGGGAAGTGCGGCAGGCGCTCTGAGAGCCGCTGTATGACCCCATTTCTCCTCAACCCGATTACCTGTACAATGAACCTCGAATTGTTTGAGTAATCGCCAAAAGAAAAGCCCTCGCAGGATTGCGGGGGCTTTGCGATGAAAGAGATCAGAAGCAGAAAGCGGGGAGGACATAAAACGAGTCCGTCGCGCTGTAGCTGTAGCAAATACCGCCGCTTTGAACATAGCGAAAGGATGTGGAGCTGCGCGGTCTCACGGAACGAGTCCAGTGGCTATAGCCTGATGCACCGGAATAGTTCGACCCCGTCACGCCCTTGGATTTGTAGCACTCGTACTGGATGCCGTCAGATTGCATATCCCCGTATACTTCGGTTGCCGAGAGCAGAAAAACCTTGTCGGTCGTCGCCGAGGGGGCACCGCCCCCGTTACCGCCAACGTTATCGGTTGTCTTTGTGACGGGTTTCACCTTTGACTGAAGCTCGCTGGGCAGGAGCAACCAGAGGTCACCGCTGTTGAGGCGGGTACGGAGCTCGGACTTATCCCAACCACCGGCATTGGTGTCCGTAGCGTTCATTCTCTGGCTACCCAAGGCAGAGTTGGTCGCCTCGAACGTCAAGCCTGCCATGCCGCTACCATCGGCCAAGTCGTCGTGGTTGATGCCGATGATACGGTACTCGAGCGTCTTGCCATTGGTCAGCTTCATCGAGAACTTGGTGCCGGCATCCATGGCGGCCTTGGCCTTGGCGTAGGCGATAGACGATGTACCGTTCTTGACAATGTCTTTGGCAACCGCCTCCTGCTCGTCGAAGGTCCAGTCCTTCGCGTCCTTGGCGATGGCCACCTGGACGGCCGCGGAATCGGCGCCTGCGGAGCCGCCACCGGACGCGCCTCCCTCGACGCCGCCGACCGTCCCATTGTTCACCGTGTTGCCGACCAGGTTGAACTGGTTTCGGATGGCTCCGGCCACGCCGGGTCCCGCGAACACGATGACCAGGCCGATGACGGCAATGATCAGGACGTACTCGATAATTGATTGCCCTCGGAAGCGGGTCGTTTCAGGAGCGACCCCCCCCCGAAGGTTAATTGCCGCTGCATGCATATACGGCTCCCTTCACTCGGGGTTTGCAATACGAGCCGAGCGTAGGGCTATTCCAAGTATTTGCAACGGTCTTGCCGCTGCGGCAACGATGACGGCAGGGGAGAAAGTCATGCGCTATTAGCGCGGCTATAACGTCCGCTTCGAATGCCGACCGTATTCATATCGAGGCAGCCATTTCATACCTTCAGAAAGACAACTGAAAGCCGCAAAAAAGCGGGACCCGGCTATAAGCCGAACCCCGCCCAAGAGAAGCCTTTAGAGCCGAGACAGACAACGCGTGTGGACAATCACTCAGCCTCCACCGCCATGCGCACGACCTCTTCCATCGGGTAGCGAGTGCCGCCGTCCCCGTCCAAAGCCTCGTTGTAGGCCTCGATGTCCGCCATGTCCTCAGCCTTCTCGAACGCGGCCCTTCTCACGAACTCGGAAAAGGTCATGCCCGTGGCGTCCGCATGGCCCTGAATCAAGGCCATTTCGCCCTCATCGAACTTGACCGCGATCTCGCGCATCGCCATGGTCGCTCCCGTAAACGCCGTCATCGAAGTGAATCCATTATCCACCCACCGTATACGCCCCGAACTCGAAACACCAAGCAGGATGGACTCTATACGAGGACGCAGCAGAGGTAATGGCGGGGGAGTGCGGCAGGCGCTCTGAGAGCCGCTGTATGACCCCATTTCTCTTCAATCCGACTACCCGTGCCATGAACCTGAAGCCGTTCGTTCGGTCGCCAAAAGAAAGCACGCGCGGGGTAACGCGGGCTTTGCGCTAGACAAGCTAGAAGCACCAGGCGGGGGAGACGCAAAACCAGCCCGGCGCGGAGTTGCTGTCCGACAGATTGCCGCTGCTGTCGACATGGAGGAAGCCCTTCGAGGCGTTCGGAAACACCGAACGCTCCCACCAACCGCTGCCAATGGCAATGGCAGAGTTGGGATTATAGTTCTCCGTCACCTTGCCTTTGAAGGCCTCGTACTGGGTGCCCTCGGAGGAAGTCCAGGGATAGGATGCCCAATAGGAGGTGGGGGGGCGATCTCAGAGTAGCTGAGCAGGAACGGCTTGTCCGAGGTAGCCGTCACGGCGGCGTTCTTGTTCTCATCACCGCCCCCGACATTGTTCGATAGCTTTTTGACGGCCTTCACCTTGGACTGGAAATCGGAGGGCATCAGATTCCAGATCTTGCCGGAGTTCATTTTCTGACGGAGTTCAGACTTCTCCCAACCGCCGGCGTTGGTGTCAATCGCGTTCATGGGGGACCAAATGCCCGTCGTGGTGGTGAGGAACGTGAGGCCCGCCTTGCCGGATCCGCCTGCAGGGTCATCATGATTGATGCCGATAATGCGGTAAGTCAGCGTCTTGCCATCGGTGAGCTTCATCGAGAACTCGGTGCCAGCATCCATCGCGGCCTTCGCCTTGGCGTAGGCGGGCGACGCCTCGCCCTTGGCGGCGATGTCCTCGGCAACTGCCTTCTGCTCACCGAGGGTCCAGTCCTTCGCGTGTCCTTCGCGTCCTTGGCGAGCGCCGCCTGGACGGTCGCGGAACCCGCGCCGTTACCGCTGCCGGAACCGCTCGGTTCCCAAGTCCCACCTGCTGTCCCGTTTACCAATACTCCCGCCACCGTGTTGAACTGGTTCCTGATTGCCGACGAGACCCAAGGGCCGGCTATCATCACAACCAGGACGATAATCGCGATGACCAGAACGTACTCGATGGCTCCTTGGCCTCGGAGGCGGGTATTCCTAGGAGATACCCACCCCCCGAAGGTTAATTGCCGCTGCATGAATATGCGACACTCCCTTCGCATGGGGATTGATATTGCATGCAGAGCGTACGTTAAAGTGAACCGACTAGCCCGTAACGTGCCGCTGAGGCAACGGCGGCACGGGTGCCCGCGCCACATAAACTGCTTGCCGTTTTGTTTCTTCAGACCTACTGCCACGCCTTCGGGAGGATAACGCCGGGGGCGCAGTGATTGAAGTCACTATGATTGGCATAGGTTGGGACATTCCAATCGGAACAGTCGAGGTTTAGATTTTTGCAATAGCTAAACATGCCGAGCATATCCATAACATCTGAGGTCTTCCACCCTGGTCCAAATTTCACGCTTTTCAGCGAACTGTCGGTGGAAAAAAGGAGACGTAAATCGCCGGCTTTCCGCGTCGACCATCCGGAGATGTCAATCTCCTCGACCTTGTAAAGGTTTTTGAGCGCCGAGTCGAATTCGACGACCGAGGACGTATCCCAGCTTGAAATACTGAAGGAAGTCGCATTGCCGCAATACGCGAATGCGTGCTGCAGATTTGTGCAGTTCGACATGTCGAACTTTGCCAGATCAAAGCTCTTGCAGTTCTCCATGTACTGAAAGCAAAATGCCAACGAGTGGATTTCTATGCCATCGTCAATGGCCTTTACGGCCACGATATTATTTCTGTTAGGCCACCAGGGGGCAGTCGTCTTGCCGTCGTTTCCCACGGTCGCGGTGGCGTATCCATTTTCGAACCCCGTATACACCGCCGTCACGCGGCGGCTGTTGAGCATGTCACCGACTCTGGGGACCCCGCGGCGCTTGTAGAACATGAGGCTGTGGTCGTCCTCCGAGTACACGGCGAACGCTATCCCGTGAACGGGGTCCACGATGTCGGCGTCGGTCAACGACCCGTTGCCGCCGCCCGTGCCGCCCGACTCCCAGCTCCCCTTTGAGATTCCGTTGCCGAGCGTCCCCGCCACCGTGTTGAACTGGTTTGTGATCGCCGACGAGACCCACGGTCCCGCGATCAGCACCACCAGGACGATGATCGCGATGATCAGTACGTACTCGACTGTCGACTGCCCCTTCGGGCGGCGGGTAAATCTGGGAGATACCCCCCCCCGAAAGGAATTTCCGCTGCATGCATGTGCGGCTCCTCTCGGATTGCTTTGGCTGATGCTGCAGAGGATAGACGCGATTACTAAGGATGAGTCAACAATGCCGCAGCGGCATTCACACTAAGAGGGTAAGGCGTTCGGAGTGACATCCCGTTCCAAAACGTATACTTGATTTAAGGCGGAGTGGAATGTGGGCGCGCAAGGAGATGCGGAATCGATGAGAGCCTCAAAAAAAACTACTGCAGTGTTATCATCTTTCATCCTCTCTATTCTTCCATTTCTGATTCTATGGGCGGCTTGGTCAGTCCTCCCTGACACAATTCCCGCTCATTGGAGTGGGGGTGTGGTTGATCGATGGGGTAATAAGCTTGAATTGCTGGTTGTTCCGCTGTTTTCCCTGATTGGTTCTATTGCAATTTCTGTGTACCTTATTGTTTCCACGCGGCGAAGAGAGTTCGCGGATTTCTCTGCTCGAATGCGACGGGACTTTGTTGCGTGCTATATTTCTAGTCTTCTTTTATCGACAACCTGCTCAGTGATGATTGCCGTTTGGGTTCAGTTGATTCTTACGCAAAGCACTGCGGTTGATGGGGGACTTGGGCTATCGATCCTGTATTCCCTTCCCGGGCTATATGTGATCTTGTGCGCTTTGCCGCCTTTTTATGCGAGCGGCGAGAGCAAAAAGGCAGAGCGCCTGATAACAGTTCTTATTGGCTGCGCGGAGATTGTTCTTTGTGGAATAGTGCTTGAAGGTTCGGCTGCCTCTTATGCGATGATTGGACTGATGATTCTGTTCTGTGCGTTTGAGATTGTGTCACAGGTAAGGGATAGCCGGTCCTTATGAGTTGAATTACGCGCGTGCGGATATAAAGGTTGGCATGTTAAGCTGGTCGTTTTCTCGTTCTGGGACATTTGCAGTAGGATGAGTGGGACTAGGCGCGCTGCGGTGTGATGGTGACGGTTGAGACTTGTATCGCTGCAAATCCGCTGATGCACATTTTGCTATTGGGCTTGAAGGTGGGACCTACAGGCCTTTGTTTGGGATGTTCCGGTCGTCCAAAACGTGTTGCACGGCTTTATATTGTTACGCTCGTTCGGCGCTCCGTTGGAGCATTTCCGGGTTTGTCGGCATCATGACTTGGCCAAGTGACACGCTTGCCGGGACGGTTGTAACGCCGCGCCGGTTCCGTGTGCTCCTTCGTTGTTGGCCTGTCCAGCCGGGGGCGGATTCGGCCTCATGTTGTGGCGCACGGCCTTCAGGGGCTTCCCCCTGGCGAGTTATGTTCGTCCGTATGGGTAAGGGTCGGGTTGAGCTGACAATCCCGTGTCGGAAGGGGCTTGCACCATGCGCGCGATGACAGAGATTGAGTGGCTGGACGGCCGTGTGACGAAGGTGCCGGAGCTCGCCCTGGGCGATGCGCTCGGCGAGAGCGTCCAGGCGGAGCTCGATTTCGGGTTCGACGACGTGTTGGAGGGCCTTTGGGTTGAGGTGCGCCATCATGAGCAGGATGAGGACTCGGACGGCGACCCGCGCGGGAGGGGCTGCGCACTGTACGCGGACTGCCGGTACAGCCTGGTCGAACCGTCGGACCTCGACCGTGTCTTCTGCATCCTTTACGAGGGGCAGCCGAGGGTCCAGCCGCGTCGCGGGGGAGCTCGTGAACCTTTCGCGGGCCTGCGCGTTGTCCTGCCTCATGCTCGGATCTCCCTACCCGCCAGGCGCCCTCGAGGCCCTGGCCGCGTGCGCTCGATACCTCTGCGGTCCGGCTTTCACGTCCGGCCTCGCCGCCCGCGTCCGCGCGCGGATCCCATCCGGCCTCACGCGCTTGAATATCGAGCTGAGCCCAAACGATGACCCACACCCCATCGGTCTTCATGATGATGCCTCGATGAGCCAGCTCGCCCAGAGCTTTCGATACAGTCGGTTGAGTCGAACAGACTTTTTTTCGAGCTTGTCCTGACGCATGAAAAGACCTTTTGTAAGTTCTTTTCCGTTGGCATCCTTCCTATTAGGCCCTTTGGACGTCTGGAAGGAGCAAATCATGATCAGAATCGCAAGCTGGACGCGATTCTTCGCGACCGCAAATAATGAGTCGTAGGATGGCCTGTTGATTCCACTCAGGATCTCGCTCTTTGCAATCTCATCCTGTCGAACGTCAAGCGCCGCCTCCATCTCGCTAGGCGTCTCGGCCTGATCGGCAACCGATGGAGCGTCCGTGTCTAAAGGCCACGGGAGGCCACGGCCTTTTTGCGGTTTGTAGCTACTTGTACTCATGTTGATTCCTCCGGTGCGAGGCTATCCAACCCAATTGCCGACTGTGCCCATAATATGGTTGATTTCCGATCTCAGCCGAACACATTGAGCGGATAGGCCGTTCCCGCAGTTAGCCGAACGCCCCCGAGGCCCCATTCAGGCCACGGGGCGTCGTTTTCCCAGTTGAAGGAACGGTGGAGATGTGTTTCGATGGGTCCGGTGGCCATGCTCCGCCCTCCGCCCGGCACCTCTTCCCAGACTCAGCCGGACGGTCGGTCCGTCTATTCCGTTTTCGCCCTTAGGCTAGGCCAGCGGGGCATCGCCCCTCTCTGCGCGCGCCCTCTCGGCGGGGCCGGCGGGGCCGACCTGTCGGTCTACGACGGGTTCCTGAAGGGGGCGGTCGCCGATGGCAGCTAGCGAGGAGCTGGCCCGCAGGGTCGTGGAGGCCGGGCGGTCGTGCTCGCTCACCACCGCCGTCCTGGAGGAGTGGTCGAGGCTCGGCACCCCGAAGCAGGTGGAGTACCTGGCGGGCTACCTCGAGGCGGAGAGGTCCAGCCGCGAGGCCTCGAAGCGCGCGACGCTGCTCAGGCGCTGCGCGCTGCCGGCGCCCAAGACCTTCGACGGCTACGACTGGTCGGCCGTGTCGTGGCCGGAGGGCATGGGGCGCGAGTCGCTGCTCGCGCTCGACTTCGTCGAGCGCAGGGAGGACCTCGTGCTCATGGGCGACGTCGGCACCGGCAAGACGCACATGGCGTCGGCCCTCTGCGCGCTGGCGTGCGAGAGGAGGCTCGAGGCGCGCTTCTTCACGGCGTCCTCGCTCGTGATGCGCCTGAGGCGCGCCCGCGACGACGGGAGGCTCGACCGGGAGGCCGCAATCATCTGCAAGGCCCGCCTGCTCGTCATCGACGAGCTCGGGTTTCTCCCGCTCGACGCGGACGGGGCGAGGCTGCTCTTCCAGGTCCTCGCCGACGCATACGAGAGGCAGTCGGTGGTATTCACCACGAACCTGGAGTTCAGCAGGTGTGGGCGGTGTTCGGGGATGACCAGATGGCCGCCGCCCTGATCGACCGCATCGTCCACCACGGGAGGCTCGTCCAGTTCCGCGGCGAGTCCTACCGCGTCCGCCATGCCCTCATGCAGGAGGGCTAGCCGCTCAAAAAGCGTGCGCGCTTCCGATGCTGCGACTGCTCAATTTCCGATGCTCTTTTTGCTCAAATCCTCTTGACGAAACACAGAATACGTGCGGGCGGCGCTTGCAGCCGATCGCACGGTACCGGCCGCACCCGTTGCAGCAGCGCGGCCACGCCGCCAGGCGCGGGCAGGCCGCCGACAGGTCGG
>CAMQHB010000019.1:0-25159 GCA_947001545.1 uncultured Collinsella sp.
GGGGGGGGGGGGGCCATTGTGGCTCTTGACAGCGGATTGGGTCATATGAGCGAAAACGCCCCTAAGCGAGCAAGGTGACGTGAAAGAGGAGGGAAGCGTACTTTGGTACGCGACCGACGATTGAACGTCAGATTGCCGCTTAGGGGCGTTTGCAGCATCGAGCAGTTACGGCGTTCGTAGAACGCCGTAACCTAAACGGCCTGTGCCAGCTTCTCGGCTCGCTCGGCGGCGGCGAGGGCCTCGATGACGGTGCCGAGCTGGTCGCCCAGAAGCACGCCGTTGTAGGTGGAGTTGAAACCGATGCGGTGATCGGTCACGCGGTCCTGGGGCTGGTTGTAGGTACGGATCTTCTCGGAACGGTTGCCGTGGCCGATCTGGCTCTGGCGCTCGGCACCGAGCTCGGCCTGCTGCTTCTCGAGTTCCATCTCGTACAGACGGGCGCGCAGCATCTGCATGCAGACCTCGCGGTTCTGGATCTGGGAACGCTGCTCCTGCGACTGCACCACGGTGTTGGTGGGCAGGTGGGTGATGCGCACGGCGGAGTAGGTGGTGTTAACGCACTGACCGCCAGGGCCGGAGGCGCAGTAGGTGTCGATGCGCAGGTCGGACTGGTTGATCTGGACGTCGATCTCCTCGGCCTCGGGAAGTACGGCGACGGTTGCCGTGGAGGTCTGAATGCGGCCCTGGGACTCGGTCTTGGGGACGCGCTGGACGCGGTGCACGCCGGACTCGTACTTCATGACGGAGTAGACGCGGTCGCCCTCGACCTTGAACTCAATGGACTTAAAGCCACCGGCCTCGCTGGGGCTGGAATCGAGCACGGTGGTCTTCCAGCCGCGCGACTCGCAGAAGCGCTGGTACATCTTGTACAGATCGCCGGCGAAGATGGCCGCCTCGTCGCCGCCGGCGGCGGAGCGGATCTCGACGATGGTGTTCTTGTCGTCGTTGGGGTCGCTCGGGATGAGCATGTACTTGATGTCTTCCTCGAGCTGGGGAAGCTTGGCCTCGTTTTCGGAGATGTCCATCTGGAGCATCTCCTTCTCATCGGCATCGGTGGTATCGTGCAGCATTTCCTTGGCAGCCTCGATGTCATCGAACGCGCCGATGTACTCGCGCGAGGCGGCAATGAGGTCAGACTGGTGCGCGTACTCCTTGTTGAGACGCGTGAACTCCTTGATGTCGGAGGCGACGGCCGGGTCAGAAAGCTTCTTCTCGAGCTCCTCGTAGGCCTTGATGATCTTTTCGAGCTTGTCGCGCATGACGGACTCCTTTATATGCGTGAAGGCGAAAATCGGCAGAATTGATGGGGCGCGGGGCGCCGCTGCGGGGGTAAGCCCAGCTAGAGCATGTCGATCTTCAGATACATGCGCATCCCTTCGCGTATGGGGTACATAATTGCGGTCTAACCCATATATGATAGCGTGCGCAGGCAAACCTGCATATAACCCGCACGGAATCTGACAAAGGGACAGTCCCTTTGTCAGATTCTAGAGCTTGTGGAGCAGGGCGATGAGGAAGCGGACACCCTGGAGGTAGGCGCGGCGGGTAATGCGCTCGTTGGTGCCGTGGACGCCGCGATCGCACTCGTCATCGTCGACCACAAAGGCCGAGAAGCGAATGCACTCGGAGCAAATGCGCTGGTAGTTGGCAGCGTCGGTCGCGCCGATCACGGTCGAGGGGACAATCGCCAACGGCTCGGATGATCCGTTTTCCTCCGTCCCCTTTGGATCACGGAAATAGCGGGCGGCGATGGAGCGAACCGCCTCGAGTCCCGGTCCGCCGATGCGCGGAGACGGCGAGGGTTCGGAGCTGCCGGGGCCGAGCTCGACCTCGACACGGTCGGCGAGCCCCGCCTCAGCAACGGCGACGCGGCAGCGGGCCACGACATCGGCCACGCTCGTGCCCTCGAGCATACGGAAATTGATATTGGCCCACATATCCTGCGGCATTACGTTGGCGCCGGTGCTGCCACCCTCGACCTGCGTGGGCGCGCAGGTGGTGGTCACGAGCGGATAGAGCTTCTTGCTGGCGAGGCAATCGCGCACGATGGTGTCCTTGTTGGAGGCAATCTCGTCGGCCGTGTAGAGCCCCAACTCGACGAGCTGGGCGGCAAGCAAGTCGGTCACGCGCGTCGGCCACTCGATATCACAGATTGCGGTGATGGCACGGCTGAGCACCTCGAGCGATGTGCCACCGTAGGGGTTGGACGAATGCCCGCCCTCGCTCTTCGTCTTGAGCACGATATCGGCATAGCCCTTCTCGGCCAGGTCGGCGTGCATAAGCCAGCCCTCGCCCGCGCCATACTCGGCAGCCGAAACGATGCGGTAGTCGCCCTCGTCGATTAGGTACTCAAGCTCAATGCCGCGCTCCTCGAGCGCGCGGCCGATGGCGCCTGCGCCGTACTGCGTAGTCTCCTCGTCCTGGCCAAAGGCGAGCAGCAGGGTACGCTTGTGCTCCCAGCCGTGTGCGAGCGCATACTCAACCGCCTCGAGAATGCCTGCGACCTGGTCTTTCATATCGATGGCGCCGCGACCCCAAATGTAGGTGCCGTCCACATGTCCGCTAAAGGGGGCATGCGTCCAGTCAGCCTCGGTGCCGGGTACCACGGGAACCACGTCCATGTGGCCCATGAGCATGACGGACTTAAGGGCAGGGTCGGAGCCGGCAAGCGTCACGAGCAGCGAATGGTCGATGAGCTCGACCTTACCCGCCGTAAATACGTGCGGCCAGGCCTGCTGCATATACGCGCACAGATCGTCGAACGGCTGCCAGTTCACCGTCTCGGCATCCATGCTCGAAATGGTCGGAAACGATAGCACGCGGCTCAAGCGCTCGCACGCGCCAGTTTCGTCCAAATCGGCAAAATCATCCTCATGCGCAAAGAAGCGCCAAACCTCGGCCATGACATCCTTTCGATTGTGATGACGGGGGCCGCCCCACCGGAGCGGCCCTGCCACATAAGCGTTTGCGGTCGGTTACTTGTCCTCGAGATAGCGCGAGAGGAACTCGCGGGTACGTTGGTGCTTGGGGTTGCCGAAGAGCTCGGCCGGCGCGGCATCCTCGAGCACCACGCCCTTGTCCATGAAGACCACGCGGTCGGACACCGTGCGGGCAAAGGCCATCTCGTGCGTGACGACGACCATGGTCATGCCGTCGGCAGCGAGCTTGCGCATGACCTCGAGTACCTCGCCCACGATCTCGGGGTCGAGTGCGGAGGTCGGCTCGTCGAACAGCATGATCTGCGGGTTCATGCATAGGGCACGAGCGATGGCCACGCGCTGTTTTTGACCACCGGACAGGCGACCCACGGCGGCGTGCGCGAACTTTTCGAGCCCCACGCTCGCCAGATGCTCCAGCGCGACCTTCTCGGCCTCGGCCTTGCTCATCTTTTTGAGCGTGACGGGCGCGAGCGTGCAGTTGTCGAGCACATCCATGTTGTTGAACAGGTTAAAGCTCTGGAACACCATGCCGATGTCCTCGCGCAGCTTGTTGATGTTGCAGCGCTCGGCCGTGAGGTCCTGGCCGTGGAACCAGATGTGGCCCGCGTCCGGGGTCTCGAGCAGGTTGAGGCAGCGCAGGAAGGTCGACTTGCCCGAGCCCGAGGCGCCGATAATGGTGACGACCTCGCCGGGGTTAACGGACAGGTCGATGCCCTTGAGTACCTCGAGCGAGCCGAAGCTCTTGCGCAGGCCCTCGACGCGGATGAGCGGCTCATTGGTCTGTGCGGCGGCCGCAACGCCGGTAATGGCGGTATCTGCCATGATGATTCTCCTCGTCTTGAGCCTAGTTGGAGCTGGGCAGCGTGACCGGAGCCTCGGCGCCAAGCTTTTTGCCAAAGGCCTCGAGCAGGCGGCTCGCCACGAGCGTCAGGATCAGGTAGACCACGAGCGCCACGCAGTAGACCTCCATCTGGCGGTAGTACACGCCGGCGACGGTGGTGGTGGCGTACATGAGGTCAAACACGCCGATGACCGAGAGCACCGACGAATCCTTGATGTTGATGATGAGCTCGTTGGTGAGCGCCGGAATCGCGTTTTTAATGCCCTGGGGGAACACGACTTTGCGCATGGCTTGCCACTGCGACAGGCCCAGCGAGCGTGCTGCCTCGGCCTGGCCGGGATCGATGGACTCGATGCCGCCACGCAGGACCTCCATCATGTAGGCGGTGGAGTTGAGCGAGATGGTAACGAGGCCGGCGGTGAAGGTGCTCCAAATCTGGTTGGCCTGAGCGGTCTCGAAGCCCATGCCGCGCAAAACGGTGAAGCCCGCGTAATAGATGAGCAGACCCTGGACCATCATGGGCGTGCCGCGCACGATGGTGGAGTAGACGGTCGCAAAGCCGCGGCCGATACTCTTAAAGAAGCGCACCAGGTCGTTATCCACGCGGTCGAACGTCTGAATACGCAGGAACACAAAGAGCAGTGCCAGGAAGAATGCGATGACAGTGCCGAAGGTGGCAAGCGCGATGGTGATCTCGATACCGCGAATGAAGAAGTCCCCGCTCTTGTAGGTCATGTAGACCAGGCTCGACAAAAAGTCGCTGGGGTTGGAGTCCGAGACAATGCTCACCTGCACCAGATCGATAAACGACATGACGCAACGGTCGACAAAGAAGATCGCCGCAATAGCAACGACGACATAACTGCCCAGGCGCGCGCCGCGACGGAAGCGCTCGGAAGCAAACGGCGACGTTTCGCGATAGTCGTTCCAGTGCATGAGCTTGGTGACCAGCGCCGCCGCCGACACGACGAGCCAGGCCCAAAGAATCGCCCAAAGGCAATCTTGGAACACGCCCGTGGGGGCCAAGAAGCTCAGCGGCGTGGGGTTGCGCTGGCTAAACGCCAAGCCGAGCGCCGCGATGACGCTCGTGCCCAGGTATACATAACGGTGGTCGGCCTTGATAAAGGAGGCCAGACGATTAATGGTTTTCATGCTGCCTCCCTATGCCGGCTGACGGTCGAGGCACGCGTCCCACATTTGGTCGCGCTCCTCTTGGCTAATGCCCTTGAGTGTCTTGTCGATGAGCTTAAGCAGCTTATCCGAGCCCTTGCGGCAGCCGACGTTTGCCGTGACCTCCTGCTTAAAGCCCTCGCCATCGGCAAACTGGATCGGCACGATACCCGGGTTTTGGGCCATATAGCCCTTCTCGTTCTCGGTGTTGTAGGTCACGGCGTCGCAGGTGCCCTGCAGCAGGTTCGAAAACACCGTGGGAACCGAATCGACCGGGTTTTTGTGCACAACGCCCGGAATCTCGTCGATGACGGTATCGAGCATGGTGTACTTTTGGCCGAGGACCGTTGCGCCGCTAAAGTCGCTGAGCTTGGTCGCATTTTGGTAGGGCGAGCCCTCTTTTACGAACAGGCCAAAGTAGCCAATGAAGTACGGGTCGGAAAAGCCGACGGACTCCTCGCGCTCGGGCGTGGCGCTCATGCCGGCAATGATGAGGTCGATCTGGCCGTTGTTGAGCGAATCGATAAGACCCGAGAAGCCCTGCTTGACGGCAACGGGCTCGCCACCGAGGGCCTTGCAGACGATCTTGGCGATCTGCACGTCGTAACCATCGGCATAGGCGCCCTGCACGTTGTCGATGGGGATAGTGTACTTGCTGGCTTCGGAGACCTGCCAGTTGTACGGGGCGTAGGCCGCCTCCATGCCAATGCGGATCTTATCCTTGCCGATCACGGAATCGGACAGGTCGTCGCGACCGCCGCCCGTCGTGGGCTGAACTACTTCCAGCGTGGAGGGGCGCTGGCAACCGGCAAGTGCGCCGGCGACGACAGAAGCGCTCGCAGCGAGAGCGCTACCCAAAAAGATGCGACGGCTGCATATCGGCTGGGTCTGCGCATCGCACTGTTGGGGAGAATGCATAATCTGCCTTCCCTGTTGAATCGTATGCTGACGACTTAACAGGATATACGCCCGCAACCAGCAGCGCGGCATGTGCGCGAAAAATTAATAGACACGCGGTAGTCATTGGGGACGCCGATGTTTTGGCAATGCCGGCGAGCAACGTCCAGAGCGAACAAGTGGCATGAAAAAGGCAAGGCATGACCAGAAGGTCTATGCCTTGCCTTTTGAATGACAACTTGTCGCTCTGGACGACGCGCAGCATCGACCGAGCGGCGGAACCTCTAGAGCAAGGTAACGCTAAAACTGCGCTTGTCCGTCTCGCCCGGGGCCAGGGTGATGGTGTTGACCTTGTGCTCAAAGACGTCGTCCTCGGTGTCCATGGTGGTGTGACCGGTCCAGGGCTCGAGCGCCACAAACGGAGCGTCGTTGGCGGCAGACCACACGCCAATGTACTTAAAGCCCTCAAAGTCGATCTTGACGCCGTGGCCCGACTTGCGGCCGCGCAGCGTGAGCGTGGAGCCCGGGGTATCGGTGAACATGATGGCGTCGTTATCGAAGCTGCGGTGCGTGATGGGCAGCACGTCCGAGTTATCGGGAGCCTTGTAGCTACCCTCGAACGTCATAAGACCGTCGGGCGTGATGATGGGAGCCTCGTTCGTCCAAGCCTCGGTAAACGCCAGCTCGTAATCCTCGAACGCCTCGTCCTCGGCACCGGGGGCGGGCACGTTAAATGCGGGGTGGCCGCCCACCGAGAACGGCAGGTCCACGTCGCCGGTGTTCGTAACGGCAAAGGTCTGCGTGAGGGTGGCATCGCCGGTCAAGGCATAGGTCATGTTGAGCTTAAAGTGGAACGGGAACGCCTTGAGCGACTCGGGCGTATCGGTGATCTCATACGTTACCGAGGAGCCGTCCTCCGAAACCTCGACCAGCTTGTGCTCGACAATGCGCGCGAGTCCGTGGCGCGGCATCTCGCAGGTGCCGGCCGCAGACGTTGCCGTGTTGTTGCGCAGCGAGCCCACAATGGGGAACAGGATGGGCGCGTGCTTGCCCCAAAAGGCGGGGTCGCCCTGCCACAGATACTCGTTGCCGTTGAGGGCAAGGCTCGTGAGCTGGGCGCCCATAGAATCGATGGCCGCGGTGAGGCCGCCGCGCTTGATGGTAGTGACGGTAGACATGCTACTTCCTCCAAAAGTAAACAATAGTGTCGAGGGCTATTGTCCCACTCTTGGCGGCGGGACGGGACGGCAGGCGATTATTGAGTAGCCATAGCGGAATGAGCGGCGAGCGCCTACTGGGTATCTACGTAAAGGTCGAACCCACCCTGCGGTGTGGTGTCGACCGTGTCGGGCGCCTGTGAGTTAAAGTTCACGGGGACCATGCGCTTTGAGGCACGGAAGCGCGTGCCGTCGGTGGCGACGGGCGGTTCATCGACGGTGAGCTCGTAGCCGCCGGGCTTGAGCTCGATGCCGTCACCAGCGGAATTGACGTATTGATACTCGTCAATCGTCTGCCCTTTGAGCGTGCGCCCCACGATGTGGATGAGCATTTGGCTGTCGCCGCGCGCGGTGTCCCACGTCGCGCCGTCCTTGACCTCGACCGACACATGTACCGAGCGCGTACGACCGAGCGATTGCTCGACAGACATCTCGACCTTGGCGGCGTCTTTTCGCTGTTGTTCGACATGGCTCCAGACGTTTCCAATTACCGAGCATGCGATAACGCCGGCCATAAAGGCAATAAGGATGGGGCCGAGCGGCGAGCGACGTCCTGCATCTTCCTCGCGAGACAGATTGGGGCGACGTGTGGGTGCGGGCGCCTGAGCGCCCTGCGAGGGCACGTCGAGAATGCTGAAGGATGCCGTGCTGTCGGGATCGATGGTGTGACGCGGCTGTGGGGTCTTTGCCGGCGAGATGGACATGTCGGCTGGCTCGCCGAGCGTGGCCGTAGCGTCGGCCTTGGCCTCGTCTGCCTCGGCCTGGGCCCAAGCTTGTTCGAAGGTCAGGGGCTCGACGGGGTCGAGGGCGGCGTCCGAATCGGCGGCGACGTCGTTGCCGGTCTCGTCCTCGTCGCTCGACACGTCACGCGGCATGGACTCGTCCCGCTCCTCGTCCGGAGCCTCACCCTCGCTATACCACCATTCAAAGTTATCGATATCCATACGGGGCGCCCCTTAGGCCTCGCAAATAAACACTCGCTAGTTTTATACCCCCAGACGACACCGAAGCTCACCCGCGCCGGACACAAAAACCGTCACAACATTCGACGCTTTTCCTCGATTTCGAGATTTTCATCGAATGTTGTGATGGTTTGGATGCGACAAAGGGACTGTCTTTTTTACATAGCGAGGACCGTACGGATGGATGGGTCGCTGAGGGCCTCGCGGAGCCAGGGGGCCAGCTGCTCGGGGTGACTCTGCAGATAGCCGTCGAGCTCGGACGGAGCCACGCGGCGCACCTCCGAGATCTCCTCTTGGTTGATATGCAGCTCGCCCGGCTCAACATGGGCAAGGTAGACCTCGCACCATTCGCACTCGCAGCGACCGTCGCCGTGGTCCTCACGGTACGCCACGTGTCCGAGGTGCTCGAGCTGATCGGGCTCGCGCGTAATGCCGAGCTCTTCGTTGATGCGGCGCGCCGTGGCGGCCGCGACATCTTCCCCGGGGAGCGGATGGCCGGCACAGCTATCGGCCAGCACCCCGCCCCACAGTCGCTTGAGCGGACTGCGGCGACAGAGCAGCAGGCGCGCGTCTTCGCCCCGGCCCTCAGCCAAAAGTGTCAGAAACGCCTGATGCAAAATGCCCTCGCCGGTATGGGCATCGATGCGATCGACGGGGCCAAGCGTCTCGCCGGTCGCGGCATCGACCGCCACGACCTCGG
This sequence comes from uncultured Collinsella sp., assembly GCA_947001545.1. Lineage (GTDB taxonomy): Bacteria > Actinomycetota > Coriobacteriia > Coriobacteriales > Coriobacteriaceae > Collinsella. The sequence goes on from CAMQHB010000019.1 coordinate 8,727, forward strand.
CGCCCGCACCGCCCTCATCCCAGCCGGCACGCAGAACACGGGCTGCGGCCTCCTCGAGCGCAACGATGAGCTCCTTGGTGGTGTCGAGCACGCGCTGCAGGTCGTCCCCGCTCGCCTGTTCAACATGAAAGCCCGTGCTTGCAACTACCGGCACGTCAAAGCGCGTGGCCAGCGCCGCCGCGATATCGTGCGCCGGGATCTCGTCTCGATGGCACGGAACGGCCAGGATGCCCACCGTCGCCGTACGGCCGGGCTCGGGGCGCGGAATGGCCTGCGCCGTGGCGCCCAGGTGCGCAAACTCCGGCGAGCAGGCGTACACCGCCATGCCTCGCGGCGTCACCGTCAGCTGGGCCTCGAGCGCAAACTTGCCCTCGCCCACTGCAACCTTTGTCGTGTGCATACCCATGGGATCTCCTGTCGCCCGCGATGTACCTGAGACCATCTTCGCCTGTATTGCGACTATACAGGCAAGCTCTCCATGTGACAAAGAGACTGTCCCTTTGTCACATTCTGTTAGAGTTGCAGGGATTGAATCCCGCTTATTCATGCGACATTGGAGTGACAACCTTGACCGCCGCAACCACGCCAAAAAGTAAGTCAACTGCCGCCGCGCTCTCCCCCGCACGCACCAAGCTCTGCCTGGCGCTGCTCGTGCTGTTGGGATTCTCGCTCGGCTGCTCCGAGTTCGTGGTCATCGGCATCGAAAGCGACCTAGCGACGGAACTCGGCGTATCGCTTGCCACCGCAGGCCAACTTATTAGCGTGTTTGCGCTTGTCTACGCCATCGCGACGCCAGTGCTTGCGCTCAGCACGGGGCGCTTCCGTCGTTACCAGCTGCTCGTGTGCTATAGCATCGTCTTTGTGCTCGGCAACCTGGTCATGGCGCTGGCACCCAACTTTCAAGTGCTGTTCGCCTCGCGCATCATCTTGGGCTCCGTCTCGGGCGCACTGCTCGCCGTGGGCGTGACGTATATCCCCGAGCTGCTGTCCCCGCAGCAAACTTCGCTTGCCATCTCGGTGGTGTACGGCGCGTTTTCCGTGGCGATGGTCTTTGTCACTTCGATCGGCAAGTTTGTGGCCGACACGCTCGATTGGCACGTGGCCATGTACGGCACGCTGGCCTTTGCCGTTCTGATCTGCGGAGCGCTCGTGATGTTTATGCCGCGCGCTGGGCAAACCGACGAGCCCGCCACCTTTCGCGAGCAGGCGGGTCTGCTACGCGAGCCGAGCATCGTCACCGGCATGCTCATCTTTTTGTTTGGCGTGGGGTCGGTCTACGTTTTCTATGGCTACGTGACGCCTTATCTTGAGCAGGTGCTGGGCATGGGCACGGTCGAAGCCAGTACCACGCTCATGGCCTACGGCGTGTTCTGCCTGATCTCGAACATCCTGGGCGGATGGATCGATGCGCGCTTTGGCATGAAGGCGCTACTCGTGACGTTTGTGCTGCAGGCGGCGGCATTGTTTGGGCTGTTTGCCGTAGGCGCTGCCATGCCGCTCGCACTTGTCTTTGTCTTTAGCCTGGCGATGCTCATGTACCTGTTCTCGGTGTCGTGCATCACGCACTTTATGGACGTGGCTCGCAGCCGCCATCCCAAATCGATGGTGCTCGCGAGCTCGGTGGAGCCCATGGCGTTTAACGTCGGCATCTCGTTTGGCACTGCAGTGGGCGGCGCCGTGGTAAGCGAAGCTGGCATTGCCTACGTTGGCGCGGTCGGTGCCGTGTTCTCGCTTGTGGCCTGGGTGCTTACGCTGGTGACGATTAAGTTGGCTCGCTGGGAACGCAAGAGGGCGATGGCGCAGGCGTAGATGCGATACTCGAGCTCGATGATGGCGATCGAAAGGAAACCGCATATGCAACGTGTACTGTTTATCTGCCATGGGAACATCTGTCGCTCGACGATGGCTGAGTCCGTGTTTACCGAGCTGGTGCGCCGCGCTGGACGCGAGGCGGAGTTTGTCATTGATTCCGCTGCAACGTCGACCGAGGAAATCGGCAACTCGCCGCATCGTGGCACCGTTGCCAAGCTGCGTGAAGTCGGGATTCCCGTCGTCGCACATCGTGCACGTCAGGTGCGTCGCGCGGAGTATGGCGACTGGGACCACATTGTCTATATGGACGACGAGAACGCCCGCGGCCTGTACCGAATTTTTGGGAAGGACCCCGATGGCAAGATCTCGCGCCTGCTCGATTGGACCGATCGCCCCGGCGACGTGGCCGACCCCTGGTACACCGGCAATTTCGATGCCACCCACCGCGATGTGCTCGCCGGTTGCACCGCTATGCTCGAGCAGCTGTAGGTTCGTGGGCGCACGAACCGCGCCCACGGCATAAATCGAGCGTAGATTTTCTCCCACCTTGAGCGTTCAAGTGCGCTCTATACGGGAGAAAATCCACACTCATGAATGTGACAAAGGGACTGTCCCTTTGTCACATCCGGGACTGGCCCTAGACCGGCTTGACCTCCAGCTTTATCCCCTCGGCGCAGGAGTCGCCCAAAACATCCGAAAGGGCCCAGGTCGCATATAGCGGCAAATAGAGAGCCGCTCCGTTGCGCTCAACGTTGCCTTTCGAGAAAACAATCCCGAGCCTTACGCCATATTCAGCCGTATCAAGCACATGACCGAGCGCAGCGTGCGCGTGGTAATAGGAGCCCGATTTAACCTCGATCGGAACAGCCGTCCCATCCGGTCCATCGACCACAAAGTCCACTTCACCGCGCTTTTTTGTCTGATAGTAGTAAAGCTGGCGATTTTGGGCAGCCAGCTGCTGGGCCACCACGTTTTCGTAAATGCCGCCCAGATTGTGCTCCTTGCTATCAAGATACGCCGCTTGGGCGACTCCAACGGGGTAGCGCGCCATCAACATGCCCGTATCCGATTGATATAGCTTGAACTGCGATGGCCGCACCGTCTTGAGCAGGGGCGATTTTGGCTCGGTTACGATATCGGCTTTGAGAGCAACGCCGGCATCGACAAGCCATACAAAATCTCGCCGATACTTCTCGTAGTGAGCCTTGGGATCAATGGAATTGAGCACGAAGCGCTTGTTTTCGCCCTCGAGCATAATAGGGAGCTGATCGTAGATGCTCTGTACCTGAAGGGCTCGCCCGCTTGCATACTTGAAGATATCCCGCCGGTACTGTTCGTTGAGCTCTAACTGTAGCTGACGAACAGAGGCAAGGTCGCCCTGCGTGTCAAGGAAACGCTGCACGACCTCCGGCATTCCGCCGACAACGGTATAGGTCCTGAAGTTTGCCATCATCGCGTCATGAATGTAATCAGGAATGGGCCTCTCGCTGATACACGCGTCACGTATCGTTTGGAGAGCCCCCTCGCTCACCCCGGTTGCCCAGCAAAACTCCTCAAAATCGAGCGGGAACATCCTAAGCTCGTGGACATACCCCACGGGATAGGACCTGACGCCCTTGAACTGGGTCCCAAGCATTGACCCCGAAAACGCCCAGCGGCACCTCCCGTCCTCAACAAGGAACTTTGCCATCGTCATGATGTCGGGGGCCTCTTGGACCTCATCGATAAACACGAGCGTTTTGCCTGGTGCAATCGACTTTCCCGAAAGAAGCGTCACCCTGCTGATGAAATCATCGGCATCCCGCGCCTCGAGAAGAGCATCTTTTGCCTGGCGATTTTCCATGAGGTTAAGCTCGATGTAGGTTGCATGGTTGGTTTTGCCAAATGCGCGAATCGAATAGCTTTTGCCGATCTGGCGAGAACCTGTAATGAATAAGGCCTTTTGCTCGGCAGACTTCAGCCAACGCTCCAGCTCTGCCGCTATTTTCCTGCGCAGCATAGGCTCTCCCCTCAGTGCCATCAAATGAAATGCAAAGTTTTATACGCTTGATTATCGATGAAACGCAGAATTTTTAGAACCTAAAATCGGATGAAATGCAGAGATTTGAGATTATAAGCAAAAGAAGGGGCACCACCGGCGATTGTGGCAAAGGGGCTGTCCCTTTGCCACATTGCGCTCGACTACTCGTCAACGATCTCGGCAAGCCAGACGTTCAGCGTATCGACTTCGGGGCAGCAGAACTTTGCCGTGCCGGGCTCGTTTCCAGGCACGGTCCCGCCATAGCGCAGGATATCGATATAGGGAAAGCCCACATGGCAGGCCATGGCGCACATCTTGCCGCGGTCTCGGTCGAAGTCAAAAACGTCGCCCGGCTTGTGACCATGGTGACAACGGCACGCACCCAGCTGGTCCACGCAGCTCACGCGGATACGCGGACGCTTGCCACGCGACGCGCCGAGCGGCTTGCTCTCGCCCGCAGGCCTGATGCCGCCCTCGCCGGCGTTACTCATGGTCGATCACATCCAGGCAGGCCTCGATGGGAAGGCCGGCGGACTTGTCTTCCTGGTCGGCATTGCGCTCGATAAGCTCGGCTACCACGCGCATGGCATCGCTCGTCGCGCGCTGCAGGCTCCAACCAGCCATAACGCGGCCGACAAGCACCGCCGAGAACGTGTCGCCCGTGCCCGGGAAGTAAACCGGGATCAGGTCGAAGGGAATCGTGAAGTACTCCCCCGCCACATGGTCGTAACCGATGACGACATTCGCACCGTCGACCACAGCGCTCGTAATGACCACCGACTTGGCGCCCAGGGCACGCACGGCATCCACAAGAGCGCGGCCCTCATCGGGCGTGATTTGCTCGGCAATGGGCGCATCGGTAAGCAGGCACGCCTCGGTGTAGTTTGGCACCGCATAGTCGGCGCACTCGAGCAGGCTGCGCATGAGACCGATCGTGGACTCGGGCACGCCGGCGTAGAGCTTGCCGTTGTCGCCCATGATGGGATCGACGAAAACCTTAGTGCCCTTTTGCGCGCGGCGGTGGCAGAAGTCCGAAATGATGCGCGTCTCTTCCTCGGTCACGATAAAGCCGGTCGAGATGGCGTCGAACTCAAAGCCGAGCTCCTCCCAGATAGCGAGGCTTTGGCGCACGTACTCCGTGGTGTCGTGGATGTAGAACTTGGGATAGTTGAGCGTATCGGACACAAGTGCCGTCGGCAGGTTATGGATACGGTAGCCCATGTGCGACAGCACCGGCAGCATGGCGGAAAGCGCGACCTTGCCGTAGCCGCACATATCGTTGATCAACAGCAGCTGAGTGTTCTTCATGAGAGTCCCCCTTGGGTCGGGCGCGGCACGATGGCGCCATAGTGCAACTAAGTGTAGCGCAGGGGAAGTTGTGAACGGCGCTGGCGCCGCGGAGGCCACATTGTTGCGGAAAGGTTACGGGAAGGAGGAAGTTAGTCATTGGGGACGTTCTTGTTTGACTAGTCATTTAAGAACGTCCCCAACGACTATCGCAGGTTGAGGACGGACAGCGAAAGCGTTCCTAAGCGAGCAAGGTGACGTGAAAGAGGAGGGCATAGGCCTTGTGGCCATGCCCGACGATTGAACGTCAGATTGCCGCTTAGGAACGCTTGCAGCATCGAGCGGTTACGGCGTTTGGCAAAACGCCGTAACTTAATAAGTTTGGTACCTTGACATTGGTTTCTCACGCTCCTAAATTAGTTAGGCACAAAACAATTACTCTACCTAACTAAAGAAAGGAGCGAAGCTTAGATATGTGTGTTGAACCACTCGTCCTTCCGCATGAGCCCGGCGGTGACCCGTCGCAACCGGTAGACATACCCGAAGCGGTCAGCGCCGAAGACAAACTCGCCAAGCGCATCCTGAGCGGCCTGGGCTTTTGCGGCCATTACATGCATTTTCACGGCGGCGGCATATCTGGCAAGGCGCCTATTGTCTGCCTACTCGCCAAGCAGCCGACCGGCGAGCTGTCCCAACAGGAGCTCGGCATGCACTTCGACCTCAAGCCAGGGTCCCTTTCCGAGATTCTGTCCAAGCTCGAACTGGGCGGTCTTATCGAGCGCAGTCGCAATCCCAAAGACCGTCGGCAGCTCACCATCCGCCTGACCGAAGCGGGATGGGAAAAGGCCCGTGTTGAGCAGGCAGCCCGCACTCGCTTTAGGGAACAGGCCTTTAGCGCCCTTACGCACGACGAGCGCGAACAGCTCGCCGAGATGCTCGAAAAAATCCGAGTAACCTGGGAGGAACTGGATGATTAAAACCCTCATGGGAAGCATCCGCGATTACAAGAAGGTCACGATCGCCACGCCGCTGCTGGTGCTTGGCGAGGTGCTCTGCGAAATGATGATCCCGTTTATCACCGCCGACATGATCGACGCCATCAAAGACGGTGCCACCGTCGCCCAGATGCTTCCCACCGCAGGCTTTTTGGTGCTCATCGCACTGACGTCGCTCGCTTTTGGTGCCGCTGCCGGCGTCACCTGCAGTCATGCGAGCTGCGGCTTCGCCAAGAACCTGCGTCACGACCTGTTCTACAAGATCCAGACGTTCAGCTTTGCCAACATCGATGAGTTCTCGAGCTCCTCGCTCGTCACCCGCCTCACCACCGACATCAACAACGTGCAGCAGGCCTTTATGATGCTCATCCGCATCGCCGTGCGCGCGCCGCTGGTGTTGGTCTTTGCCTTTGCCATGGCCTACGCCATGGGCGGCAGCGTCGCCATGGTCTACCTGGTCATCATTCCGCTGCTGGGCTTTGGCCTGTTCTTTATCATCTATAAGGTGCGCCCGATCTTTGCCCGCGTGTTCCGCAAGTACGACGCGCTCAACGAGTCCGTCGAGGAAAACGTCACCGGCATGCGCGTGGTCAAGAGTTACGTGCGCCAGGACTACGAGAAAGAGAAGTTCGCCACCGCCGCGCGCGACGTCCAGATGGACTTCACCCGCGCCGAAAAGCTGCTCGCCTTCAATAACCCCATGATGAACGTCTGCGTCAACGGCGCGTTCGTCGTCATCATCTACCTGGGCTCCGAGCTCATCATCACGAGCCAGGGCACCTTGTTCGACGTGGGCCAGCTCTCCTCCATCTTTACCTATGGCTTCCAGATTCTGATGAGTCTGATGCAGCTGTCGATGATCTTTGTCATGGTGACCATGGCCGACGAGTCGGCACACCGCATTACCGAGGTGCTTGCCGCCGAGCCCACGATCGCCAACCCGACCGAGCCCGTGCTCGAGGTTGCCGACGGCTCCATCGACTTTGACCACGTGAGCTTTAAGTACTCCGCGCATGCGAAGCGCCAGGCGCTCGACGATATCGACCTGCACATTAAGAGCGGTGAGACCATCGGCATCATCGGCGGCACCGGCTCAGCCAAGTCCACGCTTGTAAACCTCATCGCCCGCCTGTACGACGCCACCGAAGGCACCGTGCGCGTGGGCGGCGTGGATGTGCGCGACTACGACTTGGACGCCCTGCGCCACCAAGTGGCCATGGTGCTGCAGAAAAACGTGCTGTTTAGCGGCACGATTGCCGAGAACCTGCGTTGGGGCGACCCGAACGCCACCGACGAAGAGGTCCGCGAGGCGGCACATCTGGCCTGCGCCGATGAGTTTGTCGACGGCTTCCCCAAGGGCTACGACACCTGGATCGAGCAGGGCGGATCCAATGTTTCCGGCGGTCAGAAGCAGCGCCTGTGCATTGCGCGCGCCCTGCTGCGTCGCCCCAAGATCTTGATCCTGGACGACTCCACCAGCGCTGTCGACACCAAGACCGACGCCAAGATCCGCGCAGGGTTGGCAAGCTATCTGCCCAACACGACCAAGCTCATCATCGCCCAGCGCATTAGCTCCGTGCAGGACGCAGACCGCATCATCGTCATGGAGGGCGGACGTATCGCTCAGATCGGCAGCCATGACGAGCTACTCAAGACGAGCGAGATCTACCGCGAGACCTTCACCTCGCAAAACAAGATGTCTGCCGAGGGCGAAGGAGCCGTCGAGGCCGACACCGAGGCATCCGTAACGCAAGCTCAGACCCAGGAAGGAGGCGAGGCACATGAGTAAGGCAACGACCGCCGAGCGCGCGCTCAACCGCAAGGGCGGCACCATGTCGCGCCTCATCAAGACGCTCTTTGGCTTCTACCCCGTGCTTTTGCCCCTCGTCGTTGTCGGCGTGGTGCTCTGCGCCATCATCAACTCCATCGGCGCGACCTTCCTTCAGAGCGCTCTGCAGATTATTAGCGAATCGTGGCAGTCGGGCGATTGGGAAGCCGCACAGCCCAAGATCGCACAGCTCGTGACCACCCTCGCCTGCATCTACGGCGTCGGCATCCTGTCCTCGCTCTTCTGGAACCGCGCCATGGCCATCGTCACGCAGGGCTCGCTCGAGAAGCTGCGCGAGAAGATGTTCAACCGCATGCAGGACCTGCCGATTCGCTACTTCGACACGCACCAGCGCGGCGACATCATGAGCCACTACACCAACGACATCGACACGCTGCGCCAGATGATCAGCCAGTCGCTGCCCAACCTGCTCATGACGACCATCGTCATCGTCACGGTGTTCTTTATCATGCTGTACTACAGCGTTTGGATGTGCCTGGTCATTGTGGCAGGCGTCGCCTTTATGACCTTTATGACCAAGCTGCTCGGCTCCAACTCCGCGCGCTTCTTTATTGCGCAGCAGACCGAGCTCGGCGTGGTCGAGGGCCACATCGAGGAAGTCATGAACGGCCAGAAGGTCGTCAAGGCATTCTGCCACGAGTCTGCCGCCGAGGCCGATTTTGACGAGCGCAACGAAAAGCTCTTCGAGGTCTCGCAGAAGGCAAACATGTACGCCAACATCCTCATGCCTATCCTTATGAACCTGGGCAACCTGCTCTACGTGCTGGTCGCACTGGCAGGCGGCATTTTCCTGGCGCTGGGCGTGCCCAACCTGAGCATCTCGGGCATGGCACTGTCCATCGCCGTCGTGGTGCCGTTCCTCAACATGACCAAGCAGTTCTGCGGACAGATCGGCCAGATCTCGCAGCAGATCAACGCCGTGGTCATGGGCCTTGCCGGCGCCGACCGCATCTTTGAGCTCATCGACGAGGAGCCCGAAGCCGACGAAGGCTATGTGACGCTCGTCAACGCGCAGGTGAACCCCGACACCTGGCAGCTCGAGGAGGCCGACCACCACACCGGCATGTGGGCGTGGAAACATCCGCACCGCGCGACCGGCGAGATCGAGTACGTGCCGCTGCGCGGCGACCTGGTCATGGACAACGTCGACTTTGGCTACACGCCCGACCACGAGGTGCTGCACGGCGTGTCCGTGTTTGCCAAGCCGGGCCAGAAGGTCGCGTTTGTCGGTGCCACCGGTGCCGGCAAGACGACCATCACCAACCTCATCAACCGCTTCTATGACATCGCCGACGGCAAGATTCGCTACGACGGCATCAACGTCAACAAGATCCGCAAGGCCGATCTGCGCCGCTCGCTGGGCGTGGTACTGCAGGACGTGAACCTGTTCACCGGCACCGTGATGGATAACATCCGCTACGGCAACCTGGGCGCTACCGACGAGGAGTGCATCGCGGCGGCCAAGCTCGCGGGCGCGGACGACTTTATCACCCGCCTGCCTGACGGCTACGACACGATGCTCACCGGCAACGGTGCGCAGCTGTCGCAGGGCCAGCGCCAGCTGATTTCGATCGCACGCGCTGCCGTCGCCGATCCGCCGGCAATGATCCTGGACGAGGCCACGAGCTCCATCGACACCCGCACCGAGGCCATCGTGCAGGCTGGCATGGATAAGCTCATGGAGGGCCGCACGACGTTTGTCATCGCACACCGCCTGTCCACCGTGCGCAACTCTGACGCGATCATCTGTCTGGACCACGGCCGCATTATCGAGCGCGGTAACCACGACGAGCTGATCGCCAAGCGCGGGTATTACTATCAGCTCTATACCGGAGCATTTGAGCTGGAGTAGTTCGGCCCGCCGAGATGGCCGATTTGCCGCTCATTCGTCGGGCATGACCCTAAGGTCAATGCCCTCCTCTTTCGGGGCAAATCGACTCATCTCAACGACCCAAACACAATGCACCGCAACGCATAAGCCCCCGCAGTTCATGAGCTGTGGGGGCTTTTTTTCATGCCAGCCGGAAACCGTATCCCACTTTTCGGGCTCAGAATGGGATGCCGTTTCCCGCTGGCCCCCTCCGGGAAACGGCATCCCATTTCAAGGGCATAAACCGGGATGTGGGGGACCCTAACGGCACCTTTGGGAAGCCGCATCCCACTCTGTACGCACAAAACGGGATGAGCTGTCCCATGGTGATCCAAGACCAGAAGCATGTCCGATAGCGCGGCCAGGTCAAGAACAACAAGGCAAGCGTCACGCCAATTTGGACGAGCGTCTGCTGCAGTTTAAGGCTGCTGGCCCATATGGTAGAGTTAACCACCCATGAATTTCAGCACACTGCGTGCTACCTGTTCTTTTGTCATTTAGGGAAGTGAACTTGTGAATACTTCTGTCGCCAAGAAGGCCAGCCAGGCGGTGCGCCTGCTCATGATGGTGCTCACGGCAGTTCTCATCTTCTTCTTCATCAATGTCATGCTGCTCGTCTCCGATATCCAGGGCACGGCGCGTGTGGTCAACTACGCCGGCCTGATGCGCGGCACCACGCAGCGAATCGTTAAGCTCGAGGACGCGGGCCAGCCTCAAGATGACCTGCTCAAAGCCGTGGATTCATACATCAACGGCTTGCGTTGCGGAAGTGACGACCTCAACCTCGTCCGTCTCGACGACGATGAGTATCAGGCAAAGATGACCGAGCTTGCAAATTATTATGATAAGCTTTGCGCCGAGATTAGCCGCGTGCGCGAAGTCGGCTACGAGAGCACCGACACCATCTCCATGAGCGAGGAGTTCTTTGGCATTTGCGACGATGCTACGCGACTCGCAGAGGACTACTCTCAGGAGAAGGCGTCGGCGCTCAACTATCTCGAGGGCTTGGTGATCATCGACATCGTGGGCTTGGTGGCGACCTTTGCGGTCGAACTTGTTCGCACGGTGCGCACTGCCGCGCTCAACCGCGAGCTGCAGAGCAAAGTCTATCTCGACGAAGCCACAGGACTGCCCAATAAGAATAAGTGCGAGGAGATCTTGGGGCAGGAGCATCCCGTTTCCGCTGAACCGCCCGTTGCGCTGTGCGTCTTCGATCTTAACAATCTGCATATGGTCAATAACAACTTCGGCCATGAGAAGGGCGATGAATACATTCGCTCTTTTGCCCAACAACTGGGAAGTGTGGCGTCGGAGACGTGCTTTGTGGGTCGCGACGGCGGCGATGAGTTTATCGCGGTGCTGTGGGATGCCGACCGAGCCGCTGTGGAATCCTGTCTCGCTCGGGTTCGTGCGAACGTGAACGAGTATTCCGGGGCTCACCCCGACATGCCTATCAGTTATGCGGTGGGCTACGCGCTTTCCAGTGATTTTGATGAACCGCCTATGATGCGTGAGCTCTTTTCTCAGGCCGACAAAAACATGTACATCGACAAGAACCGCGTAAAGACAGCCGAGGCAGCCGGGCCGCAACGCGAGGACCGCTAAACCCGTAGCAAAGGGTAGCTAATTTGGGACGGGACTCTTTTGGCTATTTGAGAAGTTGTGCCATGGCGTTGACGAATTTTTGGACTTGGAGGGTGGGCTCGAGCGGATAGTGCAAAAAGACCGGCACCTCGCGACCGCATAGGAACGGCACGCCCACAAAGGCCGGGTGTACCCCCGACCATGCGCCGCAGGTGAGCACCGCGTCGCCCTTTTCCTCTGCCTCGTTAAAGAGCGCAAAGTCAAAGCTGTCCACGTCGATCACGTCAACGCCGCCGTCGGCCAGAAGGTCGATGCGCAGGCTGTCCATTGCGTCGTTGCCGTGGCGGAGCACGCGCAGGCGCATGCCCTCCAGGTCGGCAACCGTAATGCGTGTCTTGCGCGCCAGCGGGCTCGTGCGTGGCACGTCGATATAAAACGGCACGTTAACGATGCGGAGCTTTTGGCAGGCGTCACCCCAGCGCGGGGTCGAAAAACTCGACTGCACCACATCCACCTCGCGACCGAGGCTGCGCATGACGGTCTCGCGTTCGTCGTAGAGGTCGCTTACCGGCACGATCTCAAATCGCAGCGACGGTTCCAGATCGTGGATGCCCGACCACATCGACAGCGTTTGGCGCCCTGGGCACATCATCGACACGCCCAGGCGCACGGCACCGCCATCGCCCGCCGCGCGTCGGGCACGGCGCAGCGCGTCCTCGGACTGCCGCATGATCGAGCGCGCGTCGTCCACCAGCAGTGCGCCCGCCGGCGTCACCTTGACGCCCGAGTGCGAGCGTTCGAACAGCGTGATGCCGAACTCGGCCTCGAATCCCGACACCTGCTTGACGAGCGCCGGGGTCGACACGCGCAATTTTGCCGCCGCACGCGAGAAGCTTCCCAGCTCCGCGGCGGCCGATATGGCCTCAAGTCGTCGATCGTACACGTCATTCTCCCGTTTTCGCACCCGTGGCCACATGGCGCCACAGGGGGTTATTTTCGCAGGTCACGCGCTCGGTTAAGCATAAACTACATTGCACAGTGTAAACCTACGGTTAACGCCATTCTAACAAATATGCAATTCACCTGCGCAAACGCAAAGCATACGATAACCAGCGAAAACCACGTGGGTCGGTTGATGGGAGCGACCCACTGGGAGGCACAAGAAGGGAAGTTCCTATGAGCAATTGGCTTAAGCTCGAGGGCGATGTCTGCGCCGTGACTGGCGCACTCGGCGGTATGGGCGCCGAGATCTGCCGCGAGTTCGCCCGCAATGGCGCCAACGTCGTCATGCTCGACCTGGACGAGGAGAAGGTCAAGGCCGCTGCCGCCGACCTCGCTGCCGAGTTTGGCATCCACGCCGAGGGTTACAAGATGAACGCCACCGACGAGGCCGAGGTTCAGGCCGCCGTCGACGCCACCATCGCCAACTTCGGCCGCGTCGACGTCCTCGTCAACACCGCCGGCATCCTGCGCTTCGCCGCTATGGAGGACCTGCCGCTGAGCGACTGGGAGCAGGTGCTCAACGTCAACCTCACCGGCTATTTCATCACCTCGCAGCGCTTTGGTCGCGAGATGATCAAGGCCGGCCAGGGCCGCCTGGTGCACATCTCGACCGTCGCCAGCCACTCCCCCGAGACGTTCTCGGGCGTGTACAGCTCCACCAAGGCCGGCGTCAACATGATGTCCAAGATGCTCGCCGCCGAGTGGGGCCCGTATGGCGTGCGCTCCAACTGCGTCGAGCCCTGCTTCGTCAAGACCCCCATGTCGGCCAACTTCTACGCCGACCCCGAGGTCGAAAAGAGCCGCAGCCGCCTGATCGCCACGCGCCGCATCGGCGAGGTCAGCGATATCGCCAACGCCGTCATGTTCCTGGCGTCCAAGCGCTCGGACTTTACCACCGGCGACGCCATCAAGGTCGACGGCGGCTTCTCCAACATGATGGGCGACCTCACCGCCAAGCCCGGCGGCCGTCGCGCCTACGCCGACAACTACCTTAAGAACAAGGGTGTCGAGCTCTGGTCCGATGAGTCCGGCGTCGCCAAGCCGACCGACCAGTAAACCAGCCCGGTAGAGAGGGGCGCGGGACAAATCCCTCCCCTCCCCGCATCGATTAGAAAGAGTCCAATGGCTTCCAGCAACTCCAACAAGGGTCGCGCCGTCGTGCTTTCCGCCGCGTGCGTCACCATGTTCTTCATCAGCTCCATCGCGCTGTATTCCGTCGTGAGCAAGAACCTGCTCGCCGTCTACCCCGAGTGGTCGAGCGCCCTTACCTGGGCTTTCCCGGTCTTTCAGACCATCATGGCCGTGACGGGCATCTTCGCCGGCCGCATCTCCGATAAGATCGGCCCGCGCAACGTCGTGATCGCCGCCGCCGTGTGCTACGGCCTGGGCTGGTTCATGTCCGGCACCGTCACCGAGCCGTGGCAGTTCTACCTGTGGTTCTCGCTTGTCGCCGCCATCGGCAACGGCCTGGGCTACAACCCGGCGCTCACCACCGGCCAAAAGTGGTTCATCGACAAGAAGGGTCTCGCCTCCGGCATCACCCTGGCCGCTTCGACCGCCGGTCCCGCCGTGCTGTCCCCGGTGCTCGCTTCGCTGCTCATCCCGAGCCTGGGCATCTTTGGCGCCCTCAAGGCGCTCGGCGTCATCTTCTTTGTGACGATCGCCGCCTCCGCCCTGTTCCTGAAGGCCCCCGAGGCCGGCTGGCTGCCCGAGGGCTTCGAGGCCCCCAAGGGCGGTGCGCACGCCGGCACCTTCGGTGACCTCACCCCGGGCGAGATGGTCAAGACCCCGCGTTTCTGGGTCCTCATCGTCACCTTCGCCTTTGCCGCCACCGCGGGCACCCTGCTCGTCGGCAAGGTTGCCTCCATCGCCGCCGTCCAGCTCTTCACCGACCCCACGAGCGCCGCGGCCGTCGCCCTCGGCGGCGTGGTCGTCTCCGTCAACACCTGCGCCAACCTGGTTGGCCGTCTGTCCTTTGGCCAGATCATCGACAAGCTCGGTGCCTACAAGTCGCTGCTCATCAGCCTTGTCGTCACCATCGTCGCGCTCGTCATCATGTCGATGAGCTTTACGCAGGCCATGTTCTTTGTGGCGCTCGCCCTGCTCGGCTTTAGCTTTGGCGCCCTGCTCGTCATCTACCCGCCGCTCACCGGCGGCGCCTTCGGCACCAGCAACATCGGCGTCAACTACGGCATCATGTTCCTGGGCTACGCCGCTTCCACCTGGATCAGCCAGCCCATCACGGCCGTGCTGTATCACGCCGAGGCCGGCAGCGCCGCCTACCAGCAGTCCTTCTACGGCGCCATCGTGATCGCCGCCATCGCCGTCGTGCTCACCGTCTACATGATGGTCTCCGACAGCAAGAAGAAGTCCGCCTAGTTTTACCGATGCGACAAAGGGACAGCCCCTCTGTCGCATTCCACCGGTCACCAGTATTAAGGAGTCGAAATGTCTGAGCTCAACCCCGTCCGCATTGCCGTTATCGGCGCCGGCGCCATGGGCCGCAACCACATCCGCTTTGTCACCGAGGAGCCCGAGGCCGAGCTCGTCGCCATCGCCGACGCCTTTGAGGGCGCCCGCGCCACGGCCGAGGCCGCCGGCGTGCCGTTCTTCACCGATCCCGCCCAGATGATGGACGAGGTCAAGCCCGAGGCCGTCATCATCGCCACGCCCAACGACCTGCACCTGGGCGTTGCCCGCGAGGCTGTGAAGCGCAACATCGTGCCGCTGGTCGAAAAGCCGATCTCCAACGACCTGGAGGATGCCCAGGCCTTCGCCGCCGAGGCCGAGACCGCTGGCGTGCCCGTGCTCGTGGGTCAGCACCGTCGCCACAATCCCTTCGTCAACAAGGCCAAGGAGATCATCGAGTCCGGCGAGCTGGGCAAGCTCACCGTGTCGAGCTTCCACTACATGATCTATAAGAATGACGAGTACTTCGATGTCGAATGGCGCCGCAAGAAGGGTGCCGGCCCGATCCTGGTCAACCTGGTGCACGACGTCGACCTGCTCCGCTACCTGCTGGGCGAGCCCGTCGCTGTCCAGGGTATGCAGTCCAGCGCCGCCCGCGGTTTTGAGACCGAGGACTCCGCCGTGGTCAACGTCCGTTTTGCCGATGGCGCGCTCGCAAGCATGACCATCTCCGACGCCACCGCCAGCCCCTGGAACTGGGAGGCAACCGCTCGCGAGGACCCGCAGTACCGCCCCTTCGACGCCGACGCCTACTTTATCGGCGGCACTAAGGGCGCCCTGTCGCTGCCCCGCCTGCACCAGTTCTCCTACGACGGCGCCTCCAACTGGCACAAGCCGCTGCAGATGGAGATTCCGGCCGTCGACCCGGCACTGCCGCACAAGATGCAGCTCAAGCACTTTGTGAAGGTTGTCCGCCGCGAGGTCGAGCCCGTCGTGACCCCCGCCGACAACGTCAAGACGCTCACGCTTCTCAACGCCATCAAGGAGGCCGCCGAGACCGGCCAGCTCGTCGAGCTGTAGTGCCTTAAGAGCGACCGCGGCAGAAACCCCATGCCAAGCCCCTCGGTCCGTCACCAACAAGCCCCTCTTCTTTGCCCCGCGAGCAGCCTCCTGCCCGCGGGGCATTTTGCTACCTTGCCGACGATTTTCTGGGGCGAGGGCTATTTTGTACCTCGGCTTGATTCGTTTGCCACGAAATGCGCCTATCTACTACGTTTAACCGATCGCCCTCAACCATGCCAAATTTCGCGAAATAAAAACTGCAGGTAACCGGCTTGTCGATTTTCGGAAAACCCAGGTATGGTCAGCCCCTACGGGTAAAACGTAGTAGATAGGCCGTTTTCGTGGCGCGGCCCCAAAACAGTCTTTTGGGACGGGTGGTATCCTTGGTAGCCCTGTGCTGCAAACGCACCTTAAACGCAAGGAGTCCCATGGATCTTATCGCCCAGCTCGCCCGCGAGCTCAACCTTAAGGCCGTCAACGTCGAGGCAGCCGTCAAGCTCATCGACGAGGGCAACACCATCCCCTTTATCTCGCGCTACCGCA
>CAMQHB010000020.1:0-24964 GCA_947001545.1 uncultured Collinsella sp.
GGGTCTTGGGATCCTCCGGAATATCGATCATGGTCTTGAGCCAGTCGTAAGAAACACGCATCTAGCTCTCCTTTCATACTGAAAGCCTGCGAAGAGATGCAGGTGGAAACTTCAACTTTGTGAACATTCCTTACAAAGCGAGGGTTGTCCAAGTGCGGCAGATCGGCCCGAAAGAGGAGCGCCGCGTACTTTGGTACGCAAGCGACGAATGAGCGCCGAGGTGCCGTGCTTGGGCAAGCCGCAGCCTAGAACTGATTCAAGAAACGCATATCGCCCGTCATGAGCGTTCTGAGGTCGGGCAGGTCGTAGCGCAGTGCCGCGACGCGCTCGGCGCCAATACCAAAGGCGAAGCCGGTGTACTTCTCGGGGTCGATGCCACAGTTGATCAGGACGTTGGGGTCGACCATGCCGCAGCCCAGAATCTCGATCCAGCCGCTGTGCTTGCAGAAGTTGCAGCCCTTGCCGCCGCAGACGTGGCAGCTCACGTCCACCTCGCAGGAAGGCTCGGTGAAGGGGAAGAAGTGCGGGCGATAGCGCGTCTTGCGATCCTCACCAAACATGCACTTAACAAAGTAGTCGAGCGTGCCCTTAAGATCGCCAAAGGTGATACCCTCGTCGACGACCAGGCCCTCAATCTGGTTGAACTGCGGCAGGTGGCAGGCGTCGGCCGTGTCGGGACGATAGACGGTGCCCGGGCAGATCATGTAGATGGGCGGCTTTTGCGACTCCATGGTGTGGATCTGCACGCCCGAGGTCTGGGTGCGCAGCAGCACGTCGGACTCGCCGTGGGCGTGAGCCTCGGGGTGCGCGACGCTACCGGGGTTGTTGTCGACCACGTAGAAGGTGTCGCGGGCCGAGCGGCTCGGGTGATCCATGGGGGCGTTGAGCGCGGTGAAGTTGTAGTAAGAGGTGTCGACCATGGGACCGGACTCGACGGTGTAGCCGATGCCGCAGAAGATGTCCTCGGCCTCCTCGATGATCTGCTTGATCAGGTGCTGGTGACCGATCTGCGGACGGATGCCCGGCAGCGTGATGTCGACGGCCTCGTGCTCGAGTGCGTGCTTGAGGGCGGCGGCCTTCATCTCGGTGGTGCGCTCGTCGAGCATACCCTCGATCAGTTGGCGCATCTCGTTGGCGCGCTTGCCCATCACGGGACGATCCTCGGGGGCGAGCTTGCCCATCATGCGCATCAGGCCGGTGATGCGGCCCTTGCGGCCGAGCAGCTCAACGCGCGCGGCCTCGAGCTTGGCGGCGTCGTCGGCGCCTGCGACGAGCTCCTTGGCCTCTTCCTCGAGTTTGACCAGATCATCAATCAGACTCATGTCTTCCCTTTCGTCTCTCGCGCTCCCCGCTCGCCGGGACGACTGCCGCCGCCTGACGTTGCGAAAACGCGGCCCGGTTCGGTAACAAAAAACCGCCCTCGGGCATGTGCATTGCCCAAGGACGGTTGAATTCCGCGGTACCACCTTGTTTGACCCGGCGGATGTCTGGCCCGCCGCGCCCACTCTTTGCCCCTTGTCGCGAGGCTCACGGCTTCCCTACTGGGGCTTCGCCGCCGCTGGCCGCGCGCCCGTTGAGGTCGCTGCTCGGGAGTGAACGCTTGGCCCTTGCCACCGCAGGAAGGTTTGCAGCCCATGACCTTCCCTCTCTTGTCGGCGACGCGGCGGGCAAAACCCTCTCCGTCAACGCATTGGGCTATAGGATAACACATTCTGCGAGCATATCGCCGCGTTCCGTTTTGTTCGCACTGGGTACAAGGCAGGTAGCTGTGCAAACTGGCCGTGCATCCGCCTGCGGCGCTCGGCCTGCGAGATTAAGGATACGGTATGGGAAAGAAACTCGATAAGAAGGCCAAGGTCGCCGTGGCAAAGGCCGCCAAGGGCGTCAAGGCCGCTAAAGTCGACAAGGCCGTCAAAAAGTTCCGCAAACTCGAGGGCAAGCTGTGGACTCGTGAGTACCTGCTCAAGATTGCCGAGTTCGATGGAGCGACGATTGCTCCTGCCAATGGTGCTGCCGCCCGTGCCGACGCCATGGGCACGCTTGCCGGCGAGCATCACAAGCTGCTGACCAGCGAGAAGTCCGTTGAGCTCGTACGCTCGTTAGCGCGCGAGACCGTCGCCGGCGGCAAAATTGACGACCCGCAGCTGCTCGACAAGATCCGTGTGCTCGGTCGCGACCAGCGCGAGGCAAGCGTCATCCCCACCGAGGAGGCCGAGGCCTGGACCAGGCTCACCTGCGAGGCCGATGCCGTGTGGCACAAGGCCAAGACGGCCAATGACTGGGCGAGCTTTGAGCCCTATGTGGATAGAATCGTCGCCCAACTTAAGCATCAGGCCGAACTTATGGACCCCAAGCGCGACCCATACGATGTTTGGCTCGACCAGTACGAGCGCGGCCTTTCCGCCAAGAGCTTCGATGCGTTTTGCGATGAGGTCAAGGCGACGGTCGTGCCGCTCGTGCACGCCATCGGCGAGCGCAGCCAGCAGCCCGATGCCGACTTTTTGCACGCCCGCGTGCCCGAGGCCGCCCAGCGCGCCATGAGCTTCGACCTTATGAAGCTTGTCGGCCTGAACCTGGACGACACCACGCTTGCCTTTACCGAGCACCCGTTTAGCGAGGGCTTTGCCGTGGGTGACGCGCGCATCGCGACACACATCTACGAGGACGATTGCATCTCCAACGTCTACAGCATCATCCACGAGGCGGGACACGCCATGTACGAGCTGGGCGTCAATCCTGCCTATGCGCGCACCTGTCTTGAGGGTGGCACCTCCATGGGCATCCACGAGAGTCAGAGCCGCTTTTTCGAGAACACCGTGGGTCGCAGCCGCGCCTTTATGGGACCGCTGCTCGAGGTGCTACGCCGCCACGCACCCGAGGTCTACGGCGACGTCGACGAGGACACGCTCTACCACGCCGTGAACATCGCGCAGCCTTCGCTGATCCGCACCGAGGCCGACGAGCTCACCTATCCGCTGCACGTTATGGTGCGCTACGAGATCGAGCGCATGCTGTTTGCCGGCGAGGCCACGGCCAAGGATATCCCCGCGCTTTGGAACCGCTTCATGGATGAGTACCTGGGCATTCCCGTTCCCGACGACACGCACGGCTGCCTACAGGATACGCACTGGAGCGGCGGCTCGTTTGGCTACTTCCCCACCTATGCGCTGGGCAGCGCCTACGACGCCATGTTTGTGCCGGCCATGTGCCGCGACGGTGTCGACCTCAACGGCGCCTGTGCGAACGGCGACCTGACACCCGTCCGCGCCTGGCTGGGCGAGCACATTTGGCAGTGGGGCCGCGCCAAGGACGCGCCGGAGCTCATCAAGGGCGCCTGCGGCATGGCGTTCGATGCCCGCTACTACTGCAGCTACCTGCAGGACAAGTTCACCACGCTCTACGAGCTGTAAGGCATAACCGACACGCCAACGCAAAGGGGACGCCGCGGAACCAATCCGCGGCGCCCCCTTTCCACCTAGTTGTTTAAGAACGTCCCCAACGACTACCTTACAGAGCTTCCAGCGCGGCGGCGATGCGCTTCATGGCGGCATCGGCAGATGCTTGGTCGGGCGCCTCAGCCAGCACGCGGATAACCGACTCGGTTCCGCTCTTGCGCACGAGCACGCGGCCCTCGCCTGCCAGCGCAACCTCGGCCTCGGCGATGGCGTTCTGCACGCCCATGTTCTCGAGCGCGGCGTCCTTGTCCGCCACGCGCACGGCCACCTGCGCCTGCGGCAGCAGCTTGCACGGAGCCGTGAGCTGCGAGAGCGTCTCGCGCTCGGCACGAATCACTTCCATCACGCGCAGCGAGGTCATAATGCCGTCGCCCGTGCGCTCGATATCGCCAAAGATCGTATGGCCCGTCTGCTCGCCGCCCAGGCTGTAGCCGCCCTCGCGCATCTTGGCATACACGTGACGGTCGCCCACGCCGCTGGTCACGGCGCTCAGACCGGCAAGCTCCAACGACTTGATCAGGCCAAAGTTGCTGGCAATCGTCGGCACCACGGTACCGCCCGAAAGGCGACCGTGCTTGTTCAGATACACGCCGCACACGTACAGGATCTGGTCGCCGTCTACCACGCGACCGCGCTCATCCACGGCCAGGCAGCGGTCGGCATCGCCATCGTAGGCAAAACCCACGTCCAGGCCCTGCTCCACCACATGGCGCTGCAGACGCTCCATATGCGTGGAGCCGCAGTCGACGTTGATGTTAAAGCCATCGGGCGCGGCATTGATCACGCGCACGTCGGCACCGAGCGCGTCAAACACCGGCTTGGCTACCGAGGAAGCCGAGCCGTTGGCGCAGTCGATACCGATCTTGACGCCCTGCAGCGAAAAGTTCGCACTTGCAATGAGCGAAGCAATGTAGCGGTTGCGGCCCTGCATGTAGTCCACCGTGGCACCGATGTGGTTGCCCGTGGCCAACGGAACTTCGCTCTTGCCATCGATGTAGTCCTCGATGAGCTCCAGTACGTCCTCGTCCATCTTAAAACCGTCGCTATTGACGAGCTTAATGCCGTTATCGCAAAACGGGTTGTGGCTCGCGCTGATCATGATGCCGCAATCGAAGCAGCCCTCCACGGTCTGATGTGCCACGCCCGGCGTCGGGATCACGTGCAGCATATAGGCGTCCGCACCGCTCGCGACCAGACCGCTCACCAGCGCCGCCTCGAACATATAACTCGAGCGACGTGTGTCCTTGCCCACGATAACGCGCGCCTTAGCACTGCGGTTGGCGCCGTAATACCAGCCCACAAAACGGCCAATCTTATAAGCGTGCTCTACCGTCAGCCCAACGTTGGCCTCACCGCGAAAGCCGTCGGTGCCAAAGTACTTCATGCGCTCTCCTTACAAAATAGGGGCGGACAGATTGCCTGTCCGCCCCAAAATGGTACTCGATTATCTGCGCTACCAGAAAACCCTACGCCGACGCGCTGTCGCGAGCCGCCTGGCATGTAGGGGTCTGACGCAGCGTAAGCGGCTTGTCCCCCGCCTCGGCCGACGTGGTCAGCGTATACGTGATCGTCGTCGTCTCGCCAGCATGCAGGTCAACGGTGCCCGAATAGAAGGGGATTCCATGCCACGTAGCGGCACCAAGACCAAACTGGGTACCCTCAACCGTAAGGTCACTGATGTTGCCACCCGTCGGGGCAAACAACGAGACATTCAGACGCTCGTCGTCACGCGCGGCATCGGGTGCGCTCGCCGCAACGTAGTCGGGCAGCTTGCCAGCCTCCTCCTGCGTCATGATGTTCGTCAGGGTAACGGTGATGCGATACGAGCACGTGCCGTCGCCGTTCTTGATGCCCTGGCCGATCTGCGTGTCGGCGTTCAGATACCAGTCGAGCTTGGAGAAGCTCAGGTTGTTAAAGTAAACGCCGGCAACGGGATCGGCACTCGGATCATCCGGATCGGGCAGCGAAGCGTCAATGCCCGTCTCTTTGATGGCGTTCTGCTCATCATCGTTTCTCATCCACGCGATCAGGCGGCCCTCTTCGGCACCGCGCTCAACGGCGCTGACAAGCTTCGTAACATCGACATCGCCGATACCGCCAAGGATCTTGTCGAAGGCAGCGCTGGCGACGGATGCAAAGATGCCGTCCGACTCCTCGACCGGATAGTTCCAGTACACATCGTGCATGAGGACCTTTGCGGCGTTGGTGCCGTCGACAACCGTTCCGTCGGGCAGCGAGACATTACCGACCAGGCCCAGCAGATACTGCAGGAACACCGGGTCGATACCGATGACGCCATCAACATCCTGTCCATACTGGGACTTCCACAGCGCGGCGACACGCTGCGAGTTGCGGGGCCAATCAGGCGAATAGGTATTGCCCGAGTTGTACAGGTTGCTGTGGTTGCCGAACAGCGCCTCATCCTCTTCGTCGACGCTCTCGACTGCCTCATCCTCGCTGAGTCCAATGCGGGGAACAAACTCGCCAATCGACATCTGGCCGTCGGTGACCGAAATCAGGCCCTGCGAACCGCCAAAGCCGCCGCAGGCACGAATCTCGACGTTGTTCATGGCGTACACAAGGTAGTTGCGCGTCTGGCCGTTGGCGCCGAGCATCTGGGGAAGGACGGGGGCGACCTTCTCCGCCGCGTCAACCGCGCCGTTGAGGGTGGCAAAGCCGTCCTTGGCCTTATCGACCAGCTCGGTCACCTGGGAAATATGAGTATCGCCAATGCCCTGGATCTTCTCGTTGGCGCTCTTGAACACCTTCGAGCTGCTGGAAAGCGAATCGGCGACCGCCTGCAGCGCGGACACGTTAATCATGCCGTCCTGGAACAGCTTGCCGGGCGTGGCCTGCGAAAGGTTGTCGGCCATGGGAACCAACGCGTTGCTCGAGACATCGGACAGGGCGTCAATCATGGTGCGGGCCGCATTGATATCGCTGCCATACACCGGGATAAACGAAGCCGCCGTCCACAGCGGGCTCGAAGTCTCCGCCTTCATGCTGTCGCAGAGTTCATCGATCTTCTTCGCGTCGTCAGGCAGCGTCGAAAAATCGCCCGACGTGACCTTGTCCTTAAGGCCACCGACGATCTCGACAGCCTCCTTCGCTTCGCTCTTTACGGTCTTTGCCGAGTTAAGCAGCATAAAGCCGCTTGCGCCAAGCGCAACGAGAAGCACCGCGACTACAGCGGCAATAATGGCGCCGGTGTGACGCCTTTTGCGCTCACCCTTGCGATGGCGATGACGGACCAGACCGTCAGAGGTCGAACTCGACGAAGCGTCGCTACCGTAGTTCAAGCCAAAATCATAATAATCTTCCTTGGAACCCGAGCCCGCAAACTCGGTACCGCTATCATCCAGACGGGCGAACGTGCCAGTCTCAGAGGCGCCGGTGTAAATCGTGCCGAGGTTACCCGTAAGCCCCGCGCCACCGGCAGAGGGAGTATTGTTGTCGGCCTTGCCGGCATTAACGTTGCCGGCGGCATTCGCGGCGTTGGCAGCACCTGCGTTGTTCGCAGGTACCGAAGGAGCCCCGCTCGGCTGCGACGTGGAGCTTGCACCGCCCGCAAAGACATTCCCTCTTGCACGGCCGGTCTTTTTTGCCTTTTGAGACTGCTCGTACAGAGCGGTAAACATCGCCGTCTCGCCCGGGGACACGCGCTTACCGGAACCGCCCTGTCCGGCGCCGCCCGGCGTGCCGGCTTTACCAGCCCCGTTCGGACGCGGCGGAACTGCAGGACGGCCGCTATCGCTGCCCTTAAAGTGATTACCAGCCATAAAGAAATCCTCGCAATTGAGTCGCAATGAAAAAGTCCATAACGTTACTAGTTTATGGCATTTTGAGCATCGACAGCTAAACTCCAGACACGGACATCAATTGGCGAAAATGCGGCACAACACCTTTTCCGTCTTGGCGGAAGCGCCAGCTACACCGTGAGGAACATCATCACGATGATCATGGCAAAGCCGATAAGGTCGGTCGGCAAAAACACCGTCCCCAGCATAACGGCGCTGGTGATGGTCGCCGAAACCGGCTCCACAGTTCCGATGAGGCTCGCGCGCACCGAGCCGATGTCCTTAACGCCCTGCATATAAAGCATGTAAGCAAAAAACGAGCCGATAACCACGAACACCGCGAGCGCCTCGATGCCGGCAGCGTCGAGCGCCGGCATATGCGCCCAGGGCTGCACGAAGACGCACGAGACCACGCCCGCCGTGAGCATTGCCGAGCCCGTGACGATGGGGCTGCCGTATTCGGGCAGGATCTTGGCGGGAATCACCGCCATACACGCGGCGCTGACCGCACACATAAGACCTGCTGCCAGGCCAAGCGGCGAGATATTCAGGCTGGTGGGGTCGCCGCCGGTGGCGATTAAAAAGGTTCCACCCAGAGCCAGGCCAATGCCGATGACTTCGCGAGTACGCGGCATACGGCGATCGGTCACGCAGGCGTAGCCCATGATGATAACGAGCTGCAGGCACTGGAGCACCGTCGCGGTTCCGGCGTTCGTCAGGCGCACGGCCGAAAGATAGCAAAACTGGTTGAACAGCAGGCCAAAAGCGGTAAAGAGCAGCAGCTGCTTGCGATCAGCGGGCGTCGTCCAAAGCTTGACCAGGCGTGCGCGGTCGCGCGTGACAACCACAGCCATAAAGAGCAGGCCGGCGAGAATCTGACGCACGCTCATAAGCCACAGCGTATCGACATGGTAGGTATCGAACAAAAAACTCGCGCTGGTGCCCGAGAAGCCCCAAAACGAACCGCCCACCAGCGTAGCCAAGACGCCCGTGATCATCTTGCGCGACGACGCATCGTTAAGGCGCTCGCGCCAGGCGCGACGGGTGTTGCGGCTGAGCTCGTCGGTGCCCTCGGGCACATCAATGTTCGATATATCGGTCATCGGCACCGAAGCCCCTGCGCCTTCGACCTGCTCGACACACTCTTTGCTCATTCCACTCCCCCGAAACAGTCTGGAAGCAATTCGGCTTACCTTACCACGGCGAAGGCACCAGCTGGAGGCTTGTCCGCTTATCGGTAGGACAATTCCGCAGGTGTCTTTCCATAGCTCGATACCGCAATGGCCTTGCATTATGCGACAGCCAAATCGCGGCAGCAGGCTCTTTTGAAATGGCTATGACGAAGCCCCCGAATTCCACAATGTAAGCGATTTTTAAAAATGTTCTTGCCACCGAGTTCAGGCTCCGTTATATTATCCCTTGCGCGCTTGCGCACCCTTGATCGGGCGTTTAGCTCAGGGGGAGAGCGCTTCCCTGACACGGAAGAGGTCAGAAGTTCAAATCTTCTAACGCCCACCAAATGTTCGCAGCTCAGAGGCTATGCTCTCTGGGCTGTTTTGTTTTATGTCGCCAAATCCGCCGGCAGTTCCAACCGCCCAACTAGCCAAAAGCCGACCATCTACTTGCCGATCTATCCATCGGCATAACCAATCAGTCCGCACCGCAACTTCTCGGCAAAACGCCGCGATGTCTGCGCCCTGCGGTATCCTTGAGTCACTTGCACCTGCAGCACCAAGGAGCCGCCATGCGCACCGAGCTCGATGTCCCCTTTTCGCACAAAGAAGAAGCCAAGGCGCTGGGCGCCAAATGGGACCGGACCAAGAAGGTCTGGTATGTACCCAGCGGCGTCAACCCCGAGCCCTTTGCCGAGTGGCTGCCCGGTGTTGACCGATCCGACCCCTCAGCGCCGTATATATATCTAGTACTGGGCAAGCGCGAGTGCTGGAAGTGTCACAAAGAGACCTCGGTCGCGGCCTTCGGCATTCCCTATCGAACCGATGACGGCAAGGCCATCGCCATTGCGCACGCGCCCAACAAGGCCGGACACATTGCCATAGACACGGCCAACGCCAACGCGCTCGCCATCGTGCCCGCTCTTGGCTGCGCGCCGGGCGAGATCCGCGACTACCTTCATAAGCGCTGCGGCTACAAGCCCGTAGGCGCGCGAGCCTCCAAAGCCCCGTCGCTCGGCAACACCTGCACCAGTTGCGGCGCGCTGCAAGGCAGCCGCTATCTGTTCGAGGAGCCCTCATCCCCATTTGCCCTCACTGCCATCAACAAGCTGCCGGCACTGGAGTTTGCGCGCGTCGAAGTTGCCGGCGTCTTTGGCGTCCCGGCCACGCGCACCGACTTTGACCAAGCGCTCTTTACCTGGGCACGTGACCATCACGCCGAGTTCCACAAGCAACTCGGTGAGGGGATTTATTTGTAGAGGCAAAAGACACTCACAGCCAACTCCTCCGCATCACCTATCCCTCGTCGCCGGCGTCATACACGATATCGAGGCCACAAACAGGGCATTTCTCCGGATACACCGGCATATGAACGCCTGTCTGTTTTCTCACTTCGTCGCTGAGTCTGTCGCGCGCATCGATGAACCGAATGTCGAGACACGGTATTTGCGAGCCGCAGCAAGGGCAGGTGACGACAAACGACCCGCAATCAACCTCTACGCTCGGAAACATATTGTTGTCTATAAGGGCACACGGCAGTTTTCCGTACTTCCCCATCGCAATATCGCCTCGCCAGCTCATA
Source organism: uncultured Collinsella sp. (assembly GCA_947001545.1). GTDB lineage: Bacteria > Actinomycetota > Coriobacteriia > Coriobacteriales > Coriobacteriaceae > Collinsella. The sequence goes on from CAMQHB010000020.1 coordinate 10,007, forward strand.
CACGCTCCCCTCTCGCTATACAAAACAGGAAGAGCATGCACCGGCGGGCGTGCGCGAGATTGCATCGCCACGCGATCCGATCAAACAACACGATCGTCAAAGAATGCCAAAGCCAAATACGCTAATACGGCAGAAGCCCCGCCTTTTCACGCTTCTTTTCCGAGCGATCGAACTCAATGCGATGGGCCTCAAGAAACACCGTATTGGGTCGCCACTGACGCTCATTCGGCTGCCTTAGCGTCGCACCCGCAAAGGAAGCGTAGCCGGTCTTATCCAGCAGGTACGATCCGCACAGCCGATATTCGCCGCAAACAGGCTCAAACGAAATCAGGTGAGCATCAAATAGGGAATGAAGATCGCGTCGAAGCAGAATGCCGTTGCTGGCAACCTGCGATTTGGGTCCCGAGTAATTCTCGATATGTGCAGCCTCCAGAGCTTCGCTGACGCCGCAGTCCGACACCGCGCAACGGCCGTCATAGGCGGCAACGAGTTGCTTGCGGAACCATTGCTGCCCCAATCGCTCGCGCCTTAACGCATAGCGGACCTTTTCGTCGTCGGTCGTACCCTGTCCGGCAAACTCAATATCGACGGGCATGTGCTTCAGATAGCTCATGTCGGGCGCAAAACGAGGGTCCGGTCCGCCTTTATGAACAGGACCGTGCAGAACAAACCATCCGTTTTCGGGCTCGAACCGTTCAACAAACGCAAGGCCGAGCACCTTGTAGCCCACCTCGGTTGCAAATATGACTCCGACCGGAACGCCACATTCCATGCAGTTGAGCATTTTACGGTTATAGTCTTGGTCTCGAGAACCAACGGCGCCTGGCGCTTGAACCGAATACTTAATGACCCACGTGCCATCGTCCAAATAGAGCGGAGGCACATCGTTGATGCTCTCGGTTTGCCGCTGGCGCGCTTGTACCCCGCCACCCCACTCCCCTGTATACTGATGTAGCACGTGTTTCATCCGGGCTTGTTGGGCCGGGTCGTTCATGGGAGGTTCTTGTGGCTGTTTCGAATCCGCCTAAGGGAAGCGTTTCTTCTTCGTCCATCAAGCCGGTTACACGCAAGGCCGTGCGCTGCCAGCGCGAGGTCGCCTGGCTTGTCACGCAGGCAGCGGGCAGGCTTGTGGCGACCACCCAGGACGTCAATGCGCCTACGCCGAGCTTTGTGTTAGCGGCGGCGCTGGATTTTGCGCGCCAATTGGAGCTTGCCGCACAGGATACCAGCGGCCACCTCGACTACCAGAATGTTATGGCGCCCGACCTGCAAACGTTCTGCCACATGGCCAAGTTGCCCGCCGCGCCCAATGCGCTTTCGGACGCAGGCTACATGTTTACGCTTTCGGGCGCGGACCTTATCCGCGACATCTATGCATACTGCAGCGAGCTCGCCGAACGCAGCGTCTTTGGCACGGCTGAAGTCAAACCGGGATATGTCATCAAGCTGGTTCTTAGGCTGTTCTTGATGGACGGGTTCGGGGCCATGCCGGCGTAAGCCGAGTCTTTAGCATCACCGTCGACTGGGCAACAACCGCTTTACCTTAGTGGACGCCAATCGAGGGTCGATTATTGAGTCGCCTCGTCCACTAACGCATTTATTCCACGCGCTCTGACAGTCGATATTTGCGGTTGCGGCTTGTCGACGGCGCCGTGGGCTCAAGCTCGCCTTGAGCAATGAGCGCGTTGACGCGCGACCTAACCTGGGAAATTGTAAGCCCCGTGCGTTCTGCCAGCTCGCGCGTCCCCAGCTCGCCGTAGTGTTTGAGTGCCGTCACAATTAAGCCCCCGCCATGATCGACCGGCTCGATCTTTGAACGGTAAAGTACGACCTTGAACCGATCGAACCCCGGGCAGAACAGGGGCTCGGCCAGACCATGTGCGCGCATGGCATCGATCATCATCGGGATGCCCGAGCCATTGCCCTCAGCCGGCGAACCTGCGCCATCCGGCAGAGGGACAATCGACATGAGTTTCACGAGCGTCGCGTTACGGCATCGGGAGCTGCCGTCAAACAAGTTCTCGCGAGTCTTTCCCCCGTAAAGGCCGCCAGGATTCGTCACCTCGACACGATCGTCAAAGACGTCGACGGCAATCGATTGTCCACAGAACCGATCCCCGTATTCTCGATGGATTACGGCGTTGGCGATTGCCTCGCGCAGAACCTCCTCGGGAATCTCCAGCGAGTCGACACGCGAGACGCCTTGGACGGTCGAGGTTCGCCGCAAATTCTTGGCGACGGCTGCGACGGCATCCGAGATCATCTCGCCCAACGTTCCCTCACAGATTGTGCGGTCCATGAATCTCAGCGACCCCGCCATGCCTTTCCGGGTCCCCGCATGGACAGCCATGTCGATAAAGAGCTTGGGATAAAACTGCTGAGGGTAGATGCCCGCAACTAGGAGTCCAGCCTTGGTGACATTGCCCTGGGAATCAAGGATATTTAGGCGCTCCAGCTTCGTTTGTTTGTCCGGCGCGCCGCGCATTGCCCGGGGCGTCAACGAGAAAGCCCGATCTATCGTACGGTCGACCAGCGTCTCGTCGAGATTGTCCGCGCCCGCACCCGCCACCGCGTCCCGATCGCTCGGAGTCGCTCGACCGTATGACGCCAATGCGAGCACCTCGGTCGATGAAAGCGGCACATCTTTGTCATCGATGCGCTTGTAGCTGCCGCCCTGGGCGCCCCGCTCTATGACATAGCAGGGCTTGCTCGACGGATCGAGCTCCTCAATCGCAATGACGAGAACGATGACGCCCTGAAGCTCCACTCGCTCGATCGTGTATTTAGGCGGATTGGCCAGCTTTCCTCGACCGCCCGCATCACCCATGCCTGACACAAATTGGTTGAGCACTTTCTCGGTCTCGAAGTTCTCAACCGGGACAAAACCTGCGCGCTCACTCACTCCGAGCACGATGATTCCGCCGGCAGTGTTCGCGAATGCGCTCACCGTTTCCCACACATCGCGGGAAAGCGTCGTGGCGCTCTCCTTCACTTCGACGTTAAGATCATCCGAGCCCATACGCCTTAAAGACTCAAGCAGACCGGTCAGCTCGTTTTCGTTCATCTGCACGTCCTTTCGCTCGGTCCTGCGGAGAATGCCGCGGATAGATTTCCCTCGTCTCTCAGTTATCTCTCGAAATTATCTCTCATCTATCTCTCTATCTCTCGGCTTAGAGATAGAGAGATAGATGAGAGATGGAATGTCTACCATTTGCTTCATTTATACATATTTTTGCTGGTAGAACAATTGGTATTGAGACAATACCATGATTGCCTGTCTCTTTGCTGCTCAGTTATCTCTCATATTTTTCTCTCATCTTCCTGTCATCTCTCATATTAGAGACGAATGAGGGACGAGAGATACGCGAGTGATGGACGAGCGAGGATTTTCGGACGGTCGGATATCGAGAGTGGATATTTGGACGGTTTTTGGGGCTTTTGCGGCAAATTCCGTCCAAATATCCACTCTCGTTCGATAGGTATCCGGAAATCCTCGCTCGTCCGTCCGAATATCCACTCTCGTTTGGCGAGTGTCCAATTTTCCACGCTCGTGCGGCGGGCACGCGAGCCCTTCGCCCAATCCGCTGGCATCGTCTCCAGTTCGCCGCAGGGTCGCGGCCCCATATGGGTATACTCTCGAGGATTCGACTCGATTCGCCCCCGCTGGGGCGTCAAAGGAGACTGCATATGCCCACCACCTCAACCGACCCGCGCGCCGCAGCCGCTGCACTGCTGGTGCCCGGCACTACCTGCCACGGCTTTGCCGTCGAGCGCCGCGAGACCGTGCCCGAGCTCGACTCGGACGCTTACGTGCTGCGACACACTGCCTCGGGCGCTCGCCTGCTGTACCTGGCGTGCGACGACGAAAACAAGGCCTTTGCCATTGGCTTTAAGACGCCGCCGGCCGATTCCACCGGCGTGTTCCATATTCTTGAGCACTCGGTGCTGTGCGGATCGGCCAAGTTTCCCGTCAAGGAGCCGTTTGTCGACCTGATCAAGAGCTCCATGCAGACGTTTCTCAACGCCATGACCTACCCCGACAAGACCATCTACCCCGTTGCCACCACCAACGAGCAGGATCTGTACAACCTGATGGACGTGTACCTGGACGCGGTGTTCAACCCGGCCATCTATACCAAGCCCACCATTTTTGAGCAGGAGGGCTGGCACTACGAGCTGGACCTGTCGGAGGGTGCCGAGGGCGAGGGCGACGGCAGCTCCGCTAGCCTGCACGAGGGCACGCTGCGCTATAACGGCGTGGTGTTCAACGAGATGAAGGGTGCGCTGTCCGACCCCATGAGTGTGCTGGACGACGCCGTCAACGCCGCGCTCTACCCCGACACCGCCTATGCGCACGAGAGCGGCGGCGACCCGCGCGCAATCCCTGCGCTCACCTACGAGCAGTTCCTGGACACGCACGCGCGCCACTACAATCCTTCCAACTCCTACATCACGCTCTACGGCGACCTGGACGTGGACCGCGCGCTGGCCTTTTTGGACGAGCGCTATCTGTCGCAGCCGAGTGCCGCGAGCCGCCGCATGGACGCTGCCGTTGCCGCCGGCGAGGACCCGTCCACGCTGGCGCCCAATCCGCTGGGCGTGCAGGCGCCTGTGACCTGCGAGTACAAGCGTATCGAGATGGCCACCACGCCCGAAAACGCCTTGGTGGGCCTGGGCCTTGTGCTGGGCAGCGCGCTCGACCGCAAGCGCACGATCGCGGCGGATATCCTGTTCGAGGCGCTGCTGGGCTCCAACGAAGCGCCGGTTAAGAAGGCCATTCTGGCGGCAGGTCTGGGCGGCAACGTGGTGAGCTACACCGCGGCCGAGAGCCTGCAGCCCTACGAGCTCATCATGCTGCAAAACGCGCAGCCCGGCGTGGCGCGCGAGCTGCGCCGCGTGTTCCAGGACGCCTGCCGCGACCTGTGCGAGCACGGCGTTCCGCGCGAGCGTCTGGAAGCCATCATCAGCAGCAACGAATACGACCTGCGCCAGCGCGACTACGGTATCGCCGACGGCGTGGCCATTGCGTGCGACGCGCTGAGCACCTGGCTCTACGATGACGACGCCGCGACGCTGGCGCTCAAGTACGGCCCGGTGTACGAGGAGCTGCGCGGCGACCTGGACGGCAGCTATTTTGAGGACCTGCTGCGCGAACTGGTGCTGCAGAACGATCACATGGCACTGGTCGAGCTGGTGCCGGTGGACGCCGCCGAGGGTTCGGAGGGTGCCGAGGCCGCCGAGCTGGCAGCCAAGCGCGATGCCATGACCGATGCCGAGCTGGCCGACGTGGTCGAGCGCACGGCCGCGCTGCGTGCCGCGCAGGAGGCGGAAGACACACCCGAGGCCAAGGCCACGCTGCCGCGCCTGCGCGTGTCCGACATTGGCGAGGCGCGCCCCGAGCCGCCACTGGTCGTGGACACGACCGCGCCCATCCCCTGCCTGCGCCACGGCATCCCCACCAACCGTCTGGCCTACGCCATGCAGTATTTCGACCTGAGCTGCGTCGCGTTTGAGGACCTGCCCTATGTGACACTGCTCTGCCGCCTGCTTAAGCAGCTGCCCACGCGCGAGCACTCGGCCGAGGAACTCGATAACTTGCTCGCCGGCAAGCTCGGCTTTTTGAGCTTTACGACCGAAGTCATGACGCAGCCCGAAGTAGACGGCGTGCGCCCCTACCTGCTGGTGAGCGCCGGCGCCCTGTCCGAGAAGATCGATGCACTGGCGAGTCTGCCGCGCGAGGTATGGTCGAGCACGCTTTTGGCAGACGCCGACGCCGACCGCATGCGCGACGTGCTCACGCAGATTCGCATTGGGCTTGAGCAGGGCTTTATCAACAACGGCCACTCGGCGGCGCTCGGTCGCGCGATGAGCTACAGCTCGCCTTCGGCCGTGGTGCGCGAGCAGCTTTCGGGCGTTGATTTCTATCTGTTCCTGCGCGATCTGCTCGACCACTTTGACGAGCGCCTGGGCGGCCTGCGCGCCAAGCTTACCGAGCTGGCGGGCCGCATCTTTGTGGCCGACGGCTGCATGGCGAGCTTTACCGGCAGCGACGAGGACTTTGACGCGTACTGGGATGCCGCGGGCGACCTGGGGCTGGACGCTGGCGACGGCGCCGATGCCGGCCGCGACGCGCTCGTGGTGCCGGCGCCGTGCGACCGCCACGAGGCTTTTGTCATCCCCAGCGACATCTGTTTTGCCGCGCGTGCGTGCGATCCGCGTCGCCTGGGCATTGACGTGACGGGCGCCTGGGCGGTTGCCGCCAACGCGCTCTCCTACGACTACCTGTGGAACGAGATCCGCGTGAAGGGTGGTGCGTACGGCTGCGGATTCCGCGCGGCCGGCGAGCGTCAGGCGGCGTTCTACACCTACCGCGACCCGGCAATCGACCCCTCGATTGAGCGCGTGGCGCGCGCAGGCGAATGGCTCGGCAGCTTTGAGCCCGACGAGGCCGCCTTTGAGGGCTTTATCGTGAGCTGCGTGAGCGGCATGGACGCGCCGGTGAAGCCGTACGCGCTCACCAAGCGCCGCAACACGACCTACCTGGCCGGACTCGATCCGCATGCACGCGAGGAGCGCCGCGCCCAGATGCTCGCCGCCACGCCCGGTGAGCTGCGCTCGCTCGGCGCCGACGTGACGCGCATCGCAGCCGAGTCGCCCACCTGCGTCTTTGGCGGCCGAGACGTCATCGCCAAGAGCAACGCCGGCTTCAACGTCATCGACCTGCTGGGCTAAGGCACGGCAAGCAAAACTACCACGAAGGGCGCAGTTCACAGGCGCCCTTCGTGGTAGTTCGAACACTTGTTCTATACGCACACATGTTCTATAGTAGAGGTGCTTGCATCGAACTGAAATTGCAACTAGAATATAGTTGCAGAATGTGAGGCGGGATGACTCGATCCGATAAACTCATCGCCCAGCTGCTTAGCTGTCCTTCAACGTATAGATTTGCTGACTTTCTTAAAGTTATGGCTTCATATGGCTTTGAAATGGACAGCAAAGGCAAGACGTCCGGATCGCGCGTTCGCTTCTACAGGCCATCAGATGGCAGGATGTTCGTAATGCACGCGCCTCATCCATCTGACGAATTGACAGCGGGGACCATTCGAAACATCGTTCGCTTTCTGCAAGATGTCGGAGGTAGTCATGAGTAACGTTTTGGCATACAAGGGTTATTTCGCCCCGGTCGAGTTCGATGCCGAACAGCATGTGCTAACAGGTATGGTCGCCGGCATTAGGGACGCAATCGTATTTGAAGGCTCCACGGCTGAAGAAGTGGAGCAATGCTTCCACGACGCCGTCGACGATTACCTTGAGTTTTGCGCCGAGAAGGGCAAGGAACCCGAGCGGGCTTTTAAGGGCTCGTTCAACGTAAGAACGGGCTCTGAGCTCCACAAGCAAGCAGCGCTGGCAGCGGCAAAGAAGGGTGAGTCACTCAATAAGTTTGTGACTGAAGCGATCGCTGCGGCGCTGTGAAGCCAACGTCGAGTCGAAGCCGCCACACAGGGCGCCTTTGTGGCGGCTTCGACGTTTGCCCAGATAAAACCTGCCAAAATAAGCCTGTCACTTTTTGGCAGGTTTGCTAGAGGAGGTTGGGATGGACAAGGCTGAGTTGCGGCGGGCGGTGATTGCCCAGCGCGATGCTCTTGATTTGGATGTACGGGCGGCGAAGTCTGCTGATATCTGTGCGCGGCTGGTTGAGCTGCTGGGCCGCTTAGATGCCGCGGCGCCGCGCATCGTTGCCGTCTATGCCGCGATGGGTTCCGAGGCAGACCCTGCCGCGTTTGCCGCTGCGGCCGCCGCGCGCGGCTGGCGCGTGGCCTATCCGTGCATGCTCTCGGCAACAGACACCGTGGCTTGTGGCCAGCGCATGTGCATGCGGGCAGTCTCTGCCGGCGATGCGTCCGAGGCCCCGTTTATCGCCCACCCTACGCGGGCCTTCGCAGCCACGGACATCGACAGCAGCCGCTTCCCCACCGCGCCTGCCGTGGCTCTCGACATGATTATCGTGCCGCTCGTAGCCTTCGACCGCACCGGCGCGCGCCTGGGCTACGGCGGCGGCTGCTATGACCGCTACCTGCCCACGCTCTCGCCCGCATGCCAAATCATCGGCATCGCCTTTGACGAGCAGCGTGTCGACCACGTTCCCACCGACGCCCACGACCTGCCGCTACCCCACATCGTCAGCGCCTAACGGCTGGCGCACCTCCCGACGGCCTAGTGCTCCTCGCCGGCGCGGGCCAGGTCGTAGGGCGTGGTCTGGTAGACGTAGTAGTTGAGCCAGTTGGTGTAGAGCAACTGAGCCTGGCTGCGCCAGACGTTGCGCGGCTCGACGGTGGGGTCGTCACCTGGAAAGTAATGCGCCGGCACCTCCGGGTTGAGTCCGCGCTTCACGTCACGCTCGTACTCCAGACGCAGCGTGTCGGTATCGTACTCGGGGTGGCCAAAGACAAAGAAGCGGCGGCTGTCGGTCGACTTGACGATGTACAGGCCCACCTCGTCGGACACAGCCACGACCTCAAGCTGTGGCTCGGCCTCCACGTCCTCGCGGCGCACATCGGTGTTGCGCGAATGCACGGCATAGAAACGGTCGTCAAAGCCGCGAACCAGCGGGCTTTGAGGCTTCACCAGATAATGCTCGAACACGCCGCTCGCCTTTGCCGGCAGGTCGTGCTTCTGAATACCGTAGTGGTGATACAGGCCCGCCTGCGCGCCCCAACAAATGTGCAGCGTAGAGTGCACGTGTGTGGTGGACCAATCCATGATCTGGCAGAGTTCGGGCCAGTAGTCGACCTCTTCGAACGGCATCTGCTCCACCGGCGCGCCCGTGATGATCAGGCCGTCGTAGTGGATGTCGCGGATGTCGTCGAATGTGCGGTAAAACGTCTCCAGGTGGCCGGCGCTCACATGCGTGGCCTCGTGCGTCTTGGTGCGCAGCAGGTCCACCTCCACCTGCAGCGGCGTGTTGGAGAGCTTGCGCATGATTTGCGTCTCGGTGGCGATCTTGGTGGGCATGAGGTTGAGGATGAGCACGCGCAGCGGGCGGATGTCTTGGTGCAGCGCGCGGTACTCGGTCATGACAAAGATGTTCTCGCTCTCGAGCTGCGCGGCGGCAGGGAGGGCGTCGGGAATGCGAATGGGCATGGATGCTCCTTACGAGTCAGTTGCAGCTATGGTACAACGAGCAGCCCTATCCGCGCGAGCACATCGCCCAGCGATGCCGTCAGCGGCCCAAATCACTCCAAAAGTAGAGATTAAGGCATGTGCCAAAAATCTACGGCGCTTTAGTCTAGCAAAGTGGCAGCTGGACGCTACAATGGTTCGACGCGAAAAACTCGGCCGAAAGGATACATATATGTACCAGACGCGTAAGATCGGTGTGGTCGGCCAGGGCCACGTAGGAGCACATGTCGCCAACAGCCTGCTCATGCAGGGCATTGCCGATGAGCTGTACCTGTGCGATATCAACGAGGCCAAGGTGACGTCCGAGGTCCAGGACCTGCGCGACTCCCTTTCGTTTGTCCCGTACAACACCAAGATCGTCAACTGCTACGACCACTACGAGGGACTTGCCTGCTGCGACGTCATCGTCAACGCCGCCGGCAAGGTCGCGCTGGCCGCCGGCAACCGCGACGGCGAGCTGTTCTTTACCACCGACGCCGCCCGCACCTTTGCCAAGCGCATCGTCGACGCCGGCTTTGACGGCATCTTCGTGAGCATCTCCAACCCCTGCGACGTCGTGTGCACCGAGCTGTGGCACCTGACCGGCTACGATCCCAAGAAGATCATCGGCTCGGGCTGCGGTCTGGACTCCGCCCGTCTGCGCACCGAGATCTCCAAGAAGGTCGGCGTGAGCCCCAAGTCCATCGACGCCTACATGATCGGCGAGCACGGCTTTAGCCAGCTGGCCGCCTTTAAGGCCGCAACCATCGCCGGCAAGAGCCTCAACGAGCTTCAGGCCGAGAACCCCGACAAGTACGCCTTCGACCACATGGAGGTCGAGGAGCTTGCACGCAAGGGCGGCTATGTGACCTACCAGGGCAAGCAGTGCACCGAGTACGCCGTCGCCAACTCCGCCGCGCGCGTCTGCGCCGCCGTTCTGCACAACGAGCACGCCGTGCTTTCCGCCTCCACGCTCATGACCGGCCAGTATGGCGAGGAGGGCATCTTCACCTCCCTGCCGTGCGTGATCGGCGCCGAGGGCGTCGAGGAGGTCTACACGCTCGACCTTTCCGAGTATGAGCTCGAGGGCTTCCACAAGAGCTGCCAGCACATCCGCGACAACATCGCCCAGCTCGACTGGTGGGAAGCCGAGGCATACGACGCAAAGTAGGCCGCTGGCTGCCGCAACCTTGCGAATCGAAGCGCGATACTAAGCGGGCCGCGCCGGAAATCCCCGGCACGGCCCGATTTTTTGCTCATGCAACACGTTTACGAATCGAAGGTGAATACTTTTCCGCGATGTGAACGAGCAAAAACGAGCCCCCGAAGCATCGACACTTTTCGGACGCCGTTTCCTGCGGTTTCGTCGAGTTTTCCCTGCAGTTTTGGCGTCAAAAAGTGTGGATGCTTCGGGGGTCCAAAATAGGTCGTTCACTTCGCGGAAAAGTATTCACCTTCGTTTTCGCGCAGACACGAATCCGGCTGCCACAACGCAAAACGGGGCCCGCGCGCAGCGCAGACCCCGTCGTGAGAGGTTATTCCCGGTATATTAGTACTGCTCGATGCCCATGTAGCGACGAACCTCGGGACTGTGGTCGAAGACCTTGCCGCGGGCGGCGCGCAGCTCGCAGCTCATGCTGTAGAAGAAGATCGGCTCCAGGTACGAACGCACGCTGGCGGGCACGTCGCCCACGCCGTACTCGAGTGCATCGAGCACCATGACTGTATCGGTGTGCGTGTTGAGGAACGCAAGAGCGCGCTCCTCCATGGGGCGGCACTCGCCCGCGCCAAGCTGCACAAAGTAGAACACGCCGGGCTCGGTGGCCTCAAACGGGCCGTGGAAATACTCGCCGGAGTGGATATAGCAGCAGTGCTGCCATTGCATCTCCATGAGCGAGCAGATGGCCATGGCGTAGGTCTGGCTAAAGTTGGGGCCGGAACCCAGGATATAGAAGAACTTGTGCTGCTGGCAGAGCTCGGCAAAGCGGGCGCCCAGCTCGGCGTTGACCTTCTCGCGAGCAGCGGGCAGCAGCGCATCCATCTGCTTGAGGCCCTCGTACATGTCGGCGAGTGTCTCGTAGCCTTCCTGCTGGTCGAGCAACTCGGCAGCCATCAGGGCGCCGATGCCCTGCGGGACCTCGGCCTGCGGCACGCCTTCGCCCCACGGATAGACCCAGGTGGTCCACTTGCCGTTGTCGATCTTGGAGCCCTCGCAGTCGGTGAGGGCGACGACCTCGGCGCCGGCAGCCAACGCCATCTCGCAGCCGTCGACGACCTCCTGCGTGTTGCCGCTGTGGCTGCAGGCAATAACGAGCGACTTTGGCCCTAGGCTCTTGGGGACCATCAGGCAAAACTCGCGTGCCGTGTAGACCGTCGAGGTAAACGTGGTGGCCTCGCGCTTGAGCAGCTCGTTGGCCGGCATCAGGTCGATCATCGAACCGCCGCAAGCGATCCAAAAGACATTCTCGATCTTGCCCTTGCGCTCGATGATTTCCTGAACCAGATCATGTGCGTTCATCCTGATGTTCCTCCTTGTGCGGCGGTTTTGAGCGACGGCAGCTCGTACCTGCTGTCGTTCTATGTTGTCCTATTTATAACACGTGCAACAACGCCCGTGAAGTCATCTCGGCAAATTTGTTCTATGTTGTTCTATCTATGGACGTTAGATGTCGAAGACGTAGCGCGAGCCCACGATCTTTTGGCGGCCGAGCAGTAGAGGGCGCCCGCCGGCGTCGGTAAAGTAGGCCTCCATATAGAAGAGCGGCTCGCCGACCGGCACCTCCAGCAGCGGGGCCGCCTGGGCATCCGCCAGCGCAATCTCCACGGTGCAGGGGTCGGACTTGAGCGGCGCGCGACCCGAATGCTCGGCGACGAGCGCAAAGATTGAGTTATCGGTGAGGTCCTCGTCGGCCAGCGTCTGCAGGTAGGGATGGTCGGCCAGCACAAAGGCGTTGTTCTCGAGCATGACGGGAATGCCGTCGGCCGTGCGCACGCGCTCGACCACGATAAGCTCGCAGCCGGGCTCCACGCCAAAGAACGTCGCATCCTCGCGCGTCGCCGCGACCACCGTGCGCGACACCAGACGCGCACCCGGCACCATGTCGTTGGCAGCACAACCCTCGGAAAAGCTCTGAACGTCACCCTTCTGGCGAATCTTGCGCTTGAGCTTGGGAGCGCACACAAAGGTGCCCCTCCCCTGCTGGCGGTTGAGATACCCCGCGCGTGACAGCTCCTCGATGGCACGGCGCACGGTGATGCGCCCCACGCCATAGGACTTCGCGAGCTCCATCTCGGAAGGAATGCGCGAGCCGGCCACGTACACGCCGCGCGCGATCTCGCCCTTTAGGTCGTCCATGACCTGCTGGTACAGTGGCACGGCGGACACCTCGGCGCGCTCGGAACGTTCGGTCTTGCTATCGGCTACCATCGTTACGCTCCATCCCGCGCATGCTCGGACTCAAACTCTTCAATCGCCGCCATAAACTGCTCGCCAAAGGCGTCGGCCTTTTTCTCGCCGATGCCGTTGACCTGGATCAGCTCGTCGCGTGTCTGCGGGCGCAGGCGGCACAGGCCGCGCAGTGCCTTGTCGGAAAAGACCATATACGGCGCCATCTCCAGCTCGGTCGAAATCTCCTTGCGCAGGGCACGCAGGCGCTCGAACAGCTCGGCATCGTCGCCAACGCGCGGGCGCTGATCCAGCTCGGCCTCCTCGCGCAGCAGATCCACCGCACGGCGGGCGCGGGCCGAGGCCTTGCGCTTGGACGCGCGACGCTTAACGGTAAAGGCGAACGCCTCGTCCTCGACCTCGATGGCACGCGGGCCCAGCCCCGCGACCGGGTACTGCCCCTGCGAGGTTGCCAAATAACCGCGGCCGCACAGCTGCCCGATGATGTCCTTAATGCGTCCGACCGATTCGCTCGACAGCTCACCATAGCCACGGTCCTCGTCCAGATGCATCTGGCGAATGCGCTCGGTATTGCCGCCGTGGAGCACATCGGCGATGAGCGACTTGCCAAAGCGCATGGGACGCGTGGCCACATAGCGCACAGCGGCGCGGGCCATATCGGTGACGTCCTCGACCTCGAACTGCGTGAGGCAGTTACTGCAGTTGCCGCAGCCCTCGGCGTCGTCTGCCGTGCCGCCCGCGGCGGCTGCCGCATGCTCGGCCGCAGCCTCGTCGCCAAAGTAGCGCAGCATGTATTCGCGCAGGCAGCCGGTGGTATTGCAGTAGCCCTCCATCTGGCTGAGCAGGCGATAACGGTTCTGGAGCGCCCACGCGCGCTGCTCATCGTCGAGCGCCTCATCGGCAGCATCGCCGCGATCGATCAGAAAGCGGCGCATACGGAAATCGTTGCCGTTCCACAGCAAATGGCAGCTTGCCGGATCGCCATCGCGGCCGGCGCGGCCCGCTTCCTGGTAGTATGCCTCGATGCTCTCGGGCACGTTGTTGTGGATGACGTAGCGCACGTTGGGCTTATCGATGCCCATTCCAAAGGCGTTGGTGGCGACCATCACCTGAATGTCGTCGTCGATAAAGGCACGCTGACTCTGGCGGCGGGCGTCGTTGCCCATGCCGGCATGGTAGCGGCCCACGCGAATGCCGCTGGGGCCCAGTGCCTCGGCAAGCTCCGCGGCCAACGCGTCGACCGTCTTGCGGGTCGAGCAATACACGATGCCGCTCTCGCTCGAATGCGCGATCACGTAGTCGCGCACCCACGCGGCCTTGGCCTTGTCGCCCATCTCCTCGCAGCCAAAGTAGAGATTCTTGCGATCGAAGCCCGTCACCACCGTCGCGGGGTTTTGCAGGCCGAGCATCTGCTGAATGTCCGCACGCACGCGCTCGGTCGCCGTAGCGGTAAAGGCCGCCACGATGGGGCGCTGCGGCAGGGAATCGATGAACTCGCGAATCTGCAGGTAAGCGGGGCGAAAATCCTGGCCCCATTGGCTCACGCAGTGCGCCTCGTCAATGGCCACGAGCGGCACGCCAATGCCGCCGTCCGCCGCGGCCTCCTGCGCAAAGGCTAAAAAGCGCGGCTCGAGCAGGCGCTCGGGCGCCACGTACATAAGCTGGTAGCGACCCTCGCGCGCCCGCTTGAGCACAGTGTTTTGCTGGGCCGGAGTAAGGCTGGAGTTGAGATAGCTGGGTCGCGCACCCGCCGCGAGCAACGCACGGGTCTGGTCCTCCATCAGCGACAGCAGCGGGCTCACCACAAAGGTGATGCCGGGCAGCATGAGCGCGGGCACCTGGTAGCAAATGGACTTGCCGGCGCCCGTGGGCATAACGCCCAGCGCATCGCGACCGGCAAGGATCGCATCGACCATGCGGTCCTGTCCCGGGCGAAACGAGGTGTAGCCAAAATAGGCGCCGAGCGTGTCGAGCGCCATCTGCTGCATGCTATCGGTCATGGTTTCCTAACGTCCAAGTCATCTGCCGCCGATTATACGCCGCCACGCGGACCGGTGCCGCGCGGCTGTCGGCCACGGGCAACGCAATCCAAGGCGAATGAGCGTGGATTTTCGGACACTTTCCGGATGAGCGTGGATAATCTCCCACTTTGAACCCGCCACCAAGCCAAAAACGGGAGATTTTCCACGCTCATTCTGCGGGTAGTCATTGGGGACGTTCCTGAATGATTAGTCGTTTTAAGAGCGTCCCCAACGACTAAGGAGTGTCCCCAGGTGCCGGCAAAAAAGGAACGTCCCCAAGTGCCGCATCCGGGCCATGGCAACGCCGATGTTTTGGCGCGGACAGACACTATGACCCAATCCGAGGGCACTGAAAAGGCAGGAGCCCCCGCT
>CAMQHB010000021.1:0-24685 GCA_947001545.1 uncultured Collinsella sp.
AGACGGGCCCGGGCTGACAATTTCGACTGTAATGGACGTTCTTAAACGACTAGTCATTCAAGAACGTCCCCAATGACTAGGTGGGGTTTGGGACGCGCCTGCCCCTGGGGTATCATGGCTTGGTTGCTATAACTCGCATTTACGCGCCTTGTAGGAAGGGGCTGCGCCCATGGCTTTTGAGCCCGCTCAACATAGCTTCATTACGCTCGAGGGTGTCGATGGCGCCGGTAAATCTACGCAGGCGCGCCTGCTTGCCCGTGCGCTCGAGCTCGCTGGCTACCAGGTTGTGAGCCTGCGCGAGCCGGGCGGCACCGCCATCAGCGAAAAGATTCGCGCCCTGCTGCTCGACCCCGCCAATACGGCGATGGGCGACACCTGCGAGCTGCTGCTCTACGAGGCCGCGCGTGCCCAGCTGGTGCACGAAGTCATCGCGCCTGCCCTTGCTGCCGGCAAGGTGGTCCTGTGCGACCGTTTCTACGATTCCACGACCTGCTATCAGGCGTTTGCCGATGGCCTCGACCGTCAGATGGTGCGCGATGCCAACAACCTGGCTGTCGCCGGTACGCATCCGGCGCTCACGCTCGTCTATCACATCACGCCCGAGCAGGCGGCGCTGCGCATGGCCGCCCGTGGTGCGGCAGACCGCATGGAGGCCAAGGGCATGGCCTTCCAGGAGCGTGTCTACCAGGGATTTTGCGCAATTGCTGCCGAGGAGCCAGACCGCGTAAAGCTCATCGACGCCACTGCGTCGATCGCAGACGTCTTCACGCAAACGGTCGAGCTGGTTCGCGCGTACGGTCTCGACATTCCCCAAGATGCCGTCGCCGCCGCGCTTGCCCAGGAGGCTGAGTAACATGGCCCCCGCGCAGACAAGCCTGCTGGCCAAGCTCGACACCCAACAGCGCGTGCGCGACTTTTTGACCAACGCCATCGCAAGCGGCCGCGCATCGCACGCCTACCTGTTCTTGGGCGCGCCCGGTGCCGGTAAGCTCGACGCCGCATGGGCGCTTGCCCAGGCATTCCTGTGCGAGCAGGACGGCTGCGGTTCGTGCGACAGCTGCGTGCGCGTCGCGCGCCATACGCATCCCGACGTGCACTATTACACCCCCAAAAGCGCTACGGGCTACCTCATCGCGCAGACCCGCGAGCTGCTCGACGACGTGCCCCTGGCGCCCATCCGCGCCAAGGCAAAGGTCTACATCATCGACCGTGCCGAGCAGCTGCGCGCCAACACCGCCAACGCGCTGCTCAAAACGCTCGAGGAGCCGCCCGAGGGCGTCATGTTCATCCTGTTGGGTACCTCGGCCGACGTGATGCTGCCCACCATTGTGAGCCGCTGCCAGTGCGTGCCGTTTCGGCTGGTGTCGCCCACTGTGGCCGCGCAGGCCGTGAGCCGCGCGACGGGCCAGGATATCGCGCGTTGTCGCATGGCCGTCGCCGTGGCGGGAAGCCCTACGCGTGGTATCGAGTTCCTCAAGAGCGCCGAGCGCCAGGACGCCCGTCGCCAGATGGTCCGTGCCATCGACTCGCTCATCGCCGCCGACGAGGCCGATGTGCTCAGTCGCGCCAAGTCGCTCATCGTCGCCGTCAAGGCGCCGCTCGCCGAGGTCAAGTCCACGCAGGAAAAGGTGCTCGAGCAAAATGCCGACTACCTGTCGCGTGGAGCATTGAAGCAGCTTGAGGACCGCAACAAGCGCGAACTCAACGCGCGCGAGCGTTCGGGTATCATGGAAGCGCTGGCGAGCGCGCGGACGCTCATGCGCGACGTGCTGCTGACGCTTCAGGATGAGGCGGCAGACGTTGTGAACGAGGACGTGCGCGACACGATCGGGCGGCTTGCCGCGGCGACGAATGTTGCGGGTGCCACCCAGGCGCTCGAGGCGGTTGCCACCGCTGAGCGCAACATCGCCAGAAACGTTACTCCCCAGCTGGCCATCGAGGTCATGCTGTTCGATATCAGGAAGGCACTGAAATGCCGTTAGTCGTACCCGTTAAGTTTACCTACGCCTCGCGCGACCTGTGGTTCGACCCACAGGATCTGGATATCCTCGAGGCCGATTATGCCATCTGCTCCACCGAGCGCGGAACCGAGATCGGCCTGGTCACGGCCGACCCCTTCGAGGTGCCGCTCGACGAAATCGGTCAGCCGCTCAAGCCCGTGTTGCGCGTAGCGAGCGACATCGACCTGCAGCTTGCCGATGACCTGGCTATCCAGGGTGACGAGGCCATGGTCGACTTCCGCCGCCTGGTCAAGGAGCTCGACCTCGAGATGAAGCCGGTCGGCGTCGAGTACCTGTTTGGCGGCGAGAAGGCTGTGTTCTACTTTGCTGCCGAGGAGCGCGTCGATTTCCGTCAGCTCGTCAAGGACCTGTCCTCGACGCTGCACATTCGCGTCGACATGCGCCAGATTGGCGTGCGTGACGAGACCCGCCTGGTGGGCGGCTATGCCCAGTGCGGCCAGGAGCTCTGCTGCACGCGCTTTGGCGGACAGTTTGAGCCGGTTTCGATTCGCATGGCAAAAGAGCAGGACCTGCCGCTCAACTCGTCCAAGATTAGCGGCGTCTGCGGCCGCCTGATGTGCTGCTTGCGCTACGAGTTCGAGGCGTACAAGGACTTTAAGAGCCGCGCGCCCAAAAAGAAGACGCTTATCGATACGCCGCTTGGCAAGGCGCGTATCCAGGAATATGACACGCCGCGTGAGCAGCTGGTGTTGCGCCTGGAGAACGGCAAAGTCTTTAAGGTCAACCTGGCCGACATGACCTGCTCTGAGGGCTGCAAAAAGAAGGCCGCCGAGCAGGGCTGCAACTGCCGCCCCGACTGCGTGACGCGCGATGTGCTCGAGCGTATCGAGTCGCCCGAGATGCGCCTGGCGCTTATGGAGCTCGACCGCGAGAACGGCGTCGACGTGGGCGATGGCCTGTCGAGCGCCGACCGTCTTGCCGGCACGTCGATGCCCAAGCGCCGTCGTCGCGATGCCGATTCCGATGCCCGCGCTGCTCAGAGCCAGGGCGAGGGCCGTGGCCGCGGAAAGGGCCGTGGTAAGGCCGAGACACCCGAGGCCGAGGAGGCCGCCGGTGGCCGTCGTCGTCGCAAGCGCGCGGGCTCGGGCGATGCCGGTGAGACCGCTCCCGCAGGCAAGAATTCCCCCCGCGAGCGCGAGGTTCAGCAACCCCAGCAGCAGAATCGCGGCGGTGGCATGAATCCCACGCGCCGTCGTCGCCGTCATCTGTCGAGCGAGGAGCGCGAGGACGCCTTCCGTGCCGCAGCCGCTCGCGAGGCCGGCGCTGCCCCCAAGG
Source organism: uncultured Collinsella sp. (assembly GCA_947001545.1). Lineage (GTDB taxonomy): Bacteria > Actinomycetota > Coriobacteriia > Coriobacteriales > Coriobacteriaceae > Collinsella. The sequence continues at coordinate 3,297 of CAMQHB010000021.1, forward strand.
GTGCCTCGGCCTCCGATGCGTCTGCCGACAAGGGCGGCAAGTCACGTGGCGAGGAGGAGCGCGCGCCGCGTCCGCGCCGTCGCCATTCCTCGGGCGCGCAACAGAAGCCCTCAGTGCCCTCCGTGGCCGATCAGGTCTCGGATGGCGAGGTCAAGGTCACGCGCCGTCGTCCCGGAGATGGCGGGGGAGCGGCTGCCAAGGCTTCGCGTGGCGCCGCTCGCGACGAGCGCGAGCCGCGCGAGGATCGTGGCGGCGAGGGCTCGGCCGACCAGGGCCAGAAGCGCCGTCGCCGTCGTCGCTCCCGCAAGCCGCGTCAGGACGGTGGCGAGGGCTCGACCCCGAGCTCGTCCGCGCCGCAACCGCCTGCCGGCGAATAACGCCCGCGAGCGGATTTAACCTGCCTAACCCCAAACGCGTCGGGGTATCATAGCGCTGAATCAACAACCCTCCCTCTGCCTTTGCATAGGGAGGGTTGTGTCGTGAAGAGACATTTGAATGCGTTGGGTTGCCTGCAAAGCGTTGGCACCCTGCCGTTTGCGGATGAATTGCTACCGTTTGCCGAGCGTGCGGCGCACGAGGCGCTCGAGGCGTTGTCGCCCACGCGATGCGCCGGCTGCGAGCGCTCCGGCGCGCTAATTTGCCAAGACTGCCTCGCGGCGCTTACGCTCATCGATCCGCGTCATAGCTGCACTCGATGCGGCGCTCCGTTTGGAGACCTGCTGTGCACTGAGTGCTCGGTCGAGGGTGCGTCCTCGGCAATGACCGAGGCACTCGATCGCTGCCTGGCATGTGCCGCCTACACGCATCCGCTGCCGCGCATCATTAAAGCGTACAAGGATGCGGGCGAGCGACGTCTGGCTCCGTATCTGGCGGAGCTGCTCTACGACACCGCCCTGCATGCCCAGGTCGTAGCGCCCGAACGCTTAGGAGGTGTGCTGTCCGGTGCGGATGCGGTGGTGTTTGTGCCTGCGACGGCGGCAGCGTTTCGGCGGCGTGGTTTTGATCATATGGAGGCTATCGCGCGCCCATTTTGCGAACTGTCGGGTGTTCCCCTGCTCGATGCTCTCGTCAAGTACGGGCATGGCGACCAGCGCGAACTCGGTCGTGAGGAGCGCCGCGAGCGTGCCCAAGGCATGTACGAGACGGTTGAGGATGTGCGGGGCAAGCGCCTGCTGCTTATCGACGACGTTATCACCACGGGTGCGACGATGGCCGCGGCTTCGGCGGAACTCAAGCGCGCCGGCGCCGCAGCAGTCGATGGCCTTGCTATCGCACGTGTTTGGTAGGGGTGGTTTTGTGGCAGTGAAGATTGAGCGGTGCAACGAGCCGACAAGCGAACAGCTAGCGGCTTCCGTAATCCTAACAGGCGCCTCGGCGCTACGCATGATGCGCGCCGAGCGCCGACAAATGGGTTACATCAGCTGGAGGGATCTCGATCCCGATGAAGAGCGCCGTGTGCTGCGCACGTCGTCGCCCTCGACCGAGGACATCTATCTTCCCGACTTGGTGCGGATTGGGGCCGCAAGCGGCGAGGTGCAAGAAGATCTTTGCTTACTGGTGGGATCTGCGGCGCAGCGCCGCCGCATTCTTGGCGTGAGCTGGTCCGTATGCTCCGGGTTGCCCGCCGGCTCGATTCTAGAGGTGGAACCGGGGGTGTACAGTCTATCTCCCGAGGCCCTTTGTGTTGCCGTTGCGCGCGAGGTCGGCTGCATCCAGGCATTTGCCCTGGCTCAGGAGCTGTGCTCTAAGATTTCGCTGAGTGACCGCGGGAAGTATCTGCCTCCCTACACCTCGCCTGTTACGAATAAACTTGCAAAGGACAAGGACCGGCCAGCAGATGTGGGCTACTTTGAGGTTGAGCCGGTGCTGACGCCCGATCGTCTGGCAGATTACCTCGCGGTATGCAAGGGGAATGCGGCCAAACAACTGCAGCGTTTGTGTCCCTACCTGTCAGAAAATCTGCGCTCGCCCATGGAGTGCATCATGCTCGCTCTGTTTTCGCTTCCGTTTTCCTATGGCGGATTTGCCTGCGGTCCCTTTAAGACCGACTACAAGATCGAGTTCGATGACCGTGCGCAGGCAATCTCGGGGATGCCGCATGCAGTTTGCGATGCGTATCAGGAAGCAGCCCAGTTTGACCTGGAATACAACGGTGAGCTGGGCCATTCCTCCCGGAGGGGACGTATCCATGATGAAAAGCGCAACACGGGCTTGATTACTATGGGAATCGAGGTCGCGACGGTCAATAACGAAATGCTCTGCGACATGGAAGCGATGGAAGCGCTCGCATGGCGCATCAACCAGCGTATGGGTAAGCGGTACCGGAATCGTGTCGATGCCCGCAGGAAGAAGCAAGAGGCGCTATTTAACACGCTGCGGGCGTGTTTTGGGCTTAAGCCGGTCTAATTCACGTCGAAAAAAAAGGGGGGGGGTTAATCATATGTCCTGGCCAAAAAATGGCAAATATGAGTACTGTCACTAAATCAGTAACAGCAAAATCAAAGAATTTAGGACTCGGAGGCGGCGTAAAGAAAGAAGATAATAAACAAACGTAGAATAACTAAGCATCAGATTGGCGACACTAAGCGCAAAATCTGTCCGAGAGGCCAAAATTGCCTGTTACAAAATTGGTAACAGTACTCATATTTGCCATTTTTTGGCCACGGCACCCCGAGGCGGGCGCCCCGGAGCTCCCCGTAGGGGAGCTCCGGGCTTCATGGGAACACGCACGGTCCGCTCCGACCTGCAAAATCTGTGCTCACGGTGCGAATGACGCCCCTAACCTTAAACTTTAGCTTGAACTTAGCTATAATGCGCTACGTTCCTGCCAGGCTGTGGTTGCGGACGGACGAAATGTCCATCCTAGTCCAAGACAGACGCGGTCAAAGGGATCCACGTAAGCGACCGCGTGCGCGCGGCGCGATCATGGCGCGTCCTAGATGTAAGCCGCACCGTCCGTTCTACTTTCTTTGGGGCAATACCGCCTCGCGGGCGAGCGGGCCAGTCGTGAAGGTGGTTACGGCCTCCCGAGCAAACACCCCGGTGCGCAAGTGTGGGGTCAAATACCAGGTCAGCTGGTGGGAACACCCGTTAATCCGCGCAACGCACGGATTGTATACGACACAGAAGGCAGGGTAGTGGACATGGTGAGGGGCAGCTTGATGCACGCGGCTCGGTTAGGTGCTGGGACCGCGGCGGTCATTGCCGTATTGGGCTTGAGCGGATGCGCGTTCAATCCACTGTCCACGTTCACGACACCCACGATTGACCAGATCGAGCGCGAGACCGTTACCCCTACGGTGTCGGACGATGCCCTGGTCACTCCCGGCACCCTGACGGTTGCCCTCGATACCTCCGATGCCCCGCAGGCCATGCAGGGCGCCGATGGTAACCTCACGGGCTACGCGGTCGATGCTGCCCGCGCCCTTGCAAGCCGTATGGGCCTTAAGGTTGCCTTCGTCGATGCGTCTTCTGCCGATTCCGCGCTTGGCGACAAAAAGGCCGACATCTTCATTGGCGACATCAATTCCACGGATGGTGACATAAGCACGCTTGGTACGTGCCTGTACGACGCTGCGGCAGTGTTCGGAAAGACGAGCGACGGCGAGTCGCTGAGCGTTTCCACCGAAACGCTTAACGCCGCTACCCTGGGCGTTCAGACCTCTTCGGCCTCGCAGGAAGCGCTCGCCAAGCAGAGCATCACGGCCAACCAAAAGACCTTCTCCAACATCAACGAGTGCTTTGAGGCGCTCGAGTCCGGCGAGATCGACTACGTGATTTGCGACTCCACGGCCGGCGGCTACCTTGCGCGCCTGATGAGCCGGGTCTCTTACGTCGGCGCGCTCGAGACGCCCTCGACGCTCGGCGTCGCGGGCCTCGTGGCCAACGATGAGCTATGCCGTGCCGTGAGCGATGCCCTCGACGGTATCACGGTCGATGGCACGCTCGAGGCGGTCCACTCCGTCTGGTACGGCACGATGCCCTATGACCTCACCACCAAGACGGTCTCGGGCGCCGACGTGCAGTCGTCCGACACCGGATCCAGCGAGTCTGCATCCTCCGATTCGAGCAGCGAGGGTGCAACCTCCGAGGATAAGTCGTCCGGCCAGGAGGGCACTATCACCGACGACGACATTAACAAGCTCAATAGCTAGTTATTGCTAGGGGTGGTGTCTCCTATGCGCTAGGAGAGACGCCTCTTCACGGTTTCAACACGCATTGCCGGGCTTTCCCAACAGGGGAGCCCGGCTTTTTCGTTTCCATAAAACCAGCAGGTCAAAGACGTTTTTTAGGTGCAAAACTTAAGTCGCCGTCGCCCTCCCATAGCGCACTTTGCCACAGAAAAGTGCGAGACTTCGGTATGCGGTATCAAGCAATCGTTATTCGGGTCTTTGGGAATCCGCGTGATTAAATGCACGGCAATGGGTACATAGCCAGTACAGTAAGTCCCCGAGGCAGATTGGAGCCACGTATGGATATCAAGGTTTCTGGACGCAAGACGACGGTAACCGATGCTCTGCGTGCGCATGTGGATGAGAAGATCGGCGAGGCGCTCAAGGTTTTCGATATCGAGCCCATGACGGTCGACGTTGTACTTCGCTATGAGAAGAACCCCTCGAACCCCAACCCGGCAATCGTCGAGGTTACGGTTCGTGCCCGCGGTTCGGTGATTCGCGTTGCCGAGCACGGTGCAGATATGTACGCCGCCATCGACCTCTCCGCCGATAAGGTCACCCGCCAGCTGCGCAAGTTCAAGACCAAGGTCGTGGATAACCGCCAGGGCGGTGCCAGCGCGGCGGATGTCGCACCGGTCGAGCGCGTCGAGGATCTGGCCGACCTGCTGCTGCCCGAGGAGGAGGACGACCTGCTCGTCCGCGAGAAGGTCATCGACGTCATCCCGATGACTGAGGAGCAGGCGCTGGTGCAGACCGATCTGCTCGGCCACGACTTCTACGTGTTCGAGAACGCGACGACTGGCCTCATCAATGTGGTGTATCACCGTAAGAATGGTGGATATGGCATCATCAAGCCCCGCATCGAAACACTTGACGAGTAAAATACGTTAACTTGCATGAGTTAACGGCTGGCGGCCATCCCATGCGGATGGCCGCCTTTTTTACGTAAGGAGTCGCTTTGATGGACAAGGCTGCATCTACCGGCCATTCTGACCGCTGCCGCATCGTCGTCGATACCTGCTGCGACTTTAGCCCCGAGGTCGCCGCGAACCTCGATGTCGATATCTTGGGCTTCCCCTTTATCATCGATGGCGAGGAGCGCACGGACGATATCTGGTCGAGCATGAGCCCTAAGGAGTTCTACGACCGCATGCGCGCCGGCGCCCGCGTGTCTACCTCCGCCGTGTCGCTCGGTCGCTATATTGAGTTCTTTACCGAGTGCGCCAAAGAGGGCACGCCCACGGTCTACCTGTGCTTTACCTCGGCGCTGTCGTCGAGCTACAACTCCGCGTGCCAGGCGGCAGATGTCGTGCGCGCCGAGTATCCCAACTTTGAGCTCTACGTGGTCGACAACGCTCTGCCCTGCGCGACCGGTGCGCTCTTGGCGCTCGAGGCCGTGCGCCAGCGTTCGGCGGGACTGACCGCCAAGCAGCTGGTCGATTGGGCAAACGAGGCAAAGACCTACGTGCACGGCTACTTTACGCTCGAGAGCTTCGACGCACTGGCTGCCGGCGGCCGCATTCCTCCCGCGGCGGCGCAGCTCACGGCAAAGCTCGACGTCAAGCCCGAGCTCTCCTACGACCTGGCCGGCTCGCTGTCGCTGATCGGCGTCAACCGCGGCCGCAAGAAGGCGCTCAAGTCCATCCTCAAGTCGTTCCGCGAGAACTACGTGCCCGATCGCACCATGCCCATCGCCATCATGACGGCCGATGCCGAAAAGGATGGTGACTGGCTCGAAGCCGCCATCCGCAAGGAGGAGGGTTGCGCCGACGTCACGATCATTCGCGGCTCCGTGGGTCCCACCATCGGCTCGCACGTGGGCCCCGGCATGGTGGGCTGCGCGTTTTGGGGTAAGAACCGCGCCGACAAGGCGTCGCTTTCCGACCGTATCGCCCGCCGCGTGCGCGGTCAGTAGGCAAGCGCTGCGTCCGTAATCGCCCTCGACTCACAGCCCAAACGCTGGCACCGAGTATTTTAACCTGGTAACAACACCCAACCCAAAAGGAAAGGTTTCATGGCAAACAAGCTCTCCGTCGCATTTATCGGCACCGGAATCATGGGTGCCCCCATCGCCGGCCACATCCTGGATGCCGGCTATCCCGTCACGGTCAACAACCGCACCAAGTCCAAGGCCGCCGCGCTTATCGAGCGCGGCGCTGTCTGGGCCGATGCGCCGGCAGATGCCGTGGCGAACGCCGACGTCGTCTTTACCATGGTGGGCTATCCCTCCGAGGTCGAGGAGCTCTACCTGGCGGGCGACGGCCTGCTCGCGTGCACTAAGCCCGGCGCGGTCTTGATCGACCTCACCACGAGCTCGCCCGAGCTCGCCCGTGACATTGCCGAGGCCGCCCAGGTTTCTGGTCGCATGGCGTTTGACTGCCCCGTCACCGGCGGCGAGTCGGGCGCTATCGCCGGTACGCTCACGGCTATCGTGGGCGCTACCGAGAACGACATCGCGCCGGTCCGCGATATCCTTTCCACCTTTGCGGCAACCATCTGCTGCTTCGACGGCGCCGGCAAGGGCCAGGCTGCCAAGCTCGCCAACCAGGTGTCGCTGGGCGCCTGCATGGTTGGCATGGCAGACGCCATGGCATTTGCCGAGCTGAGCGGCCTTGACGTGGAGAAGACCCGACAGATGATCCTGGGCGGCACCGGTAAGTCCGGCGCCATGGAGAGCCTGGCGCCCAAGGCGCTCGACGGCGACTACAAGCCCGGCTTTATGGTCGAGCACTTCATCAAGGACCTGCGTCTGGCGCTCGCCTACGCCGACGACCGCGAGCTCGCGCTGCCCGGCGCCGACGTGGCCTTTACGCTCTATGACATGCTCGACGCCATCGGTGGCGCCAAGCTGGGCACCCAGGCCATCACGGTCCTCTACAAGGAGGAGGCCGACGCCATCGCCGCCGGTCTGGACTGGTCGCAGTATCGTCCCGAGGAGCACGGTGCTCACGAGGAGGGCTGTGGTTGCGGCGAGCATGGCGACGATCACGAGTGCGGTTGCGGCCACCACCACGACGAGGACCACGAGTGCTGCGGCGGCCACGGCCATGATGATGGCCACGAGTGCTGCTGTGGCCACCATCACGGGGAGTAGCGCCCATGAGCTGGACGTTCGTGGTGCTTGCGCTGGTGCTCTTTCTCTTTGCGATTTACATCGGCTTTTTGTGCGGCCAGTGGGCGTGCGAAAAGCGCGTCATCACCAAGCGCGACTACTGGATTGCCAACTTTGCGGGAGCGGCGGCAGTCGTCCTGCTAACCTGGGTGTTTTCGCTGTTCCCGCTGGTGCAGTTTGCGCCGATCGGCTGGCTCGGCGGCTTTATCGCCGGCCTTAAGATGAGCTTTGGCGAGTCCGTCGGCCCGTGGCGCAAGCACGACGAGGTCTTTAACGTCAACAAGGCACACCGCGCCGCCGCCGATGCGGGCGACGCCGAGGAGCGCCGCCGCGCGCGTCACAATGGTGCAGCCGACCGACAGCTCATCTCGGTCACCGATGACAGCAAGGGTGCTGGCAAGCACGCTAAGAAATAGTAAGAAGAGGTAACTATGGCAGAAAACAAGGAAGAACAGCTCACCGATGAGGAGCTGGCACAGCTTCAGCTGGCAGAGGAGAACGAGAACGCCGTCGACCGTCTGGTCAAGGAGCTCGGCTGCCCCACGCGCCGCATCCGTCAGTTTGCCGCCCGCGTGCTGCACCTGCTTGCCGAGCGCGATCCGCAGCGCGTCGTGCCCTGCGTGCCCGCGCTGATCGAGGCGCTCGACCGCCCCGAGGCTCAGACCCGCTGGGAGGCCCTCGATGCCCTGACGGCGCTCGCCACCACCTGCCCCGAGCAGCTGGGCGATGCCTTTGAGGGTGCCGAGACCGCACTGTTCGACGAGATCTCCTCCACGCTGCGCTATGCTGCCTTCCGCCTGCTGTGCGTGTGGGGCGCCACGAGCGTCGAGCGTTCGCGCGAGGCTTGGCCCATCCTGGGCGAGGCCATCCAGTGCTACCACGGCGACCTCGAGTATCGCGACATGCTCGGTTGCCTGTACGAGTTTGGCCAGGGCGAGATTGACGCCGAGGTCGCCGAGAAGCTCGCGCTGCGCCTTAAGTTCGACGCCGAGAACGGCAAGGGCAGCTATCTCAAAGCCCGTTCGAGCGAGATTTGCGAAATGCTTGTTAAACGCTTTGACCTTGATCTCTCCAAAAAGAAGAAGCGTGCTAGCGTTAAAAAATCTGACGACGCCGAAAACGAGGAGTAACAGATTATGGCGCACGATGTAGTCCTGATTCCCGGTGACGGTATCGGTCCCGAGATTACGCAGGCCATGCGCCGCGTGGTCGAGGCCACCGGTGTCCAGATCAACTGGAACGTCCAGGAGGCCGGCGCCGGCGTCATGGACGAGTTTGGCACGCCGCTGCCCCAGCACGTGCTCGATGCGGTCGCCGAGACCAAGGTTGCCATCAAGGGTCCCATCACCACACCGGTCGGCATGGGTTTCCGCAGCGTTAACGTGGCCCTGCGCAAGCACTTCGACCTGTACGCCTGCGTGCGCCCCTGCCTGTCGCAGCCGGGCGACGGCTCGCGCTTCCGCGATGTCGACCTGGTTATCGTGCGCGAGAACACCGAGGACCTCTACGCCGGCATCGAGTTCGATGAGGGCGCTGCCGAGGTCGAGGAGCTCTCGCAGCTCGTCGAGCGCTCGGGCCAGAAGACCTTCGCCGCTGATTCCGCCATTTCAATTAAGCCGATTTCCATCGCCAAGAGCCGCCGCATTGTGGAGTATGCCTTTGAGTATGCCCGCCGCTGCGGCCGCAAAAAGGTGACGGCCGTGCACAAGGCCAACATCATGAAGGCGACCGACGGCCTGTTCCTGCGCGTGGCGCGCGAGGTGGCCGCCAACTATCCCGATATCGAGTTCAACGACAAGATCGTCGACGCCACCTGCATGGGCCTGGTCCAGAACCCCAACGACTTCGATGTCCTGGTGCTGCCCAACCTGTACGGCGACATCGTGAGCGACCTGTGCGCCGGCCTGGTGGGCGGTCTGGGCATGGCCCCCGGCTCCAACATCGGTGCCGACTGCGCAATCTTTGAGGCTACGCATGGCTCCGCGCCCGATATCGCCGGCCAGGATATCGCCAACCCTACGGCCGAGATCCTCTCTGCTGCGATGATGCTCGATCACCTGGGCGAGAACGACGCGGCCAATCGCATTCGTGCCGCCGTATCTGCCACGCTCGACGAGGGCGAGCAAGTTACCGGTGACGTGCGTCGTGCCCAGACCGGTTCCGTCGAGGGCGCGGTGGGCACGCAGGCCTTTGCCGATGCCGTTATCGCGCACCTGGCCTAAGGCATGCACACTGCAAACGCCTAAATAGTACTTAAGTGTTTGCGTATAACCTAAGAATCAATACGCCCGGCGCTCTGCCGGGCGTATTCTATTGGGGACTATGTTTCCTAACAAGGAGTAACCGATATGGGTCTGATTCAAAAGAAGGACGAGAAGGACGAGATCGACGGCATCCAGATCATCGAGCGCGGCGAAGGCCCCGACGGTGATGAGGACGAGAAGATCGACCTGGTCGCCGGCACGTCTGCCGAGCACATTGCTGCCGGTACGACGGCCGAGGAGGAGGACGCTCGCCTGGAGGCAAAGATCGCCGCGGATGCAGCTGACGAGAACCTCATGCCCGAGGAACAGGACGAGGACGACGACTCCGACGTGGACGACCACGCTTGCAAGCACAAGAAGACGATGATTGCCGCCTTTGTGGTTGCCGTCGTGATCGCCGCCGTGGTCGGCTTCTTTATCGGCAACGGTGGTTTTGGCGGCAAAGGCGTCGGCTCGGCGACCCTCACCGAGGACCAGCTCGATTCGACCGTGGCAAGCTATAGCTACAACGGCAAGAAGAGCGACATCACTGCGCGCGAGGCCATCGAGAGCCAGTACAGCCTCGATACCGTCAAGGATAGCGATGGCAACTACACCGCTCCTTCTGCCGACGTCATCCTGTCCTACGTGCGCAACAAGATCCTGCTCGACGCTGCCGAGGACGAGGGCATCACCGTCTCTTCTAAGGAGATGAAGAAATACGCCGAGGATTCCATCGGCACTTCGGACTACAAGACCATGGCCACGCAGTATGGCGTGTCCAAGGACCAGGCCAAGCAGATCGTCCGCCAGTCCGCGACGCTGCAGAAGCTCTACAAGAAGAAGGTGGGCGATAGCTCCGCAAGCATGCCGACCGCTCCGACCGAGCCTGCTGACGGCAACGAGGAGACCGCGAGCAAGGACTACGCCGACTACATCATCAACCTTGCCGGTGACGAGTGGGATAGCGAGAAGGGCACTTGGAAGGACGCCGATAGCACCTACGCTAAGGCCTTTGCCGACGATGCCTTTACGGCCGATAGCGCCACCTATAAGCAGGCCATGACCGCCTACTACACTGCTTACCAGCAGTACTCTTCGCAGGCTTCGAGCGCCAGCTCCAAGTGGACCGAGTATGCTAACGGCCTCTACGCCAAGGCCAACATCAGCATCTACGGCCTGTTTGCGTAAGGTTTGCCTGCACTACTGCGCGTTAACCGATCACCTGATTAAGCCCGCTAGAACGGACAACGTTCTAGCGGGCTTTTTGTTGCCGAAATCAATAGGATAGGCCTCGCGCCCGCGCAAGCGTTCCATCGCGTTTCCCTAATTCATCTGGGAAAACAACTGCAAACGATTGCAAGTGACCGGTGAACGGTCGAAAACTACCGTTCACCGATAATCTCAAAACTGGTTCTAACTGGTATTAAGTCAAAAAGACCAATTCACATATCTTCACAATGACCTGCAATTTTTCTACACGCTATTTTTATCCGCCCTGCGTTGTTTAGACACAGGAAAAGATCCGATCTTTTGCCAAAGCATTTCGGAACGGTTTCAAAACCGCAGGTAGAAGTGTTAACGACCGGTAAACGGTCGATTTATCACCGTGAGCGGTGCAAAAACGTTTTACCGTATGAATCAACGAAAGCGACCTCTTCTGGGGTGATATAGTGACAACAACACGTCACGTGGTTACTACCAGTTTAGAAACCACTGGTCTTCAAAGTACGCTTTCTAAGAAGCTTTAAGGGCGAACGCCCGCTGGCTTCCGAAAATCATCGGACTCAGATCGTACACACCTTCGGAAGGGAAATTTGAATGGTTGGCTTTATTCTTACCGGTCATGGACAGTTCGCACCCGGCCTCGCAAGCGCTATCGCTATGGTTGCCGGCGACCAGCCCGCTTTTACCGTCGTTCCTTTTGAGGGCGACCAGGCTGCTTCCTACGGTGAGGATCTCCGCGCCGCTATTACCGCCATGCGCGAGGAGTGCGATGGCGTGCTCGTCTTTACCGACCTGCTTGGTGGCACCCCGTTCAACCAGGCGATGATGATTGCCCAGGATGTCGACAACGTCGAGGTTCTGACCGGCACCAACCTTCCCATGGTTATTGAGCTTCTGTTCCTCCGCGGCAACGCCACGCTCGCCGAGCTTGGCGAGCAGGCCGTGACCGTTGGCCAGACGGGCATCACCGCCCAGACGGTCGCATCCGTTGCCGGCTCCGACGAAGAGGATATCTTCGGCGACGAGGACGGCATCTAATGGCCGATTTCGGAGCCAACGTCCTGAGCTCCTCGGTCGCCCTTTTAGGCCTGCTTGTCATCATGGGCTTGATTTACACCATCTGGTCGCAAATCAACATGAAGAAGAAGCAGAAGTACTTCAAGGAGCTGCACACCGAGCTCAAGCCGGGTCAAGAGGTTCTTTTCGCCGGCGGTATCTACGGAACCGTCAAAGGCATCGAAGGCGAGAAGGTCCAGATCAAAGTCCGATCCGGAGCCGTCGTAGATGTTTCGCGTTACGCGATTCAGGAGATCAAGTAACTGTCGTCAGCAAATAACGAAAGGAAGCTGATCAACATGGCAGAACCCAACATTCTTCTTACCCGCATCGATAACCGACTGGTTCATGGTCAGGTTGCCACCCAGTGGAACTCCACCCTGGGCTCCAACCTCATCCTCGTCGCCAACGACGACGTGGCGTCCAACACCATGCGCCAGAACCTCATGAAGATGGCCGCTCCCGCCGGCGTCGCTACGCGTTTCTTCTCTCTGCAGAAGACCATCGACGTCATTGGCAAGGCGAGCCCGCGCCAGAAGATCTTCATCGTGGCCGAAACACCGGAAGACGTGCTTACGCTCGTCAAGGGCGGTGTGCCTATAAAGAAGGTAAACATCGGCAACATGCACATGTCGGAAGGAAAGCGCCAAGTCGCCACCTCCGTCGCAGTTAACGACGAGGATGTCGCTGCGTTTAAAGAGCTGCAGGAATTGGGGGTGGAGTTGGAGATCAGGCGCGTTCCGAGCACGCCTGTTGAGGACACGAGCAAGCTCTTCTCGTAATCCTCGTGATCCACGTTGTCAGGAGTGAAACCCTGACGTTCTGTACGTGAAATCCAAAGTGCGTACATACATTTTGAAAGGAGGAGCAAGATGGAATACTCGATCATCCAGATCGCTCTGGTCTTCGTCGTCACGTTCATCGCGGCAATCGACCAGTTTGACTTCCTCGAGTCTCTCTATCAGCCCATCGTCACCGGCGCCGTCATCGGTCTTATCCTTGGCGACCTCAACACCGGTCTTCTCGTGGGTGGTACCTATCAGCTCATGACGATCGGCAACATGCCGATCGGAGGCGCTCAGCCGCCTAACGCCGTCATCGGCGGCATCATGGCAGCCATTCTCGCTATCGCCACGGGCCTCGAGCCCAACGCGGCAGTCGGTCTCGCCATTCCGTTCGCTCTGCTTGGCCAGCTCGGCGTTACCCTGGTCTTCACGCTTATGTCCCCGCTTATGTCCACGGCCGATAACATGGCTCACAACGCGGACACCAAGGGCATCGAGCGCCTGAACTACTTCGCCATGGCTCTGCTTGGCCTGATCTTCGCTGTCGTCGTCACCCTGTTCTTCATCGCTGGCGCTACCATCGGTCAGACCATCGCTTCCGCCATCCCGACTTGGCTGCAGACCGGTCTGTCCGCTGCAGGCGGCATGATGCGCTTCGTCGGCTTCGCCGTCCTGCTCAAGGTTATGATGAACCGCGATATGTGGGGCTTCTTCCTCATGGGCTTTGGCCTCGCGCTCATCACCGTTGCCAACGATTCGCTGGCAACCCCTGCTCTGCTCATCCTCGCTCTCATCGGCTTCGGCATCGCTTTCTGGGACTTCCAGCAGCAGACCGAGCTGAAGGGTGCAGCTGTTTCTGACGGAGGTGACTTCGAAGATGGCATCTAATGAGTATGTGATCCCGGAGCACTACGAGGATCTCACTCCTGCTCCGCAGCTCGACCAGAAGACCCTCAACAAGATGGCTTGGCGCTCCTGCTTCCTGCAGGCATCGTTCAACTACGAGCGCATGCAGGCCGCTGGCTGGCTCTACTCCATCATCCCCGGTCTGGAGAAGATCCACACCAACAAGAACGACCTCGCGGCTTCCATGAGCCACAACCTGGAGTTCTTCAACACCCACCCGTTCCTTGTCACCTTTGTTATGGGCATCGTGCTTTCGCTCGAGCAGAACAAGGTTGACATCCCCACGATCCGCGCCGTCCGCGTCGCCGCAATGGGCCCGCTCGGTGGTATCGGTGACGCCCTGTTCTGGCTGACGCTCGTGCCTATCACGGCCGGCATCACCTCCAACATGGCCATCAACGGCAACGCCGCTGCACCGATCATCTTCCTGGTGATCTTCAACGTCGTCCAGTTCGCTCTGCGCTTCTGGCTCATGAACTGGTCCTACAAGCTTGGCACCAGCGCTATTGACGCTCTGACCGCCAACATGCAGGCCTTCACGCGTGCCGCTTCCATCATGGGCGTCTTCGTCGTCGGTTGCCTGGTCGTCACCATGGGTGGCACCCAGATCAACCTCCAGATCCCCAACGGCACCACCCGTGGTCTCTCCGCTACTACCGTGATCGTCTCCGAGAAGGAGGCCGAGAACTTCACCGGTATGGAGGGCATCGATACCGAGACCGCTGAGGCCGGTACCATCGCCATGACCGATAAGGACGGCAACGCCCTTACCGCTTCCGATGCCGACGGCAACGCTGTCGAGTGCGGCGTCACCGATCTGGGTAACGGCATGGAGTCCGTGACCTACGGCACCGTTACCGAGGATCCGGTCAACTTCTCTGTTGCCGACACCCTCAACACCATCGTTCCGAAGCTCGTCCCGCTTATGCTTACGCTGCTGCTTTACTACATGTTCGCTAAGCACAGCTGGACCCCGACCAAGGGCATTCTCCTGCTCTTCGTCCTTGGCATCCTGGGCGCTGGCCCGCTTGGTCTCTGGCCGAGCATCTGGTAAGGCTCTAGCTTGAGGGGTGTGTCCCTACGCGGCTCACACCCCGACCCCTTAAGCCATGTGTATGTTAAAAGCCGCGTGCTCGAAAGAGCGCGCGGCTTTTGTTTTCTTAATGATTCGGGTGTGGCAGACAGATAATGCATAACACCCTAGGTAGTTAGCCGAATTCGAGCAAAAGGGAGGATAGGATGGCGATCGGAGCGCGTAAGCAACCGCTGTACGATCAGCTGGTCGATATTCTGACCGAAAAGATTGACCATGAATATCGCGCCGGTGACATGATTCCTTCCGAGCGCGAACTTTCGGAGCGCTATGGTCTCTCGCGCACTACGGTACGCCTGGCTCTGCAGGAACTGGAGCGTTTAGGACTGGTGGTTCGGCAGCACGGTCGCGGTACCTTTGTGACCGACCGTTCGGCAAAAGCAACCAATCTTATGCAGTCCTACAGCTTTACCGAGCAGATGCGCGCGATGGGTCGAGAACCCGAGACCACGATTCTCGAGTTTTGCGAGATGGAGGCCGATAAGAATCTGGCCGAGCATATGGGATTGCGCATCGGTGATCGCATTTTTAAGCTCAAGCGCCTTCGCTCTGCCGACAACATGCCCATGATGGTCGAACGCAGCTATCTACCGGTTCGTCAATTTCTGTCCCTAAAGCGACCGCTGCTGGAGCGTAAGCCGCTTTACGATGTGATTGAGCAGGACTTTCAGCAAAAGATTCGCGTGGCCGAAGAGGAGTTCTATGCGAGCATAGCCCGTCCCACCGATGCCCACCTTTTGGGAATTGTCGAGGGCTCGCCTGTGCTCGATTTGGTCAGGACTACGTATAACGAGTCAAACGAGGTTGTGGAGTACACACTCTCGGTTGCTCGTGCCGATCAGTTTAAATACAAGGTTTACCACCAGCGCAGTAACTAGTGCTCGCATCGTTTCCATATGGTGATTCTTTGCATTTAACTGGTTACTACCAGATAACCAACCGAAGTGTATAATTGCACGTCAGAGGATTACTTCTAGAGAGAGGTATTAGAAATGTTCGAGAAGAGTGTCGAGGAGCTCACCGAGCTCGGCGCCCAGATCACCACGGCCGAGATTGCTCAGCAGCCCGAGCTTTGGCGTGATACGCTCAACATCTATCGCGAGAACAAGGAGGCCATCGAGGCCTTCCTGGCCGAGGCTCGCGCTATGGGCGAGGGTCGTCTGTCCGTTGTCTTCACCGGTGCCGGTACGTCCGACTACGTTGGCGATACCTGCGCCCCGTACCTGCGTCACGCTGGCAACACTGATCTCTACGACTTTAAGCCCATCGCCACGACCGACATCGTGAGCGCCCCGCGCGACTTCCTGCGCGCCGAGGATCCCACGCTCGTGGTTTCCTTTGCCCGCTCTGGCAACAGCCCCGAGAGCCTTGCCGCCGTTGCCGTTGCCAAGGAGCTCGTCCACAACGTCAAGTTCCTCAACATCACCTGCGCTCCCGAGGGCAAGCTTGCCGTCGAGTCTGCCGATGATCCCAATGCGCTGACGCTGCTCATTCCGCGCGCCAACGACAAGGGCTTCGCCATGACCGGTTCTTATTCCTGCATGACCCTGCTCTCCACCCTTATTTTCGACACTGCCTCTGACGAGCAGAAGGCCGAGTGGGTCGAGACCATCGCCAAGATGGGCGAGGAGGTCATCTCCCGTGAGCCCGAGATCGCCGATTACCTGGCTGGCGATTTCAACCGCGTGACCTACTTGGGTTCTGGCTCCTTCGGTGGCCTTGCTCAGGAGAGCCAGCTCAAGATCCTCGAGCTCGCTCACGGTCTGGTCGCTACTTCCTACGACACCTCCATGGGCTATCGTCACGGACCTAAGTCCTTCGTCGACGATAAGACGCTCGTCTTCGTGTTCGTCAACAACGACGCCTACACCCGTCAGTACGACATCGACATCCTCAACGAGATCGGTGGCGACGAGATCGCTCAGCACACCATCGCCGTTCAGCAGGAAGGTGCCACCGTCTATGAGGGTGAGTCCTTCACCTTTAAGGGCTACGAGGCACTTCCCGAGGGCTACCTTGCCCTGCCGTTCGTGATGTTTGCCCAGGCTATCAGCCTGCTCAACTCCGTGCGCGTGGGCAACACGCCCGATACGCCGAGCCCCACCGGCACGGTCAACCGCGTGGTCAAGGGTGTGACGATTCACCCCTTCACCGCTTAATCGCGTCCCCCTGTAAGGGCGCCCGTCCGCTCATAACGGCGGGCGGGCGCTTTTTGTTTTTACATGGACCGGGTATAAGCATTACCACAGTCAACTGCTTTAGAAGCAAGGAGTGCATATGAGCACGTACGCAATTAAGGCTGACAAGTTCTTCTTGCCGGCAGGCCCGCAACTGGGCGGCTATCTTATGGTCGAGGATGGCGTTTTTGGCGCCTGGCAGGCCGACGAGCCCTCTTGCGAGATCAAGGACTACACGGGATCGTGGATCGCACCGGGTATGGTCGATACTCACATCCATGGCTTCTATAACCACTCGACTACCGATAACGATCCCGAGGGCATTGATATCAGCTCGACCGAGCTCGCCCGTCGCGGTACCACCAGCTGGCTGCCCACGACGTTCACCGATGGCGTCGAGCAGATCAAGGATGCCTGCGCCGCCATCGCCCAGGCGGACGAGGGTCGCGGCCCTGACTTCTGCGGTGCTCGCATTCAGGGCATCTATCTGGAGGGCCCCTTCTTTACCATGAAGCACGTGGGCGCGCAGAACCCCGCTTATCTTATCGATCCCTCCGAGGAGGTCTTCGATCAGTGGCAGGAGGCTGCGGGCGGTCGCATCGTCAAGAGCGCCATGGCGGCCGAGCGCGACGGTGCCGCTGCTTATGCGGCTGCTCTGAATGCCAAGGGTGTGGTGACCAGCATCGGTCACTCCGACGCCACCTACGATGAGTGCATCGCCGCCATCAACGCCGGTGCCAGCTGCTTTACGCATACCTATAACGGTCAGCGCGGGCTGCATCACCGTGAGCCCGGTGTCGTGGGCGCTGCCATGTCCACGCCCGAGACCTACGCCGAGATCATCTGTGACGGCAAGCACGTTAACCCTGCCGCCATCAAGGCGCTGCTGCAGGCAAAGGGCTGGCAACACACGGTGCTCATCACTGACTGCCTGGGCTGCGGCGGCATGCCCGAGGGCAGCTACACCAGTGGTGGCATGGACGTCATCATGAAGGACAACCTGTGCTGGCTCGCCGACGGCAAGAGCATTGCCGGCTCGGTGCTCACGCTTGCCCAGGGCGTCAAGAACATCGTTGACTGGGGCATCGCCAGCGCCGATATCGCCATTCGCATGGCAACCGAGGTGCCGGCACGCTCCGCGCACATCGAGGATAAGTGCGGCAGCATCATGCCGGGTCGCGACGCCGACTTTGTCGTGTTCGACCATGAGCTTACCCTCGTCGAGACGTATGTTGGCGGCCAGAGCGTCGGCAACGCCTTTACCGAGTAACGATAGAAAAAGACGGCGGGCCCGAATCTGCTCGGACCCGCCGTATGGGTTAAACGCTCAAAAGCACCTTCACAGTTACAGCTTGCTAGCGATCTTCTTTGCCGTGCGCTTAACGCCGGCCACCAGGCCTCCTGCAGGATGCTCCTTCTCGTATGCTAGACGCTTCTCACGTTTGGCGTACTCTTCGACGATGATATCGCCGTACTCATCTTCGATCTTGTCGAAGAAGTCGACGGCGCCCTTAATTTCCTCAGCGGTCGGGTGTCCCTTTTGGACACCGCCGGCGAGTTTGAACGGCCCCCACGTATCAAAGCCGGGGCAGCCGTAGACACCCATAAAGATGGCCTGCCTCATGCGGCAGATGCCATCGATATCCTTGCCGTACCACTTGTTTTTGCCACCGTAGGTCATAAGGCCAAACACCTTGTCCTGCGGCTGCAGCACGTTGGTCAGTACACGTGCCATATCCTTGTCGATCTCGGAGTAATAGATGCCCGTGGCGACGCCGATTAGATGATATTCGTGCAGGTTAGGGTACTCGTTTTTGCCGAGTGACTTCACGTCGAGGGTATCGATCTCGGGGTGCGCCTCGACGATGGCGTCCACGAGCTTTTTCGTATTGCCGTGATGGCGCGAGGCGTAGAGGATGATGGTTCGCATAAGAAGGCCTTTCAGCTGTAATTGCATCAATGTCTGTATGGTACCCCGTTACATGGCTGGGATACCGGACGCATCGATGAACGTGCGGGTTTGTCCCTTGGTCAGGGCCGAGACGGGTACTTGCGAGCAAAAAGCAGTTGTTCGAAAGGATGGACAATGGAATACGCTCTCTCCAACGATTCGATTTCTATTAAGGTGTCCACGGCTGGTGGTTCGTTTACCTCGATTGAGGCTGGAGGTCGCGAGTACTTGTGGCAGGGCGATCCCGCCGTGTGGTCCGGCCAAGCACCGATTTGCTTCCCGATTTGCGGAGGCTTGCGCGACAACAGCGCCATGACGTTTGCCGGGCATCATGTAAAGCTCGCTCGCCACGGGTTTGCGCGCAAACAGGAGTGGAAGCTGCTGAGCCAAGGCGAAAACGAGCTGGCGATGTGCCTGGCTTCGGAGGATAACGCCGCGCTGCTGAGCGATTATCCGTATCCGTTTAAGCTTGTCGCCCGCTATACGCTCGAGGACGCTGCCGTGCGCGTCTCCTATGAGGTGACCAACGAGGGAACCGAGGACATGCCGTTCTTTATCGGCGGTCATCCCGGCTTTAGGTGTCCGCTCGATGAGGGCGAGGCCTATACGGACTACGAGTTGCGCTTTGAGAAGGACGAGGCTGCGGAGCTTTGCACTGCCGTCCCCTCGACTGGCCTGATTGACGTGACCAATCGCTCCAAGAACCCCATGGTGGGAAAGACACTGCCCCTATCGCACGAGCTCTTCGATTTTGCGGAGACCATCTTTGACGTGCTCGAGAGCCGTCAGGTCACGCTTTCCAAGAAGGGGGAGGACAAGGGCGTTCGCCTGAGCTTTGAGGGCTTCCCGTATCTCATTGTGTGGAGTAAGCCCGAGGGCGATTTTGTGGCGGTTGAGCCCTGGGGCGGCCTTTCGACCTGTTCCGATGAGGACGACGTACTTGAGCATAAGCGCGGCTGCCTTGTCGCCAAGCCCAAGGAGACCGTCGTTCGCTCGTTCACGATTGAGATTCTGTAATTCCGTATTGTCGACTCGTATCGCGAGGCATAAGGAGCCTGCGAGATAAGGAGCTAAAAATGATCCTCACCGTTACGATGAACCCGTCTGTCGATACGCGCTATCAGCTCGATGAGCTCATTATCGACGACGTTAACCGTGTGACGCCCGAAAAGACCGCTGGCGGCAAGGGCCTCAACGTGGCCCGTGTGCTGGGTCAGCTGGGCGACGACGTTGTGGCAACCGGTCTGCTCGGCGGCCACATGGGCGCCTACATGGCTGAGCTCATGGACGCCAACGGTATTAACAACGACTTTGTGCCCATCAAGGGCGAGACTCGTATTTGCCTCAACATCCTCCACGCCGGCAACCAGACCGAGCTGCTCGAGAGCGGCCCGACGATTGCCCCCGAGGAGCTCGATGCCTTTACCGCCAAGTTTACCGAGCTTGCGAGCAAGGCCGACGTCGTCACCATTTCGGGTTCTCTGCCCCGCGGTGTCGAGGCAGACTACTATGCCAAGATCACGGGCATTGCCGAGAACGCCGGCGCCAAGGTGCTGCTCGATACCTCGGGCGCTTCGCTCGAGGCCGCCCTTAAGTCCGAAATTAAGCCCGAGCTGGTCAAGCCTAATCTGACCGAGATCAACGGCCTTCTGGGCACGAGCTTTACCACCGACGATGTGGACGAGCTCCGCGCCGCGCTCGCCTCTGATGCCCGCTTCTCCGATATCCCCTGGGTCGTCGTGTCCATGGGCGCTGCCGGCTCCGTTGGCTTCCACAATGGCCGTGCGTTCCGCGCAAAGACGCCCGATATCCCTGCCGTTAACGCCACGGGCTCTGGTGACTCCACTATCGCAGGCTTCGCGCATGCCATCGCTGCCGGCGCAGACGACGAGACGGTGCTGCGTACCGCCAACACCTGCGGCAAGCTCAACGCCATGGATCCCATGACCGGCCATCTGGTCATGGACCGTTGGGACGAGGTCTACAACGGCGTTGTCGTGACCGAGCTGTAAGAGTTTGGGTGACGGCCCCGGCATCGCTTGCTAGCTCCTGTCGACGATAAGTGCAGTAGCATTATGCCGGGGCGCGACGCTGACACAGTCGTGTTCAATCCCGACCTTACCCTGGTCGAGACGTATGTGGGTGGCAACAGCGTCGGTAATGCGTTTGCCGAGTAGCCGCCAAAGAAACGATCCGAGAGGGGATTTAGATGATTTACGGTGCATTGGGCGATATCGAGGAGTACCGCGGAATGCTCAAGGGCCTCGACGTGCTGATCGACTGGCTCGAGGAGAACGACCCGGCGCAGCTCGAGGTCGGCAGCCATCCGATTCTGGGCGACAAGGTCTATGCGAACGTCATGGCTCCCACGACGCGTCCCGAGGCCGAGGCTCACTATGAGACGCATCAGCGCTATCACGACCTGCAGATCGATGTCGAGGGTCGCGAGGCCTTTAAGGTCGCTACGGGCAGCTTGACGCTGGTCCAGGAGTTTGACGAGAAGGACGACTACGATCTGGTCGATTCCGACGCCTCGATCGCCGGCGATCTTGCTGACGATAAGTTTGCATTGTTCGTTGCCGGCGAGCCTCATATGCCCACGCTCGAGTTCCCGGGCGATGGCGCGCAGCCGGTCAAGAAGATCTGCTTTAAGCTGCTTGCAGA
>CAMQHB010000022.1:0-24227 GCA_947001545.1 uncultured Collinsella sp.
CTCGCACGAAGAGCACATTAAGTGCTCTTCGGCTCGTGCGGAATCTACGAAAACCTTGCGCCTGGCCTTCGGCGGCGCGGCCTGCGTTGACTTTGGGCAGCCCGGGTTTTCGTTGGCTGACGCCCCCACTCATAATGCTTGGTCGGTGGGCTGATGTGTTGCGTCCCGTTGGGCTATAAGGTTGACACGAAGTTGGACAGGCGATTTAGGCCTTCGTCCAGATCTTGGTCGGAGACGCAGTAGCTTAAGCGGACGTGGCCTTCGGTGCCGAAACAGTCGCCCGGGACTAGGGCTACGTTTGCCTCTTTGATGGCTTTGATGCAGAAGTCTTCGCTGGTTAGGCCGAACTTTTTGATGCTCGGGAAAGTGTAGAAGGCCCCTGCGGGCTCTACTACTTCGAGGCCCATGGCGTTTAAGGCTGCGAGCACGCGCTTGCGGCGGGTTCGGTAGACATTGAGCATGGGGGTCGGGTCGACGGTGAGGGCTCGGGCTGCGGCGTCCATTTCGAAGGAGACGGCACTCGATACTAAGTATTGGTGAGCCTTGGCAATCTCGGCGATGACGGGGGCTGCTGCTGCGAGCCAACCTAAGCGCCAGCCGGTCATGGCCCAGGGCTTGGAGAAGCTCTCGATGATCACCGTCTGCTCGCGTAGCTCCGGGTGGCGCTGGGCAAATCGTTCGTAGCCGTCCACATAGACGAGGCGGTTGTACACGTCGTCGCAGACTACGTAGATACCCGCCTGCTCCGCTACGCGCGCCACGGCATCGAGCGATGCTGCGTCGAGGATGCAGCCCGTGGGATTGTTGGGCGAGCAGATAACGATGGCCTTGGTCGCTGGGGTCACACAGGCGCGAAGCGCTTCCTCGTCAACCTGAAATTGCGCGGGCTCCGTATCCAAAAAGACCGCCTTGGCATGGTTGGCAACGACGATGCTCTCGTACAAGCCAAAGGCCGGCGTGGGGATGATGACCTCGTCGCCTGGATTGAGCATAGCCATAAACGTAGCCGACAGGGCCTCAGTCGCACCATCGGTCAGGATGACCTCGTCAGCAGAAAACGAAAAGCCCGCGTCGCCCATATATGCGGACAGCGCCTCGCGCAGGGCAGGGCGACCGTTGTTGGGCGGATAGTGCGTGTCGCCGCGATTGAGCGAGGCAGTCACCTCAGCGCTAATCACATCGGGCGTAGGAAAATCGGGCTCGCCGAGCGCGAGCGCAATGCATCCCGGATGCTGCGCGGCGAGCGCGTTGATCCGGCGGATGCCGGAGGGCTTGAGCGTGGCAAGCGAAGTATTCATGGGCAGACGCATGGCGTTCCTTTCGTAAGGGTTGCACTAGGATAGCGCGGCGAGGCGTCACCAGACGGTGTAACCTAAACGGAAACCAACCGGAAAGGAGGCGGCATGGAGACGACCGCACGCGGCGATGTACCAAAAACGTTGCAAACCATTGCGTATATCAGCATTCCCAATAGCGCCGATCTTGAGTTTTTGCTCTGGGACCTGCAGGATGCCATCGCCGCCTATGCTCAGCTTTCTGGCACCGCGCTCCCCCGCCCGATCGATTTGGAGGCGGATGATGCCGGTGCAGTCGATGGCATGGTGCTCGCTGTTGATGATGCATGTGATGATGAGGCTATGATCACTGTCGAGGAGATACTCGATCGCTTTAAGAATACAGACGCGCGCGTCTATGTCGTCGTTCAGGCCCTGTCCAAAAACACCAAGCAGGCGGACGAAGCCCTCGACCGCCTATACCGGGCATGTATTCTACGTGACCTGCCATGGTGCGACGGCGTTGTCATCCGTGCCGGCAGCGGCATCGCAGCGCTTCGCCACTCCCCGCGTATGGGCCTCTTGCGTCGGCCATTTTCGGAAGCGATAGATAAGCTTGTGGGCGCTGTGCGCATGGGCTGCTCCATTGAACATGCGCAGCTGCTTGGCGGTGGCAATGCCGGTAGCGTCGATGCCGACGGCATGGTGCGCGTCAAGCCCGCGCTGCCCGCACCGATCTGGCATGCCATCATGAAACGCCTCAGCACCCGCGCCCAATCAGATATCTAAATTACAGAGCGCCCCAGTCAACGGCCTCGCGCCAGCGCTCGACAAGGCGTTCCAGGCGCCATGCCGCATTGGCGGGACTAGTCGACGGCAGAACGATGGCCGACGGCCCCGTGCGTTCTTGTAGATAGCGCTTGAAGAGCCAACCAGCTGTACCACCGTTGCATATCACCTGCTCAATGGGAGCTGCGCCGGTAATGCGCTCGACATGCGCCGGAACGACGTTTTTGATGCTGGCGTCGCTTGAGCCCTTGATGTCACAGCCCTCGATCACGTCCCACAGGGCCACGCCGCCGTTCAGCAGCATGGCCCGCTTGGCGGCAATCGAGGCATCGAGCGTCGCGGGCTCACCGCTTGCCAAAGGATTGCCCTCGTTGGGCGGCACGGGCACACCGAGGCACGCGGCCATCACGCGCCAAAAGCGGTTCTGGGGATTACCGTAATAGAAGGCATTGGCGCGCGAGAGCACCGAGGGAAACGACCCCAGCACCAAAACGCGCGAGTGCTCGTCAAACACGGGCTCAAACCCATGCTCAATATGTTGATAGCCCTCGTCTGGCGCGGCCATGGCCTAGGCCCTCAACAGATAGCGCACCTCGTAGGGCGCAAGCTCAAAGGAGCCCGGCAGCTCGACCGTGGGCGCATCGTCGGCAAGCAGATCGACGAAGGAGCCGTTGAGCTCGCCGGCTCCAAAGGTATAGGGCTCGTTCACGGCGTTGACCGCCACGAGCACCGTCGCGTCATCGCAGGCGCGCTCGAACAGCAGCTGCTTGTTCTGGATCACCACGTTGCGATAGGCACCGTAGTTGAGGGCACGGGCTGCCGCGTCGTTTGCCGAGCGCAGGTGCGCCAGCTGCGTGACAAATGCCGTCAGCTCGTTGGGCGCGGGCTCATCGAGCGCAGGACGTAGCGCCCAATCGCCATCGGGGCCGCCCTTTTCGCCGGCAATCCCCCACTCGCTGCCGTAGTAGACGCACGGAATGCCCGGCATACCAAAGAGCATGCCGTAGGCGGGGCGCAGGCAGGACTTGTCCGTCAGGATGCTCGCCAGGCGCGGCACGTCGTGGTTGTCGACAAACGACAGCAGATGCTTGCCGCGATAAATGCACCAGGGGTCGCCGCCAAACTGGCGATGAAGCGAGTGGGCAATCTCGAACATGTTGACCGAGTTAAAGCTGGAGTACAGGCCCTTGTAGCACTCGTAGTTGGTGCAGGAGTCGAGCATCTCGTCGTTGACGATCTGGTTGTAGTCGCCGTGGAGCGTCTCACCAATCAGCACAAAGTCGGGCTTGAGCTCACGGGTAAAAGTATGCAGGCGGCGCATAAAATCGCGATCGAGCATATAGGCGACGTCCAGGCGCAGACCGTCGACGCCAAAGACTTCGGTCCAGCGACGCACGGACTCAAGCAGGTAATCGACCACGGCGGGGTTTTGCAGGTTGAGCTTCACAAGCTCAAAATGGCCCTCCCAGCCCTCGTACCAAAAGCCGTCGCCGTAGCACGAGTCACCGTCAAAGCTGATGTGGAACCAGTCCTTGTACGGCGAATCCCACTTGCGCTCCTGCACATCACGGAAGGCCCAAAAGCCGCGACCGACGTGGTTGAAGACGGCATCGAGCACCACGCGGATGCCATGGACGTGCAGCGTCTCGCACACGGCGGCAAAGTCGGCGTCCCCACCCAGGCGACGGTCTATATGGCGCAGGCTGCGCGTGTCGTAGCCATGACTATCGGACTCGAGCGGCGGGTTGATGAGCACGGCGCCAACGCCGAGTTCCTGCAGGTAGTCGGCCCATTGG
Source organism: uncultured Collinsella sp. (assembly GCA_947001545.1). Taxonomy (GTDB): domain Bacteria; phylum Actinomycetota; class Coriobacteriia; order Coriobacteriales; family Coriobacteriaceae; genus Collinsella. Next base: position 3,860 of record CAMQHB010000022.1, read on the forward strand.
GCGATCTTCATGATGGGGGCATCGGGGCTAGCTGTGGCATCGGCGGCCTGGGCGAGCTCATCCTCGGCAACGGGGGCGGCGTTTTCGCGCGGAGCTCCGCAAAAGCCCAGCGGATAGATCTGATAGAACGTCGTCTCGTATGCCCACATAGCAACCTCCCGGTAAGCGCAACACAACGACATCCATTGTATGCCCGGCTTGTATCCTCTTCCCCAAAATAAGTTGCGGTGGAATAGTTCCTGCTTGGGCCTTCAGAAGCCTTAAACAGGAACTATTCCACCGCAACTGATGAGGGAACGTGATTAGGCGACGGGCTTGGCGCGGCGGATGGCTGGGAACATCACCGTGATGGCGAGGATAACGCCCACGACGGCAATCGCCCCGCCCACAAAGCCGATCCAGGCGATACCGGGACCCGAAACCACGGCTCCGCCGATCGCGGTACCCGTGCCGATACCGAGGTTGAACAGGCCCGAGAAGATCGACATGGCGACGGCCGACGAATCTGCCGGCGTGTGCTTGATGAGCTCGGCCTGAAACGCCACGTTAAAGGCCGTGGCGCAGCAACCCCACAGTGCGCAGACGGCAAGCACTGTCACGAGCGACGATGCGGCCGGCCCCATGAGCAGCAGGGCCACCGGCACGCCGGAGAGCGTGATAGCCAAGAACGGGAAGCGATGCCCATCGAACAGGCGGCCAAACAGCCAGCTTCCGAGCAAACCAGAGCAGCCAAACGCCGTCAGCGTCATGGTAATGGCGCCCGCATCGACGTGCGCGACCTGCGCCAGGAAGGGCTCGATATAGCTGTAGCTTGCGTAATAGCCGGTCGCCATGAAGACCGTGACTGCGTAGAGCGCGATGAGGAGCGGGTTCTTGAGCAGCTCGGGCAGCTGTTTGACGGTAAAGCGCTCACCCGCCGGCATGGCCGGGAACACCGCTGCCTGGTAGACGACCGCGATGGCTGAGAGGCCCCCGACCACGGCAAACGTCATGCGCCAGCCCACGGCCAAGCCAATGGCGCGACCGAGCGGCAGGCCAAAGATCTGCGCGATGGAAGAGCCCGTGGCGATCATGCTGATGGCGAGCGCGCCGTGGCGAGTGTCGACCAGGCGCGAGGCCATAATCGAGGCGACTGACCAGAACACGGCATGTGCGCAAGCGACCACCAGGCGCGCGCAGACCAGGATGGGATAGGTCGGCGCCACAGCGGACAGGAACTGACCGAGCGAGAACACGGCCAGCACGCCCAGCAGCATCCGCTTGAACTCAAAGCGCGAGGCGAACACCATGAGCGGCAGCGACAGCAGCATGACGCCCCAGGCATAGACCGAGATCATGATGCCCGCCTGGGCCTCGGTGAGCGAGAACGACGCGGCAATATCAGTCAAAAGGCCGATGGGCATAAACTCCGACGTGTTGAACACGAACGCACAGCAGGTGAGCCCGACGAGCGGGAGCCACTGCTTGAGCGAGATGCCATCTTGTCTTGCCTGAGTCATGTAGGAAACCTCTCCGATTGTCTTGGGCGGTGGGCGATTATATAGCAACGGCCCCGCATCCGTCAGTACAGATGCAGGGCCGCAATCAACTCAATACACAGAGGTTGCGCCGTCAATAAATAACTAAGCCAACCCCAGCAATATGCCCGCCGAATGCACGACAAACGCCACGATCCAGGCGACCGTCACCTGAAACGCGAATACGGCCACGGCATAGCGCGCGCCCAACTCGCTCTTGACGGCGCCGATGGCTGCCACACAGGGCGGGTACAGCAGCGTAAAGACCAGGAACACGTAAGCGGTAAACGGCGAAAACATGGCTGACAGTACCGCGGGGGAGGTTGCGCCCAAAAGCACCGTGAGCGTCGAGATGACGCTCTCCTTGGCAATGAGCCCCGTGACGAGCGCCGTCGAGGCGCGCCAGTCGCCAAAACCGAGCGGGGCCAACACCGGCGCGATGACGCTGCCGAGGCCCGCAAGCAGGCTTTGCGACTGGTCGGCGACCACGTTAAAGCGGATATCGAACGTCTGCAGGAACCAGATGACCACCGTAGCGGCAAATATAATGGTAAAGGCCTTGGTGATGAAGTCCCTGGCCTTATCCCATGCCAGCATCACCGTCGTCTTGACGCTCGGCAGGCGGTAATTGGGGAGCTCCATGATAAACGGCACCGGGTCGCCCTTAAATGCCGTGCGGTTGAGCACCAAAGCCGCGATGCAGCCGACCACGATACCGATCAGATAGAGTGAGACCATGGCAGGAACCGTCGCCTGCGGGAAAAACGCCCCGCACAGCAAGCCGTAAACCGGCAACTTGGCTGAGCAGCTCATAAACGGCGTGAGCATGACCGTCATCTTGCGGTCGTGCTCGGATGGGAGCGTACGGGTCGACATGATAGCCGGCACGGTGCAGCCAAAACCGACGAGCATGGGCACAAAGCTACGGCCCGACAGGCCAAAGCGACGCAACACCTTATCCATGACAAAGGCCACGCGCGCCATGTATCCGGAGTCTTCCAGAATGGAGAGGAACAAAAAGAGCACGACGATAATCGGCAGGAAGGTCAGCACACTGCCCACGCCCGTAAGCACGCCGTCGACAGCCAGCGAGCGCACCACGTCGTTGGTACCGAACGCCTTGAGGCCCGCATTGGCCGAGGCGATGATGGCAGCGATACCGTCCTCCATGAGTCCCTGCAACGCCGCGCCGATCACGCCAAACGTCAGCCAAAAGACGAGGCCCATGATCACCAGAAACGCCGGAATGGCTGTGTAACGACCTGTCAGGATGCGGTCAATCTTGACGGAGCGCACGTGCTCGCGGCTCTCGTGCGGCTTGACGACGCAACGCCCGCACACGTCGCCGATAAAGCTAAAACGCATATCGGCCAGCGCAGATAGGCGGTCGGTGCCGGCCTCGCCCTCCATCTGGGTAATGATGTGCTCGATACCGTCGAGCTCATTGCGATCCAGGTGAAGCGCCTCGGTTACCAGCTCATCGCCCTCGACCAGCTTGGTCGCCGCAAAGCGCACCGGGATGTGCGCCGTCACGGCATGGTCCTCGATCAGGTTAGCAATACCGTGGATGCAGCGATGCAGCGCACCACCGTCCGGACTGTCGGGCGCGCAAAAGTCCAGGCGACCAGGGCGCTCGCGGAACCGCGCCACGTGCAGGGCGTGGTCCACCAGCTCGCCGATGCCCTCGTTGCGGGCAGCGCTAATGGGGACAACAGGCACGCCCATCAGGCTCTCGAGCAAGTTGACGTCCACGGCGCCGCCGTTGGCGGTCACCTCGTCCATCATGTTGAGCGCGATGACCATGGGGCGATCGAGCTCCATAAGCTGCAGTGTCAGGTACAGGTTACGCTCGATGTTGGTGGCGTCAATGATGTCGATGATGGCGTCCGGACGCTCGTCGAGGATGAACTGACGGCTCACGACCTCCTCGCCTGTGTACGGCGACAGGGAGTAAATGCCGGGCAGGTCGGTAACGCTCGCCTCGGGATGGTTGCGGATGGTGCCATCTTTGCGGTCGACCGTCACACCGGGAAAGTTACCGACGTGCTGGTTGGAGCCCGTCAGCTGGTTGAATAACGTGGTCTTGCCGCAGTTTTGGTTGCCGGCGAGGGCAAAGTGCAGCGGCGCGCCCTCGGGCACGGCCGTCTTTGCCGCACGGGGCGAATACGTCCCCTCGCCCAGGGCCGGATGCTCCGTCGTGCCGATTGCGGCGTTAGCGCGCGGACCCGTATCGGTGTCGTGAATACCCACGAGCTCGATGCGAGCGGCATCGTCCTTACGCAGTGTCAACTCGTAGCCACGCAGGCGAATCTCGAGCGGGTCGCCCATGGGGGCATACTTCATCATGGTGACTTCGGTGCCCGGCGTTAGACCCATGTCCAAAATATGCTGTCGGAGTGCCTGATCGTCCGATGCCACCGATGCGACAACGGCGTCCTTTCCAATCTCGAGTGTATCGAGCCTCACGTCCGTGTTCCTCCCCCGGCGCCCACAGGGCGTTGCATTTATGTTCACCATGGCTAACCGTTTGCCATGGCTAACCAATTTTAAGCTTACATGATAGCGTGAACACACAATGACGTTCAATCAGCAGATTGGCGCAATGGGGACAGGCAGGAGAGTTCAGGGCCATAGTTTCCCGATGAGGCCTCTCGGGGAAACTACATCCCAGAATTCTGGCTCGAAACGGGATATGGTTTCCCAAACAGGCCTCTTACGGAAAATGCATCCCGGAATCCCCACTCGAAACGGGACGCACTTTCCCAGTCGAGGCCCTATGGGAAACCGTGTCCCACCTTGAAAGGCAAAACTGGGACGCAGTTTCCGGGCGGGGCATCAAAAACAAAGTTGCGGTGGAATAGTTCCTGGATGGGCTGGTTGATGCCCCAGATCGGAACTATTTCACCGCAAGTTATTGAAGGGCTGGGATGCCCGTCCTCTTACAGATGGCGCTCCAGGAAGCGGAAGGCTAGGCGAATCCAAGGGCGGACCGCCACCTGCTTGTCCTCGTTGTCGACCGCGGTGTTGGCGTTGCCGAGCGAAAGGCCGTGACCACCCTGGTCGAAGACGTGCATCTCGCATGCAACGCCCTCCTCGGCCATGCGCTGCGCAAACGGGTAGACCTGCGCGATCGGCGCCGTCTTGTCGTCGGACACGCCCCACACAAAGGTCGGTGGCATCTGGCGCGAAACATGCGTGGTGGGGCAGATGTCGGCCAGATGCTCGTCAGTTGCCTCGCCGCCCGTCACCATCGACAGGTAGTCGTTGAGCAAATCGCGTCCCGTCTTGCCGCCCGTCTTGGGCACGCGCAAGTCAATGCGCGGATCGCGCGTCTGCATGTCGCGCACATAGGCAAAGTCGAGCAATGGATAGCCCAGCACCACGGCATCGGGACGAATGTCGTCCGGACGCGCCCCGGCAAGTGCCGCGAAGGGGCCGGTCTTCCACTGTGTTGCCAGCGAAGCGCAAATCATGCCGCCAGCAGAAAAGCCCACGACGCACACGCGCTTGGGATCGACATGCCACTCGTCAGCGTTGGCGCGCACCGTGGCGACCATCTTGGCAAGATCTGCCTGGGGGTGCGGAAAGCTCACGTCACCCGTAGAACTCGTGACATAGTTGAGCACAAAGGCCTGGTAGCCGTGATCCAAAAACGCAAACGCCACGGGATCCTGCTCATGCGGAGCGATATGCGTAAACGCACCTCCGCCGCAGATAATCACGGCAGGGCGGCGGCCATTCGGTTTATCGGGCAGCGGCTCGGCACCCAAATACGTAAAGGTCGCCGGATATTCCTCGGTCGGCTCCTCGCCCCACAGCGCATGGTTCTCGACAATCATATGTGCTCCCTTCGCGCAAATTAAGCGCCCTTGTTTTTTGCCTTCAAGCGTACCCCACTTGAACCCGTGGCGCAGAAACACTCCGGCAATGAGTTTCCCTTCAACTGATATATCACATAATCCCAGCTCAGAGGTATCTTTGAGCAGCGTAGAATAGGGGCGTTGACCAAGCCGCGAAACACATATGAAACGTTTCCGGCAAACCAAACGCGCGATATGCGCCTATTTAAGTTGGAGGCAACTATGGGTCTGCTCGATTCGCTTAAGTCCACCTTCACCTCGACCGGCGAGGCGTCCGTTCCGCCCGCAGCAAGCTTCGCTACCCGCGAAGGCGTCATCTATGCCCCCGTCAACGGCGTGCTCGTCAACCTGAACGAGGTTCCCGACGAGACGATCGCCTCGGGCATGCTTGGCCAGGGCTATGGCATCGAGCCCATTACCGGCACCATCTATGCGCCCGCCAACGGCCGCATCGGTGCCACCACTGTCACCAACCACTCCATCGGCATGATTACCGAGGACGGCCTGCGCGTGTTCATCCATGTTGGCCTGGGCACCGTGGAAATGAACGGCAAGGGTTTTGCCCGCTTTGTCGAGATGGGCGATGTGGTCAAGGCAGGCCAGCCGCTCATCAGCTTCGACCGCGAGGCCATTAAGGCCGCTGGTCACGAGGACATCGTGACCGTCATCGTCTCCGAGCTCGATCGTCTTAAGAGCATCGACCATGTCGGCGAGTCTGGAACGCTTATCGGCGGCAACCCGCTCGTCAAGCTTGGCGACCCGCTGCTGGTTGCCAAGACCAAGTAGCCAGGCCCCGCGCCACACAGCCAAAAGGCACCTCGTCAAGCGCCCACGACCATTAGGCCGCGGGCGCTTTTCGTTTGAAAAACCATCCCGCCAATGCCTTATCTGTATAGCCCAAATGAGCCGAGCTGCTAAAATATCGAACTGTATGGATAACTATCATTCAACCGTTATGGGAGGATACGTGAACCGCACCAAAATCGCGCAGCTCTATGCCGATGCCGAGTCGCTCGGCGGCCAGACCGTCACCGTCGCCGGCTGGGTCAAGTCCGTCCGCGACATGAAGAACTTTGGCTTTGTTACGCTCAACGACGGCAGCTGCTTCCGCGACCTGCAGGTCGTCATGAACCGCGAGGCACTCGACAACTACGACGAGATCGCCCATCAAAACGTCTCGGCCGCACTCATTTGCACCGGCACCGCCAAGCTGACCCCCGATGCGCCCCAGCCTTTCGAGCTTTCTGCCACCTCCATCGAGGTCGAGGGCACGAGCGCCCCGGATTACCCGCTGCAGAAGAAGCGCGCAACCGTCGAGTTCCTGCGCACCCAGCAGCACCTGCGTCCGCGCACCAACCTGTTCCGCGCCGTGTTCCGCATCCGCTCTGTCGCGGCTGCCGCCATCCACCGCTTCTTCCAGGAGCAGGGCTTTGTCTACGTCAACACCCCCATCATCACCACGAGTGACTGCGAGGGCGCCGGCGAGATGTTCCGCGTGACCACGCTCGACCCCAAAAATCCGCCCCTCACCGAGTCCGGCGAGGTCGACTGGAGCCAGGACTTCTTTGGCAAGCATGCAAGCCTCACCGTGTCCGGCCAGCTCAATGCCGAGAACTTTGCCATGGCCTTTGGCGACGTGTACACCTTTGGCCCCACCTTCCGTGCCGAGAACTCCAACACCACGCGCCACGCCGCCGAGTTTTGGATGATCGAGCCCGAGATGGCCTTTGCCGACCTTAACGACTACATGGATAACGCCGAGGCCATGCTCAAGTACGTCCTTAAGGACGTCATGGCAACCTGCCCCGACGAGCTCAATATGCTCAACAAGTTTGTGGACAAGGGTCTGCTCGAGCGCCTGGACCATGTCGCCAACTCCGACTTTGCCCGCGTTACCTACACCGAGGCCGTCGAGATCCTGGAGCAGGCCGTCGCCGCCGGTCACAAGTTTGACTATCCCGTGAGCTGGGGCATCGACCTGCAAACCGAGCACGAGCGTTTCCTGACCGAGGAGCACTTTAAGCGCCCGACCTTCGTGACCGACTACCCGGCCGAGATCAAGGCGTTCTACATGCGCATGAACGAGGACGGCAAGACCGTCGCCGCCGCCGACTGCCTGGTGCCGGGCATCGGCGAGATCATCGGTGGCTCCCAGCGCGAGGAGCGCCTGGATCTGCTCGAGGCCCGCATCAAGGACCTGGGTATGAATCCCGAGCAGTACAAGTACTACCTTGACCTGCGCCGCTACGGTTCCTGCAAGCACGCCGGCTACGGTCTGGGCTTCGAGCGCTTGGTCATGTATCTGACCGGCGTGGGCAACATCCGCGACGTCCTGCCGCACCCGCGCACCGTGGGCAACGCCGACTTCTAATCGTCGAACGCTAGCTCGCGTCGCCACACGCCAACGCTCATCGCACAAGCGTCTCTCGACATCGGTCGAGAGACGCTTTTTTCAACAGCATCCGTCAAGCTTTTGGCAAGTTTTTGGTCAGTTGAGCAGGGCTGTTGAAAACTCGACCCGCCGTTTGCCGACGACTACCGACCGCCCAGAGCGCCCTGCGCCCCTGGGAAAGCCCCGCGTCCTAGGCTCCATACCGTCGCCACCCAAAACGGAAAGGACGTGGGCACCATGACCGAAGCCGCTGTTGAAACCTACGACACCACGACGAGGGGCGCCGCCTCGATGGCAGCCTATCGCGCCGTTCGTATCCTGCAGCTCTTGAGCGAAAACACCGGCGAAGACAAGGCCATGCTTTCCGATGAGCTGATCCGGCGCCTCGCCCATCCCGACGACCCCGCCCGCATGCCCATCTCGGCGGCGCGGCGCAGCATCTACACCGCCATCTCCGCGCTTCGCCATGCCGGATACGAAATTGAATACAAACGCGGCGTGGGCTACAAACTTCTTACCCGCCCGCTCACCGATGAAGAGATCATCCGGCTCCACGGTATGGTCATGCGCAACCGCTCCACGCCTATCGCTATCCGCAAGAGCATGGCGCAGCACTTAGTTGCCATGGCGAGCGCCGACGTTCGCGGCTACCTCGATACACCCGAACCCGCTCCAAGCGCAGGCAGCAAGGCTACCAAGGCAACACGCACGCCCATCAAGCGCATCGACACGTGCGAGCTCGTCGAGCAGGCCATCGACCACGGAACCACGGTGAGTTTTGATATTTCGAGCGTCACGACGCGTGGCGAAACCGAAGCAGCACGGATGACACTCCGTCCCTTTGCCATCAGGCAGCGCGATGGCATCTCGTATCTGCTGGGAACGGTCTACGACGCCCGAGGCGCCGATGACACGTTGCGTACCGTAGAGATTGGCCGAATGAGAAACGTCACCACACGTCTCCTCGACGGCAAGAAGCTCTTCGCCGCCCTAGACGAGGACGACGCCTCCTCCGCCGCATAAGACCCTCCGCCGCCCATTCGACTACCCGTACCGCCCATCCGATTCTGTATTAAAAAACCCGCCAGGCTGTTGTAAAAATGGACATCAGCGCTACTATAGTTCCACTTGCACTTTGTCCCAGTGCAGTGTTTCCGGCCATTTTTATACTGGGGGTAATGATATGAAGGACATCACCATCAGCCGCAGGAGCCTTCTGGTCTCCGCCGGCCTGCTCGCGCTCGCCCCGCTCGCCGGATGCGGCGGCAACTCTGGCTCCGGCTCTGCTGCCTCCGGTTCCGACTACACCATCGGCGTTCTGCAGCTCACCGAGCACTCCGCACTCGATGCCGCCAACGACGGCTTTGTCAAGGCCATCAAGGAGAGCGGCCTTAAGGTCAAGATCGACCAGAAGAACGCCCAGAACGACCAGTCCACGTGTAAGTCCATTGCCGACAAGTTTGTGGGCGACAACGTCAACCTGATTTATGCCATCGCCACGCCCGCCGCGCAGGCTGCCGCCGGCGCCACGGCCGATATCCCCATCGTGGGCTGCGCCATCACCGACTACGCCGCCTCCGGCCTGGTCCAGGACAACGACAAGCCCGGCACCAACGTCACGGGCGCTTCCGACCTCACCCCGGTCGCCGAGCAGCTCGAGATGATGCAGAAGGTCCTGCCCGACGTTAAAAAGGTCGGCCTGCTCTACTGCACCGCCGAGTCCAACTCCGACGTCCAGATCAAGGCCGCCAAGAAGGAGCTCGACAAGCTGGGCCTCGAGTACACTGACTTCACCGTCTCGAGCTCCAACGAGATTCAGTCCGTCGTCGAGTCTGCCGTGGGCAAGGTCGACGCGCTGTACTCCCCCACCGACAACACCATCGCCGCGGGTGCCTCGCAGGTCGGCCAGATCTGCAAGGAAAACAAGCTTCCCTTCGTGACTGGCGAGGAGGGTATGTGCATGGCCGGCGGCCTGTTTACCCTCTCCATCAACTATGAGGACCTGGGCTACGCCGCGGGCGAGATGGCCGTTAAGATCCTGAAGGGCGAGGCCAAGCCCGAGGATATGCCGATCAAGCACCTCTCGAGCAAGGACCTGGTCGTCGTCAAGAACGACGAAATGGCCGAGGCCCTGGGCATCGACCTTTCCGCCCTGGACGCGTAATGCCATACGCGGCATGCGTCTAGAGCCCGTGCTCGCGCTTTAGCCGCGTTATTCAATATCTGAGCCACAGGGGCGGGCGCTGTAGACCGGCGTCCGCCCTGCTTGTTTCAGGTAAAACAAAACGTCTGTCCGTAACTCTTCTATGCATTGTTACCGCTATTATGGTGAATCACGTGTCCACCCTATCCTAGGAGGTATGAAGCATGCTCATTGCATTGCAGGGCGCCGTTTCGCAGGGCGTCCTCTGGGGCATTATGGTGCTTGGCGTGTTTATCACGTTCCGCCTGCTCGACATTCCCGATATGACCTGCGACGGCAGCTTTGCCCTCGGCGGCTGCGTCTGCGCTGTGCTCATCGTCAATAACAACGTCGACCCGCTGTTCGCCGTGCTGGCCGGTATGTGCGCCGGCGCCATCGCGGGTGCCGTCACGGGCATTTTGACCACCGTCTTTGAGATTCCCGCGATCCTCGCCGGAATCCTCACCCAGATCAGCCTGTGGTCCATTAACCTGCGTATCATGGGCAAGTCCAATACGCCCATTCTTGCCAAGGGCACCGTGTTCTCGGCCGTCAGCAATATGACCGGTCTGCCGCAGTCCACCGTTGCCATCATCTTGGGCATCCTGCTCGCCGTGGCTATCGTTGCCATCCTGTATTGGTTCTTTGGCACCGAGATCGGCTCGGCGCTGCGCGCCACCGGCAACAACGAGTACATGATCCGCGCTCTGGGCGTCAACACCAACTCCACCAAGATGATCGCCCTCGTGCTCTCCAACGCCCTCATCGGCCTTTCGGGCGCGCTCATCTGCCAGAGCCAAAAGTATGCCGACATTGGTATGGGCACCGGTGCCATCGTTATCGGTCTTGCCGCCATTGTTATCGGCGAGGTGCTCGGCCGTCTGCTTCCCGGCGGCCTCACGCAGTTTAGCGTCCGTCTTGCCTCCGCCGTCTTTGGCTCCGTGGTGTACTTCCTTATCCGCGCCATCGTGCTGCAGTTGGGCATGGACGCCAACGACATGAAGCTGCTCTCCGCCGTGATCGTCGCCGTGGCCCTGTGCGTGCCCGTGGTTTGGGAGCGCTATAAGCTCCGCAGCTCCTACACGAAGGGGGATGAGGCAGATGCTTAAGCTCTCGCACGTCAAGAAGACCTTTAACAAGGGCACCGTCACCGAGAAGCGCGCGCTCACCGGCGTCGACCTCACCCTGAATGACGGCGACTTTGTAACCGTGATCGGCGGCAATGGCGCCGGCAAGTCCACGCTGCTCAACATGATCGCCGGCGTGTACCCGCTCGATTCGGGCGTTATTGAGCTCGACGGCACCGATATCTCGCGCCTGAGCGAGTCGCAGCGCGCCAAGTACCTGGGCCGCGTGTTTCAGGACCCCATGCGCGGTACCGCTGCCGACATGCAGATCGCCGAGAACCTGGCCCTCGCCAAGCGTCGCGGCCAGCGTCGCGGCCTTTCGTGGGGCGTTACCAAGGCCGAGAAGGACGAGTACGTTGAGCTGCTCAAGCGCCTGGACCTTGGTCTGGACACACGCCTCAACGCCAAGGTCGGCCTGCTCTCGGGCGGCCAGCGCCAGGCACTCACCCTGCTGATGGCCACGCTCACCAGGCCGCGCCTGCTGCTGCTCGACGAGCACACTGCGGCCCTCGACCCCAAGACGGCCTCTAAGGTGCTCAACCTGACCGAGGAGATCGTCGACGAGAACCACCTGACCACGCTCATGGTCACGCACAACATGAACGACGCCATCCGTCTGGGCAACCGTCTGATCATGATGCACGAGGGCCATGTGATCTACGACGTGGCGGGCGATGAGAAGAAGTCGCTCACCGTGGCCGACCTGCTGCAGAAATTCGAGGAGGTCTCGGGCGGCGAGCTCGCCAACGACCGCATGCTGCTAAGCTAAACCTACCAAAAAGGGACAGGTTTATTTTGGCAGGTTTTATCTGCGCAAACGTCAAAACCGCCGCTAAGGGACAAGCGCCCTTGCGGCGGTTTTCGCATATTATGTCGATAATCCGATATTCAACCAGACATTCTGGCTAAGGACTAAGGAAACTGCCATGAAAAGACCTCTTCCCCGTCTTGCTTGACCGCCGCACTCCTTACCGGCGTGCTCGCCGGCGCCCCAGCTTACGCCACCGCGACCGCCCCATCTCAAGTTATCGGCCCGTCCGATGTGATCGGACGGGCTTTTTGGTGGGTATCATGGTTGAATGATCATTAGGAGGTTTTCCCTACATGGAATTGTTTGAGCCGATTCTTCATTTCTTTGAGCAACGGTGGGTCCACAACATCATCTGGGCCGGCATCTTGGCAATAGGCACGGCAATCGCCACCAAAGTCGTTTCCAAGACGCTGCGCCACCTACTCAACCGCGACGATAACCCGCTTCCAGCATCGAGCATCTTCATCAACATCGCTCGCGCCGTCATCTGGATGATCGGCGGCAGCTTTATCCTCGACAACTGCTTTGGCATTAACGCAAACGCGCTCGTCGCCGCTCTTGGCGTCGGCGGCATCGCCATCTCCCTGGGCTTTCAGGACACGCTCTCAAACCTTATCGGCGGCATGCAGGTGACCTTTATGGGCATCATCAAGCCTGGCGACAACATCGAGGTCGGTGGTGTATCAGGCGTGGTCCAGGACATCACCTGGCGCCACACGACCATCGAAGATGCCTGCGGGCAGACCATCATCGTCCCCAACTCCAACATCTCCAAGAACACGCTCGTGCATTTGATGCCCTTTGGGCGCGTGGCTGTGCCCGTTGCCGTAAAGGACACGTCCAAGTGGGCCTCGCTCGACGCGCTGGCAGACGAGCTGACCAGCGCCACCAAGGCCGCCGTGCTTCCCATCTCGGGCTTTGACAAGGAGCCGTATGTGCTCTTTAGCGAAATCGGCGACTTTGGCATTAAGGGCAAGATCATCTTTATCGTCAGCGACGACAGCACCACTTTCACCGCTGCCGACGCCTGCATCCGCGCCATCGCCCCCATCATTGCCTAAACCACCACAAAGGGGACAGGCACCTTTGTTGTGGTTTTCATTCGTGGTACCATGGTTCATATAGTTGTTTAAACGACTAAGGGAGCAACATCATGGAAGAGGCCTACCGTCAAGCACGCAAGCGCGGCGAGCAAGGACGTCGACGCGCCATTAGTCAAAGCGAGTATCCGTACCTCACGGACCTCGATAGCTTGGTTGCCCAGCTCCCCTTAGGCCAGCGAGAGAATGTCGGCCTGAGAGACATTCCGCTCGAAATGGTCGTCGGTACGGTTACCAAGGGCCGTCAGTCCGCCTTTTCATGCAACTTTATGCCCCTGCTGCCGTTTGGCACCGAGTTCGCCCGCAAGTGGTCCAACCTCTACGACATCCAGGTAACCGAGGGTTATCGCGACCCCATCATCGTCACCGAGTTCATGCATCGGTTCTATGTCCAGGAAGGCAACAAACGCGTCAGTGTCCTCAAATTCCTGGACGCTCCGACGGTTTCGGCCAAGGTCACCCGTCTCTACCCCGGCACATGGGATTCCGTCGAAAGCCGCCTGTACGGCGAGTTCTGCGCGTTTTGGCGCGTCTGCCCCCTATACGAGATCGAGTTCTCGCGTGAGGGAAGCTACGAGACGCTCGCCAAGATGCTCGGTCAGAACCTTATCGAAAAATGGCCGCAGAAAAAGGTCGACTACCTGCGCCACACCTTCCTGCTCTTTAAGCGCGCCTACCTTCGCGCAGGCGGCGACCACCTGGACATTACGCCCGCCGACGCCATGCTCGTCTACCTCAATGTGTACAACCAGGACCGCCTGCTGGATACGCCGACGGATATCGTCGTAAACCGCCTGTGCAAGATCTGGCGCGAGCTGGTTATTGCCGGCAAAAATGACGAGGACAAGGTCGATCTTGTCGAAGCACCGAGCGTCGACGAGGAGGAGACGCCCGCCAAGTCCACCTCTGGCGTGCTCAACTTCTTTATGGGCAAGACCGTCTACTCGACGGCCAACCCCCTGCGCATCGCCTTTATCCATGAGTTCCCCTGTGCGACGTCGAGCTGGGACAGCCTGCACGACCAAGGGCGTCAGTATCTCGATGAGCACTTTGGCGGTATCGTGCGCACCGAGGCGTTCGAGGACTGTCACGATCCGGATGTGTTCTACGCCGCCGTGGAAACGGCTGTCAAACATGGAGCAAACGTCATCTTCTCGACCTCGCACCGCCTGATGGAATACACGCTCAGGGCTGCCGTTGAGTATCCCCGGGTTCGGTTCCTCAACTGCTCTATCGGCCTTCCCCATCAAAGCGTCCGTTCGTACTTTGGCAAGATGTACGAGGCCAAGTTTCTGCTGGGCGCCCTTGCGGCCAGCATGGCGGACAACCACCGCATCGGTTACCACGCGTCGGTCTTCGCCTCGGGCGCACTCAGCGAGATCAACGCCTTTGCGATTGGCGCCTCGCTGCTCGACCCGCGCGCGCAGGTCATCCTCACCTGGGGCGATGTTCCCGCCGGTGGTCTTGCCGAAGCCATGTGCCGCGAAGGCGTAAGCGTCATGACCGGCGCTGACATGTCAAAGTCGCTCGAAGACCCAACGGCCTACGGGCTTCACCGCTTGGTCGACGGCAAAGTCACCGGCATCGCCATGCCCGTATGGAACTGGGGCCGTTACTACGAGCTCATCGTTCGCAGCCTTCTTCACGGCACGTGGGACGAGACCAGCGACGACAACCAAGTGCGCGCTGTCAACTACTGGTATGGCATGAGCTCCGGCGTTATCGACATCCGTTACGCTCCGGGCCTACCCTACCAAACGCGCAAACTCGTGCAGTTGCTCCGCAACGGCATTGTTGTGGGATCCATCAACCCCTTTGGCGGCGAGCTCCACAGCCAGAACGGCGTGGTACAGATCGAAGGCTTCCCTCCGCTGCCGAGCACGCAGATTGTCGAGATGAATTGGCTGGCGGACAACGTGGTAGGCACCATTCCGCAGCTCGACGATGAGCCGAAAGTCCCTGCCCTATGAAAATCCTTGCCATAGCCGATACCGAAGAACGATGCCTTTGGGAGTGCTTTCGCAAGGAACGCTTTGAGGGAGTCGACCTGATTTTATCCGCCGGCGATCTGGACCCGGACTATCTTGAGTTTTTGGTTACGGTCATCAACAAACCGCTCATCTACGTTCGCGGCAATCACGATGACCGCTACGCGCGTCATGCACCAGGCGGCTGTATCTGTATCGAAGACTCCGTTTACGTGTATCGCGGCGTCCGCATTGCGGGCCTTGGCGGGTCCATGCGTTATCGCGACGGCGCCAACATGTACACCGAACGCGAGATGTCCAAGCGCATGCGTAAGCTGTCGCGTAAGGTTAGGATGGTCGGCGGGTGCGACATTCTGCTTACCCATGCACCCGCCGCCGGTATGGGTGATCTGGACGATCTGCCGCATCGAGGATTCGAGTGTTTTAACACAGCACTCGAATCCTGGAATCCCGACTACATGGTGCACGGGCATGTGCACCAAAGCTACGGTTGCGATTTTCAGCGCGAGCGTCAGCATGTGTGTGGAACGACGATCATCAACGCCTGCGGCTATACGCAGTTTGAGCTCGACCAGACGCACTACCCCATCCGCGGCTGGCAAGCAGCTTGGCTCAACTCACAAACCATGCGCCGCGAGCTCAAACGCCACGATGCTATCGAGTCCTCAACAGCCAGAACACCCTGGTAACCACCTCAAAGGGGACGCTGTCCCCTTTGAGGTGGTTTTGGCACGCGATAGCAAGAAACCCGGTCCCACACGAGACGGAACCGGGTTTCTTTAGCAATGCTTGCTTTGCTCAGGCAGTAACTAGCAGTTACTCAGCCAGGAAGTCACGCTGGACAGCGGGATCGACCTTGACGCCAGGGCCCATGGTGGAAGACACGGAGATGGACTTGACGTACTTGCCCTTAGCAGAAGAGGGCTTGACGCGCAGAATCTCGGTGTACAGGGCAGCGTAGTTCTCGACGAGCTGCTGCTCAGAGAAGGACTTCTTGCCCAGGGGCACGTGGCAGATGCCGTAGCGGTCGGCGCGGTACTCAACGCGGCCGGCCTTGAGCTCGGAGACCATCTTGGCGACGTCCATAGTCACGGTGCCGAGCTTGGGGTTCGGCATGAGGCCACGGGGACCAAGGATCTTACCGATGCGGCCAACCTTGGCCATCATGTTCGGCGTAGCGATAGCGGCGTCGAAGTTGATCTCGCCCTTCTGGATCTGGGCGACGAGCTCGTCGGAACCGATGATGTCGGCGCCGGCAGCCTCGGCCTCGCGAGCCTTCTCGCCCTCGGCGAAGACGGCAACACGAACGGTCTTGCCGGTGCCGTGGGGCAGAGAGATGGAACCACGGATGTTCTGGTCAGCCTTACGAGTATCGATGCCCAGACGGAAGTGGGCCTCGACGGTCTCGTCGAACTTGGCGGTGTCGAGCTCCTTGATGAGCTTGGCAGCCTGAAGGGGGGTGTAGAGCGTGGCGCGGTCGATCTTCTCGGCAGCGGCGTTATAGCTCTTACCATGCTTAGCCATGTGCATTACCTCCTGTGGTTAAACGGGCGTGAGCCCTCCCACATCGTATCGTGTGCCCTATTGCACACATATAACGGGCGCCCCGGTCGGAGCACCCGCCGTTACCATAAGAAATCGTTACTCAGCGATGGTGACGCCCATGGAACGGGCGGTACCGGCGATGATCTTCTTGGCGGCGTCAATGTCGTTGGCATTGAGGTCCGGCATCTTGATCTCGGCGATCTTGGTGAGCTGCTCCTGGGAGAGCTGACCAACCTTGTCAGCCTGGGGCTTAGCGGAACCAGACTTGAGGTTCAGCTCCTTCTTGATAAGGTGAGCCGCCGGCGGGGTCTTGGTGATGAAGGAGAAGGACTTGTCCTCGTAGACAGAGATCTCAACGGGGATGATGTCACCCTTCTTGTCCTGCGTCTCGGCGTTAAAGGCCTGGCAGAACTGCATGATGTTCACGCCAGCAGCGCCCAGGGCGGGGCCGACGGGAGGAGCAGGGTTTGCTGCACCAGCAGGAATCTGGAGCTTAATGACGTTGGCAACCTTCTTCTCAGCCATGGTCATTCCTTTCGAATCACGAGTGTGAAGTACTTGCTATATCGTAAGCACGCACGTGTTAGAAGCACTCCTGAGATGAGCAGTCACAGAAGAAGCACGCTCGCGCGAACGGACGAAAACTTAAGCGATGACAGCGACCTGGTTAAAGTCGAGCTCGACCGGCGTCTCGCGGCCAAAGATCATCAGCGTGACCTTGAGCTTGCCAGCCTCGGTGTTAACCTCGGAGACCTTGCCATCAAAGTCGGTAAGCGGGCCATCGGTGACGCGGACGGACGTACCGACCTCAATATCAACCGAGGTGCGCTTGGGCGAATCGCCCTTACCGGGACGACGAGTCATCTTGTTGTACTCGTCGCGGGAAAGCGGAGCGGGCTTGCCGTTGCCGCCTAGGAAACCGGTGACGCCAGGCGTGTTACGAACACACGTCCAAGCATCATCATCCATCTCCATGCGGACAAGGACATAACCCGGGAAAATCTTGGAATCCTTGGTCTCACGCTTGCCACCCTCTTTAATCTCGGTGACGCGCTCCATAGGAATCTCGATATCAAAGATACGATCCTGCATGCCCATGGTCTCGATGCGATGCTCGAGATCGGACTTAACGCGGTTCTCGTATCCAGAGTAAGTGTGAACGACGTACCAACGCTTAGACATGGTTTAGCCCCTCAATCCAGAGAACAGAGCAAGAGCCTCGCCAAAGCCAGCATCGAGCAGAGCGATGACGACGCCGACGACGACCAGAGAAGCGCAGACGACGACCGAGTAGTTCACGAGCTCCTTCTTATCGGGCCACGTGACACGCTTCATCTCGGACTTGACCGAAGCGAAATACTTCTTGGTGCGGGCGAAGAAACCAGGCTTCTCGTTCTTCTTGGACTTCGCAGCCTTCTCGTTCTTCTTGGCAACGGCCTTCTTGGCCTCAACCTTGGAGTTGGCGGCAGCGCTGTTGGCAGGTGCCGGCTGCTGAGCCTTCTTCTTGTTCTTCTTGTTGGCCATTTGGGTTACCTCCGCGCAATGCGCTTATACATGAGTAAACCGTAAGCCCCCAAGTGGGAGCTTACGGAATAATGACTGGCACGCCAGGAAGGACTCGAACCCTCAACACTCGGTTTTGGAGACCGATGCTCTACCAATTGAACTACTGGCGTATGTGACTAGAGACTAGCGAGTCTCTTTGTGCAGCGTGTGGTGACGGCACCAGGGGCAATACTTCTTGATCTCCATACGATCAGGCATGGTCGACTTGTTCTTGGTGGTCGTATAGTTGCGGCGCTTGCACTCAGTGCACGCAAGAGTAACTAGAGTACGCATGTATCCTGAACCTTTCATTTCCGCCCCGTACGGGCACGAGTTGTTACTTTATCAGCTCTATGTAAGTGCTGTCAATGAAAACCTCGAGTCAATTGGTTCTCGGTGGATCCATTCATATTTGGAACACATCAATGAAGCCATCGAGAGCTAATCGACAGTGCATCCAGGACCATTATCGATCCTCTCGACACCAGCAACGGCTCAATATCCATTGCAGAAAAGAACCCGGCACCCATATAAGTGCCGGGTTCTCTAAGTCAGCTATATCAAAGAGCTAATTTACTCAATGATCGTGGAGACGATGCCCGAACCGACGGTGTGGCCACCCTCGCGGATAGCGAAGCGCAGGCCCTCCTCCATGGCGATCGGGTGGATGAGGTCGCCCTCGATGGTGATGTGGTCACCAGGCATAGCCATCTCGGTGCCCTCGGGGAGCTTGACCGTACCGGTAACGTCGGTGGTACGGAAGTAGAACTGAGGACGATAACCATCGAAGAACGGGGTGTGACGGCCGCCCTCCTCCTTGGTCAGAACGTAGATCTCGCCGGTGAACTTGGTGTGCGGGGTAACCGAACCAGGCTTGCAGAGAACCTGGCCGCGCTCGATGTCCTCACGCTTGATGCCGCGGAGCAGCAGACCGACGTTGTCGCCAGCCTCGCAGAAGTCCATGGACTTACGGAACATCTCGATACCGGTAACGACGGTGTTCTGGGTATCCTTGATGCCGACGATCTCGACGGGCTCGTTGAGCTTGAGCTCACCGCGCTCGACACGGCCGGTAGCAACGGTGCCACGGCCGGAGATGGTCATAACGTCCTCAACGGCCATCAGGAACGGGAGGTCGTTGTTACGAGCAGGCGTCGGGATGTACTCGTCGACGGCGTTCATGAGCTCGCGGATAGCGTCCATCCACTTGGCGTCGCCCTCGAGAGCGCCCAGAGCGGAACCACGGATGACGGGGATGTCGTCGCCGGGGAAATCGTACTCGGAGAGGAGCTCACGGGTCTCCATCTCGACGAGGTCGATGAGCTCGTCATCGTCGACCATGTCGCACTTGTTCAGGAAGACGACGATGTAGGGAACGCCGACCTGACGGGCGAGCAGGATGTGCTCGCGGGTCTGAGCCATGGGGCCGTCGGTAGCGGCGATGACCAGGATAGCGCCGTCCATCTGAGCAGCGCCGGAGATCATGTTCTTGACGTAGTCAGCGTGGCCCGGGCAGTCAACGTGAGCGTAGTGACGGGCAGCAGTCTCGTACTCGACGTGGGAGACGGAGATCGTAATGCCGCGCTCGCGCTCCTCGGGAGCCTTGTCGATGTTCTCGAACGCAGTGAAGTCAGCCTTGCAGCCCTCGGTCTCGGAGAGAACCTTGGTGATGGCAGCGGTCAGCGTGGTCTTGCCGTGGTCGACGTGACCAATGGTGCCGATGTTAACATGCGGCTTAGTGCGCTCAAACTTCTCTTTGGCCATAAAGCCCTCCTCTAAACAGGTCGTCCCCGGACGGGACTTTGCCTTTATACCATAGTGGCCTCTCAACATACTATTGAGAAGCCACCGTGTTACCTATGGTAGCGGTGACTGGATTCGAACCAGTGACGCCACGGGTATGAACCGTGTGCTCTAACCAACTGAGCTACACCGCCGGATGGAGCCTGCAACCAGACTTGAACTGGTGACCTCTTCGTTACCAACGAAGTGCTCTACCGACTGAGCTATACAGGCACTTGACGGGTGGGAGCTATAGGATTCGAACCTATGTAGGCAGAGCCAACGGGTTTACAGCCCGTCCCCATTAACCACTCGGGCAAACTCCCAATCGTTCAAGTATCCGCAGGTCCTTTGGTCTTTTGGACCGCCGCCCCCGCGAACGAAAAAGATAATACGATGCAACCTTGGGGGCTGTCAACGAAAACCTCTAGATACACGGTGCCGGGCGTATCTATATAGCTGTGACCTGCACTGATAATTGTTCTCGGGGGAAGCGGGCACTGCGGGGCGCGGCAACGG
>CAMQHB010000023.1:0-24214 GCA_947001545.1 uncultured Collinsella sp.
CCCTACCGGGAGTAGCCCCGACGGTTGACAAAACTATAGGAACACCCAATGACTACCCAATGACTACCCAATGACTACAGCGACAACCACGGCAACGCCGATGTTTTGGCAACGACAGCGAGCGGGCCGCATTTGAGACAAGGTGACGTGAAACGAAAGGGCGCTGACCTTCTGGTCGCGCCCTTGAAGTTGAACGTCAGATTGTCCAAATGCGGCCCGCGCAGCGTCGAGCAGTTACGCGGTTCGTAGAACCGCGTAACTAACAAATGAGCATCGCGTCGCCAAAGCTGAAGAAGCGGTAGCGCTCCTCGATGGCAGCGGCGTAGGCATCCATGATCTGGTCGCGGGTGGCAAGCGCGCTCACGAGCATCATGAGCGTGGAGCGCGGCACATGGAAGTTCGTGATCAGCGCGTCGACCACGTGATAGGTCGAGCCGGGCATGAGGTAAAGCTGCGTCGTGGCGTTCTCGCGCACCACGATGTCACCGCGGCCAAGCGTATCGGCCCCGTCCTCGCGGCCTTCAAAATAGCGCGCCGTCACGGCCGGATCGGACACCGGCGCGTCCGTGTCAAACGCGCTCTCGAGCGAGCGCACCGCGGTAGTGCCGACGGCGATCACACGATGACCCTCGGCCTTGGCCTTATGCACGGCGTCGACAACCTCCTGCGACACGTGGTAGCGCTCGGTGTGCATGACGTGCTGCGTGGGGTCGTCCTCCTCCACCAAGCGGAAGGTATCGATGCCCACCTCGAGCTCGACGGCGGCAAACTTGGCACCCTTGGCCTCGATAGCGGCCATGAGCTCAGGAGTAAAATGCAGGCCCGCCGTGGGAGCGGCAGCCGAGTGCTCCTCCTTCATGGCGTACACGGTCTGATATTTCTCGGGATCGCCCTCGTAATCGGTAATGTAGGGCGGCAGCGGCACGTGACCGGCAGCATGGATGGCCTCGTCAAGCGTGCGCGGCTCGCCGGCGGCATTGCAACCGGCCGGCTCAAAACGCACCAGGCGACCGCCGCGACTATCGGTGACAAAGTCGACGACCTCGGCCGTCAGCACCACGGGAGCCCCCTCGGGCGCATGAGCGCCACCGGCGCGATACTCAATCTGAGCACCGGGCTTCAGGCGCTTACCCGGCTTGACCAAGCACTCCCAAACATGGCCCAGCGGGTCAACATCCTCGCGGCGCTTGAGCAGCAACGTCTCGACCACGCCGCCCGAGCCCGTCTTGCGACCGATAAGACGGGCCGGCATCACGCGCGTCTGGTTGATGACGAGCACGTCGCCCGGCTCGATATAGTCGATGATGTCACGGAAGATGCGGTGCTCGACGGTGCCGCCATGCCCTAACGGCGTTCCTGTCTCGGAGCCTTTGCGATCAACCACCAGCAGGCGGCAGGAGTCGCGCGGCTCGGCAGGCGCCTGGGCGATGAGCTCTTCGGGCAGGTTATAGTCAAAATCATCGGTACGCATAGACACGTCGGATTCTCCTTATATAGCTAAAGTCCGCTCTACATCCTAGCAGGCTGACGTCCCAAGTGAACTACTTTTTGGCGGCTTTGCGCTCGTCGCGGATGCGGGCGCGGTCCATGGCCGCCTCGACGGCCGAGAAACGGCAGCCGCAGTAGTTCTGCCGATACATGCCCAGCTCGCGCGAACGACGTGTCGCCTCGGGGTAATACGTGCGAAAATCGCGAATCACCGGAGTGAGACCGCGGGCAGCAGCCAGACGCTCCAACACATCATTGCAGGTTTCGAACAACTGGTACGGCGAGACGGCGAGCGTCGTGCCCACAAACTCAAACCCGCGCTCCTGGGCCACACGGCACGCCTCGGCCAGACGCAGGGCATAGCATGAGCGACAGCGACGGGCTCGATCGGCGCCCAGCGGGGCCACGCCGGCCTCCCAGCGCTCCCGGTCCTCCCCCGCCTCGATAAGCTCGATGTCGCCATCGGCACACCACCGGCGCAGCTCGTCCAAACGCCGCTGCCATTCATCGTGCGGCTGAATATTGGGGTTTGTCCAGCAGATTGTGGGCTCAAACCCTTCCTCGCGCAGCAGGCGGACCGGCTCAAGAGAGCACGGCGCACAGCACGCATGCAGCAACAACGGCTTCATCGACATCTCCTCACCCGAAAAAGCGCACGCCAAAGGACGTATCCTCGCAGGCGACAATGCGGCGGTCGCGCAAAATGGTCCGCACGTAATACCAGTCGCCCACACAGCCCGACAAATGCAAGCCGGCCGCCAGGTAGCACAGCAGCGGATAGCCCGAAAACGCAAACCCCAGGGCAAGCGCCGCCGTCACAACAACCGTCGGCGCCAGGCAAACCGCCATGTACCGCCGGCGCGAGTACACAACGCCCTCGGCGCAGGCATAGATCATCGCCGTCTCGCGATTCGCCCCAAAGGTCACCTTCGCGCCCGCAGGCGCCAGCAGCTTAAAAAACACACCGTGCACCAGCTCGTGCACGGCGAACGACGCCATTGAGATCGCAGCCAAGCCGACTATCCAGCCCACGACAGCCATCCAGCCGCCCGCGTCAGCCGCATCCAAGTCTGCAGGCCCACCCAGCAACATAAACACCGGCACCAAGCACACGGCAAACACGCCGACTACGACCATCCCCCACACAAAGCAAGCGTGCAGAAAATCCTCGTCTTCAAACGCATGTATGTTGGAAATCTCATTCATAGCATCTTAGGATAGCGCCCCTGCCACGTACCCGTCCGCATGTGCGATAATGTCGAACGATATGCACGAATTGACCACCGCGTCGCCAGGCCTTGCGCCCGGCCGCGCTCTCACCATATGCGAAGGAGTCCCATGGCATCCAAATACTCCATGAACGACCGTCCCAGCTGGCCTCGCCGCGCCATCGTTACCGCCGGCGAGCCCTACGGCAACAAGGGCCTTCACTTTGGCCACGTCGGCGGCGTCTTTGTCCCTGCCGACTTCTTCGCCCGCTTCCTGCGCGACCGTCTGGGCCGCGAGAACGTCATCTTCACCTCGGGCACCGACTGCTACGGCTCGCCCATCATGGAGAGCTACCGCAAGCTCAAGGAGAACGAGGGCTACGACAAGTCCATTAACGAGTACGTCGAGTCCAATCACTCCCGCCAGGCCGCGACCCTCAACAACTACAACATCAGCTGCGATATCTACGGCGGCTCGGGCCTTGAGCCGGCTGCGCAGATTCACAACGAAGTGACCGCCGAGATTATCGAGCGCCTGCATGAGCAGGGCACCATCTCCAAGCGCTCCACGCTGCAGTTCTACGACGCCAAGGCCGGCACGTTCCTCAACGGCCGCCAAGTGATCGGCCGCTGCCCCATCCAGGGCTGCAAGTCCGAGAAGGCTTATGCCGACGAGTGCGACCTGGGTCACCAGTTTGAGCCCGAGGAGCTCATCGCACCCAAGAGCCAGCTCACCGGCGAGGTGCCCGAGCTGCGCCCGGTCGACAACCTCTACTTCGACCTGCCGGCCTACCTCGACTTTATGAAGACCTACACCGCCAAGCTCGCCCAGAACCCGCAGGTTCGTTCCGTGGTCTCCAAGACCATGGAGGAGTGGCTGCTGCCGGCCCAGCTCTATATCCAAAACAAGTTCCGCGAGGCCTTCGATGCCGTCGAGGACCAGCTGCCCGAGCACACCGTGCTGGAGCCCGAGGGAAACAAGAGCAGCTTTACCGTCACCTTCCCCAGCTGGAAGGAGCGCGACGACGCCCATGCGGTGCTCGCCAACGGCGGCGTGCGCTTCCGCAGCGGCAAAGCGCTCGTGCCTTTCCGCATCACCGGCAACATCGACTGGGGCGTTCCGGTGCCCCAGGTCGACGGCGTTTCCGACGTCACCTGCTGGTGCTGGCCAGAGAGCCTGTGGGCGCCCATCAGCTATACGCGTACCGTGCTCGCGCGCGATGCCAAGGCCGCCGGCGTGACCGAGGGCGTTGCCGCCCAGGATGCCGCCCTCATGGGCGAGCCCGCTGCCGACTCCACACAGGTGCCCGCGCCCACCTACCAGCACAGCTCGCTCGACTGGCGCGACTGGTGGTGCTCGGACGACGCACAGATCTACCAGTTTATCGGTCAGGACAACATCTACTTCTACTGCATCGCGCAGACCGCCATGTGGGAGGCCCTGGGCTGGGACCTCACGCAGAGCACCGTCAGCGCCTGCTACCACCTGCTCTACATGGGCAAAAAGGCCAGCTCGTCCTCGCAGACGCCTCCCCCGCCGGCAGACGACCTACTCAACCACTACACCTGCGAGCAGATGCGCGCGCACTGGCTGTCGCTCGGCCTGTCCGAAAAGCCGGTGAGCTTTAGCCCCAAGGCATACGACACGCGTGTGACCGGCAAGGACAAGGACGGCAACGAGGTGCGCGCCTGCGACGACAAGCGCGTTATCGATCCGGCCCTTAAGGAGAGCGCCCTTTTGACCGGCGTATTCAACCGTCTGGCCCGCAGCTGCTTCTACGGCGTCGCCGTCAAGGAAGGCGACGAGAGCCCCTATCGCAACGGCTGCATCCCCGCCGGTGCCGCCTCTGCCGCCGTGGTCGAGGCTGCCGAGCAGGCAGCTCTTGCCTTTGAGCAGGCCATGTACAAGTTCGAGACGCACCGCGCGCTTGCCGTGTGCGACGACTACCTGCGCGCCGCCAACAAGCGCTGGAGCGACGCCTCCAAGGCCGCCAACAAGCTCGAGGGCGACGAAGCAAACGCAGCGATGACGCAGGCCCTGGTTGATGCCTTTACCGAGCTGCGCGTGGCGACCGTCCTGATGCACGGTATCGTCCCGGCCGGCTGCGAACTCATCTGCGAGTACTTCGACGTCGATCCGGTCGCCTTCTTTAGCTGGGATAACATCTTTGCCTCCACGGACGAGTTCGTAGAGAGCCTGGGCGAGAAGCCCGGCGACCACCGCGTGAAGCCGCTGCCCCCGCGCTTCGACTTCTTTAGCAAGCACGAGAGCCAGTACTAAAGCACGCCAGCAGCGGCGTGCCCGGAAAGCAGTCAATTTGGGACGGGAAGGAAAGACGGATGTCCAAGCCGCGTCGTCGTAAGCAGAAAAAGCAGGTTAAGCCCGAGCTCAAGCTCAGGCAGTTTGCCGCTACCGAGCTTTCCGACCAGCTTGCCGCCCTTCCCTGCGCCGCCGACCTGCCGCGCTTTATGGTCGACACGGTCGCCGGCGCCTATGCGCCCGCCGATGCCGAGCTCATGATCGAGGGCTTCGGCGCCGCGGCCACACGCCCGGTCACGCTGCGCGCCAACACGCTCAAGGCGACCGCCGAGGACATCGCTGCGGCGCTCGGTGCCGCCGGCATCGCCCACAACCCCGTCGCTTGGTATCCGGACGCCTTTATCCTGCCCGAGGCCCAGGTTTCCGACCTATGGGACCTCGACATCTACCGCGACGGCAAGATCTACCTACAGAGCCTGTCGTCCATGATGCCGCCTTTGGTGTTGGGCGCCCAGGCAGGCGAGGACATCCTGGACATGTGCGCAGCCCCTGGCGGCAAGACGACGCAGATCGCCGCCCTCACCCAGGGCCAGGCACACCTCACGGCCTGCGAGATGAGCATTCCCCGCGCCGAAAAGCTTGAGTCCAACCTCCACCGCCAAGGTGCCAAAAACGTGCCCGTCATGCGCATCGACGCACGCGAGCTCGACGAGTTCTTCCGCTTTGACCGCATCCTGCTCGACGCTCCCTGCACCGGCACGGGCACCGTCATCAGTGGCAACGAGAAAAGCCTGCGCGGCCTCACCGAGCAGCTGCTCGTCAAGTGCGCCCGCTCGCAGCGCGCGCTTCTGGACCGCGCCATGGGAGCCCTCAAACCGGGCGGCACGCTCGTCTATTCCACCTGTTCGATCATGCCGCAGGAAAACGAGGACGCCCTGCAAGAGGCCCTCGACAAGCACATGGATTGCGAGCTTATCCCCCTCGACGGCACACCGAGCGAAAGTGAAGCGCGTCGCGCCCAGGATGCCGGCGAGGAGCCGCATATCGAGTGCAACGCCCTCACCGAGGCCATCGCCGCCGGCCATGTCTCGGCCATCGCCAACGGTATGCCCGGCACGCTGACCATTCCGCCTAGCCGCGATTTTGAGGGCTTCTACATTGCCCTGATCCGAAAACGCAGCTAGCGCACGGATCAAAAACTCAACAAGCTATCTCTGTGCGCGTTTGCCCTGCTGGTCGCGATGCTGTTTAAGCATCGCGCGCTCCTTGCGTTCGGCCCTTTTGCCCTTAATGGCCGTGACCACAAAGTAGATGACCGCGGCGGCAACGATTGCGCCCACGCACAGGCCAATCGAGCCAAACATTGCTGTCAATTCCATACCGCGTCACCTCTCTTTTAAACGGGACTTTCAAGATAGCACCTCGATCCTCGCCACCACAGCTCCTTCACGTTCTCCCGCCCTTCGGTCTAACGGATGGTGCGGCGGGGAAAAATCAACTCGTCAAACGATTTAGCATTCGCAATTCCGGCTGCATCGCGCCGGCCACCATCGCATAGAATCGAGCCTCCATGGATACCCTCAACGACCTAAACGAACGCGTCGACGCCTTTGTCGGCACCAGCTCCTTCGACACGCCTGCCGCGGCAAACGACCAAGCTCCCATCGATGTACCCGCCGAGGTTCACGAGGACATCGTCGCCTCGGTCGATTTCTCCGAGGTCGAGCTCGCAGACGAGTTCACCGAGCCCCAGGTAGCCGTGACCCCCAACGGACTGCTCCCCATGGAGCCCCTGCCCATCGACGGACGTCTGCGCAAGGCTGCTCTTCGCATGCCCGACGAGATCGAGGAGGCCAGCGGCTTCACGCTCTTCGGCCGCCGCATCAAGTCGCTCATTTACACTACCGATGTCGCGGTTATCCGCAACTCCAACGCCGATGCCGTTTTTGCGGTCTACCCTTTCACGCCGCAGCCCGCCATTACGCAAGCGCTGCTGACCGTCGCCGAGTGCCCGGTCTTTGTAGGCGTGGGCGGCGGAACTACGACCGGTAAGCGCTCCGTGCAGATGGCAGCCGTCTCCGAGATGCAGGGCGCGGCGGGCTGCGTGGTCAACTCCCCCGCTACTGCCGAGATGGTCGAGCACATCACCAACATCGCCGACATCCCCGTCATCGCCACGGTCGTACGTTGCGACGACGATGCGCATGCCAAAGTGCGCGCCGGAGCCAAGATTCTCAACATCGCCGCCGGCAAAAACACGCCCCAGGTCCTGCGTGAACTGCGCGAGCACTATCCCAACCTGCCGCTCATCGCGCCGGGCGGCAAGACGCCCGAGAGCATCCGTGAGACCATCGCCGCCGGCGCCAACGCCATCATCTGGACGCCGCCTTCGGCACAGCAGCTACAGACCGACATGATGCAGCGTTATCGCAAGATGAAGGAAGAAGCCACACCTGTCATCTCGCGCGACGATGTGCCCATTATCGACCAGGTCGCCGCCGCCGAGGTCAGCCAGGTCGAGAACATGAATCCCGATGTGCCGATTCCCGACGAAGTCATCGAGCGCGTCGCTTCGATCCACGAGCGCGTCGAGGAGCATCGCGCCAACCGCGGCCTCAAGCCGTCACTGCACGGCTTCTTCTTCCGCGGAAAGAAACGCTAATCGTAACAGCAAGGCCCGCCCCACAAACGTGAGGCGGGCCGTTATCGTTTGAGCAATCATGCAGCGACGTGATGGGGCAAATTAATCCACGCGCTTGTCGCCCATAAAGAAGAGCGCCACCGTACCAGGTCCGGTATGCGAGCCAATCAGAGTACCGATGTCATTGATCTCAATCTTGCCTTTAAGCTGCAGAACCTGTTCCTCAATCAGCGCCGCAACTGCCTCGGCATCCTCGCGGCACGCCGAGTGCGACATGATGCACTTACCCGAATAATCCGCACCGTCCTGCACGTGTGCCATCATGGTCTTGGCCATCTCGGAAATCGCGCGCTTCTTAGTGCGAATCTTCTCACGTGGCGACAGCTTGCCGTCGCAATCGACTGTCATAAGCGGGCAAATCTTAAGCGCCGTGCCGATGATCGCACTCGCAGCCGAAATGCGACCGCCTCGTAGATAGCTCGACAAATCGGTCGAGAAGAACCAGTGGTGCAGGTTGAGTTTGTGCTCCTCGATCCAGGCAGCCGTCTCGTCGAGTGAAGCCCCGCTATCGCGCACGTCGGCGGCATATTCCAGCAACAGGCCAAAGCCCGAAGACGCCGCCAGCGAATCGATGACGCGCACCTTGCCGCCCTGGGGATAGCGATCCGCGAGCATCTACGCCGCAACGCAGGCCGATCCATACGTGCCCGAAATACCCGACGACAACGCCAGGTGCAGCACGTCTTTACCCTCGGCAACAAACGGCTCCCAAAACTCCTTGTACTCACCCACGCTCACCTGAGACGTCTTGGGCATGGCGCCCGCGGCAATCTGGGCAAAAAACTTGTCCGGCGTAATCGACTGATACAGATCGTCCGTATGGACAACATCGTCGATCTCGTAATGAAAACACACGACAGGGATATTGCGCGACGCAAAGAACTCACGGGTTCGGTCGGCGGCGGATTCACAGGTCAGGACAAAATCACTCATATGAGGCTCCTTACTCATTGCTGCGCAAATTATCGCACAGTGAGCCTACATACGGTACATATGTCCACTATTTACCAAATCGAACCAAAAATAGCGAACATCTTTACCACCATCGTCTCCACCGGCCCCACGCATAAATATCTGAGAAAACACCTTCTGTCGTCTCCACTCAACCGCCATATCCACCTCAACTAAATCGATTTACCAAACCGTTCAGCCGACAATTCAGCCGCCGGCGCAAAATCGAAACAAAAGCGGCGCATACTGATAAACGTTTGACGCTGTTTATCAGTTTTACCAGCCCCATCGGAAGGTGTTTCATGGTCGCATTCGATCGCAACCCGCAAGACTTCAAGTATCTGCGCCTGCTGTCGAGACAGTTCCCCACCGAACAATCCGCGTTTACCGAAATTATCAACCTCTCGGCCATCCTCAACCTACCCAAGGGCACCGAGCATTTTATGAGCGACGTGCATGGCGAGTACGAAGCCTTTATGCACATCCTCAACAACTGCTCGGGCGTCGTGCGCGAGCATGTCGACGAAATTTTTGGCGACACGCTCTCCTTTGACGAAAAGGGCGAGCTGTGCACGCTCATCTACTACCCGCGCGAGAAGATCGACCTGGTCCGCAGCCAGCGCGAGGACTCGCCAACTTGGTACAAGACGATGCTTGACCAGCTCATCATGGTCGCTCGCTCGCTTTCAAGCCGCTACACGCGCTCCAAGGTGCGTAAGGCCATCCCGCGCGACTACGCCTATATCATCGACGAGTTGTTGCACACGCACCCGGACGAGAACAACTATCGCGTGCGCTATCACGAGCGCATCGTGGAGTCCATCCTGGAGACCGCCAGCGCCGACGACTTTATCGAGTCGCTCGCCTCGCTCATCAAGCGCCTGGCCGTCGACCACCTGCACCTGGTGGGCGACATCTTCGACCGCGGCGGCGGCGCGGCCAAGATTATGGACCGTCTGCTCACCTACCATTCACTCGACATCCAGTGGGGCAACCACGACCTACTGTGGATGGGCGCTGCGGCCGGTGAGCCCGCCTGCATCGCCACGGTGTTGCGCAACAACCTACGCTACGACAACTACGAGATCCTGGAGAACGACTACGGCATCTCGCTGCGTGAGCTTGTCGCCTTTGCCGATGCCACCTACACCGCCGGTGAGTCCATCACCCCGCTGATCAAGGCCATCAACGTGCTGCTCTTTAAGCTCGAAGGCCAGATTATCCAGCGCCACCCCGAGTTCGATATGACCGACCGCCTGTTACTCGACAAGATCGACCACGACACCGGCACGGTCACGCTCGCCGACGGCAGCGTGTGGCCGCTCACGACCAACGACTTCCCCACCGTCGACCCGGCGGACCCCTACACGCTCACGTCTCAGGAGCAGCACATCATCGACAAGCTCGTGTCCGAGTTTGTCACCGCCGATCACCTGCATCGCCATATCGATTTCCTCTACACCCACGGCTCGATGTACAAGGTCGCCAACGGCAACCTGCTCTTCCACGGCTGCGTTCCACTCAACGAAGACGGCACCTTCAGCAGCATGAACTGCCTGGGCACCTGGCACGCTGGCCGCGATTATCTCGATTTTTGCGACCACATCGCCCGCCGCGCGTGGCGCGTGGGCGACCGCGATGCCCTCGACTGGATGTGGTACCTGTGGATTGGCTTCAATTCACCCGCCAGCGGACGCCTGGTGCGTACCTTTGAGCGCGCCTATATCGCCGATAAGAGCACCTGGGTCGAGCCGATGGACCCGTACTTTACGCTTACCAAGTCGCCCTCGGTCTGCGATGATATCATGCGCGAGTTTGGCGTCGCGGCCATGGCATGCTCGCCGACCGGCCACATCATCAACGGCCACACGCCCGTTAAAACCACCAAGGGTGAGCAGCCCATCCGCGCCGAGGGCAAGCTACTGGTCATCGATGGCGGCTTCTGCCGCGCTTACCATCCCAAGACGGGCATCGCCGGCTATACGCTCATCTCGAGCTCGCGCGGCTGCCGCCTCAAGTCGCACCGGGCCTTTACGACGGTTGCCGAGGCACTCACGCGCAACGTGGACATCGAGAGCGAGACCAACCGTTTTGACCAAGCAGACCGTCGCCGCATGGTGAGCGACACCGATACTGGCGCCAAGATTCGCAGCCAGATCCAGGACCTGCGCCAGCTGCTCGATGCATATAGAAACGGTGCTATCGAGGAGCGCGCCTAGCACCACCCGCGGGGATTGGCTAAACTTGCTAAGTTTGTCATCCCCGCGGCGCTTCGGCGCCAGCTTAAGGCAGGTACCATGCAAAAGCTCCTTGCGCAGATTATGAAATTTGGCGTCGTCGGTGTCATTGCCACGGTTATCGACTTTGGCATTATGAATCTGCTCCACTACGGTCTGGGCCTCAACATCCTAATCGCCAACACCAGCGGCTTTATCATCTCACTCATCTTTAACTACCTCGCAAGCATGAAATACGTGTTTGCGCACAAGGAAGGCATGAGCCGCCGCCGCGAGTTCATCATCTTTGTCGTGCTGTCCGTGATCGGTTTGGTGCTCAACGATGGCATCGTGCTGGCGCTCAACGCCGGCCTGGGACTCGAGGCCAATATCGCCAAGATCTGTGCCACCGCGCTTGTCATGGTCTACAACTTTGTGACCCGAAAAATCTTCCTGGAGGGCGACGAGACAAAATAGCTCGAAACCCCTGTAGCATTACGGCGCCCACGGACGACGCGCACTCAGCGCAGTATCGTCCGTGGGTGTCGCTCGTTTACGGGCAAATTTTCAACGTTTGCGGATTAGCTCTTGAAAATTTGGCGAGTTCATATAGTTCTTGGCAAAGACCTTACGTTTCCCTTGTAAAAGCTCTAAAGTATCCTCTGCTCGATTCATCAACGCATTGGATGTGATTACGTGCGCAAGGCGCTGGCACAACCTCATACCAAGCAGTTCCTCAAGTTTGCCGTCGTGGGTCTTATCTCCTTTGGCATCGACTGGGGCATGCTCATTGCGCTCGTCGAGCTGTTCCACCTCGACTTTTTGATGAGCACCACGGTTTCGTTTATCACGTCCGTCGTGGTCAACTACTGGCTCAGCATGAAGTACGTGTTCGACCACCGCGAAGGCATGAGCCGCAAGCGCGAGTTCACGATCTTCACCATCCTGTCGGTGATCGGCCTGGGCCTCAACGACCTGTACATGTTTGTGGGCGTCACGTTTTTGAGCATCGGCTACCAGGCCATGAAGGCCATCGCCACATTCCTCGTCACCTGGTACAACTACTTCAGCCGCCGCTTCTTCCTCGAGGGCGCACGGTCGTAGTCGATTCACTATTTGCTTGAATGTATAACCGGTTGGAATTCCCGTTCCAACCGGTT
Organism: uncultured Collinsella sp.; assembly: GCA_947001545.1. GTDB lineage: Bacteria > Actinomycetota > Coriobacteriia > Coriobacteriales > Coriobacteriaceae > Collinsella. The sequence goes on from CAMQHB010000023.1 coordinate 11,985, forward strand.
TTTTTATTTGCCGAGAGACCCGGCGATCCAGTCCCATTCGCATGAAAAACGGGCGGCTCGGATGTTGGTCCGAACCGCCCGTCTGGCGCGCTATGTCGAGGCCTCTAGTCTGTAACGTAATACCAGACTACGTTGTCGCCGTTTGAGAGAACGTAGTTACTACAGGCCGTCATGGGCGTTGTGCCGTTGACGGAATACATCCAGCCGCTCGTGCCGCCGTACTGTTTCTCGGCCAAACCACCAATCGCAGAAACATACGTGCCGTACGATGAGCCGTGTGCGTTGACAGAAAGGCCCAGCGCGCACAGGGCATCGTAAACGGTGGCGCCTTCGTTAAAGGTAAAGGTGCCGCCAGAAGACACAGGATTGCCCACAGCGCTCGATGTGACCGAAACCGTCACCGTTACGTAGTTGGACTCCTGCGAGCCGCCCTGTCCGCCCGAGGGAGCGCTTCCGCCATTAGAGCTGGAGGCCCCATCAGACGACTGACCGCCGCCCGAAGAAGCACCGCCAGACACATTGGGAGTAACGCCGGCTCCCGTATTCTGGGCAGCGGATTTATCTCCAGACTTCTTGCCGCCCTGACCATCGGACTTCTTGCTATCCGAGCTTTTATGCGATTCCTTGTCCGAAGACTCAGAATCGTCCTTGCCGTCGTTCGAACCCTTGGACTCGTCTTTTGCATCATTCGATGACTTGGAATCCTCGGAACTGGCCTCGCCCGAAGTCGTAGTCGAGCCAGACGCCCTGGTGTCCTTGGTGACGACGCTCTCCCCCGTCACGGTCTGAATGATCCAGTCGATGGACCAGGCACCGCTTGTGGAAGGATGGACGAAACCCAGCGAGACGACGATCAGAATGGTGCACGCGGCAGTCAGAACGCCAAGGAGCGCCTTGCGACGAGGGGCGGACGCCGCCGAAGCGGCGCCCTGTTGCTTTGCATCGTCGAACTGAATGAACGAGGAATCTGGTTGCTTAGGGTCAGCGTCCTTGGATTTATTGGACACAGCCCTCACCTACCGACGTTTGGTGAACACGAACACGCCGACGATGGCGAGACCGATGACGCCGGCGGCGATGCCAACGATGGCGAGCGGATTGGTGCCAGTCTCCTGCTCGGAAGCACCAGAGGACTTCTTAGCAGTGGTCGTGGAAGCAGCACCCGTATCGGACTTGGAATCGGACTTCTTGTCAGACTTCTTGTCAGACTTCTTCTCGTCCTTCTTGTCGGACTTATCGGAGTCCTTCTTGTTGGACTTGTTGTCCTTGGCCTCGGTCTTAGTCGACACCGTCGTCTTGGTCACCGGCTTCTGGCCCGGGGCAATAGCGCCGCCCTTCGAGCCGGAGCCAGAACCCGCGCCAGCGCCAGTGCCGGAACCAGCACCGGTACCAGAACCGCCGCCATTCGAACCAGCGCCGCCATTACCGCCAGGCTTAACGGCATTCTTGGTCCACTTGGCATACAGCGTCAGATCGGCCGTTACCGGCGTACTGAAGTCATACGCCTGCGTGCAAGCCTCATCGGTATACCAACCGCCGAAAGTGTAGCCATCGCGCGTCGGATCGGCCGGCTTGACCAGCTTGCCATCGGCCGTAGCAACAAACTTAGTGTCGCAAGCAGACCCGCCGTTGGAATTAAAGGCAACCGTCCAAGACTCGACAGCCCCCAGCTTGAACAGAGTACCCGAATCATTGATGTAGTACAGGTTGCCAGATGCATCGGTAATGACCGGAGAGTCGCAGTGCTGGTAATGGCCAGCCGCATCATAAATCTGCGTCGCCTCTGCATCGCCGAGCGTATAGCGATAAACGCCACCACCAGCAGAGTAGTTAACGTAATCCTTGCTATCCGCGCTGTTAACGGTGAAGTACACATAGGTCTTGCCGCCCTGAACACTCACCAGCGGAGTAGCAGCAATACCGTTAAATCCGGCCGGCAGTTCTTTACCGTCAGCAGCGGTGACCATCGTGGTTTTACCGGTCTTCAGATTATAGAAAGCCAGAGCAGAGCCAGTAGCCGTCTGTCCGCCGACAATCAAGTTTTCGCCAGCCACCGCCGGTGCGCTCATGTTATTCGTAAGACCCAGGTCGACCGTCTTCTGCTCGCTCAGTACGCCCTTCGCCGAAAGCGAAATCACATGGAGCTTTCCATCGTGCGTCATCTGATAGAAGGTCGAACCATTGGACGGATCGGCGACACAGTCGGCATTCGCGAGAGCACCGAGCTTCATGGTCGAAACGACATCGCCCGTCGTCTTATCAATGCACTTAAGCGTGCCCGCGCTCGTAGGAACAATGGCATACTTATCCGTCAAAGCCGCACCAGTCCAGTAATAGCCCTCGGCAGGGTCGATGTTCTGCCAAGAAACTTCGCCCGTGGCAATCTTAATGCGCGAAAGGGAGCCGTTGCCGTAGGTCGCGTTGTAATTCTCGTCATACGAAATATCGACCGTACCAACATAGACGTACTCGCCGTCCGAAACGACGGTGCAGGAGCTCTGCGTCAAGTCCGTCAAACCGGGCGTCAGCCACTTGCAGATCAGCTTGTCTGCAGTAATCGCCTGGACCGCACCGCCGTTGAGCGGAACGATGATAAGGCCATTGGTATAGATCGGACGAGAGGTATAGCTCACCTTGGAGGCAAGCGGCGCAGAGGCAACCTTTTTGCCCGTGGACGAATCGATCTTAATGAGCTCGTTCTCGGTCGCGATGTACACAAAGCCGTTAGCAATGACAGGCTCGCTGCAGTTGGCATACTGCTGACCAGACTCGGCCTTCCAATCGAAGGCCCACTTAAGACCGGCGGCCTGCGCAGGCGTCTTGGCATCCGTTACGGTCGAACCGTTGCCACTGTTGCCGTAGCCGGCCCACTCGGCATCCCAATCAGGAGTCGTCGCGCTCGGATCCACGACAATCTTGTCGGGATCGGGCATGGGCGAATTTTCGGTGGTATAGGCAAGCGTGACCTTATCGCCGCTCTTGAGCGTAATCTGATTGGCGCAAAGTAAGGAGGGCTCTCCGTTGATATACAGATGCCAATATTTATTGGTCGCAGCATCCCAACCATACGGTTTGTGATCAAACGGCGAAGTAATGGAATTCAGGAACCAGTACTCACCACTCTGGGAGCCGTTGTACGCAACGCCCTTGGCCTTCAGAACTGCCTCAATAAGGTTCTGGGCCGTGGAGCCTTCGGGCAGAGAAACATTGCTTGCCGTGCCCCAACGCGTATTGTTCCCGTTGACATCGGGACCGATAACATCGACAGAACCAAGAACCTGGCCAGGAAGGGCACCGGCGTCAGCACCATACATAAAGGTGACGGCGTCACCCTCTTGGAGCTCGTAGGCACCGGCGCCAACGTCGGCGAACTTGCCATTTACGTAGAAGCGCCAATAGCTATTGGTCGCAGCATCCCAGCCATAGGACTTACCATCGAACGGCGAAGTAATGCCGTTGAGGAACCAGCCCCAAGGCGATTCGCCAGCATCGAGAGTAAGGCCGGTCTGCTCAAGGAGATCCTTAGCAGTGGAGCCTGCCTTGAGGCTCGTCTGGCCCGTCGAAGCCCAAACCTGCTGCTTGCCGTCCTTGTCCTTACCAAGTACCTGAACAGAAGCATGAACAGAATCAGAGGGCAACTGGTCGCCCCAGCCACCGTAGAACCACGTAACGGTATCGCCAGCATGAATGGTGACATTGTCCGCCGTGTAGTCGCTCGACTTGCCGTTGATAAACAGCTGCCAATAGGTCGAATAATCGAGCGGCGTACCCAGCTCAACGCCGTTGTACTTAAGGCTCAGAATGAAGGAGCCCGCAGCAACGGCGTCAATATCATTCGCCTCGAGCGCGACCTTCGTAAGGTCAAGCGCGCTCGAGCCGGACGTCACCACATACTGCGCGTTATCGACCCAAGTCTGAGTCTTGCCCTGGGCATCGCGACCAATGACGGTCACATTTGCGGCAACCTGGTCCTTAACGACAGGGGACGAGCTACCAGCCGTATAGGCAAACTCAATCTTCTGCCCCTGGGTGAGCTTGACGCTGCTCGCGCCAACCGAGGAAGACGCGCCGTCGACGAACAGCTGCCAGAAGGCATAAGTCGTCGGATCGTAGGCGAGCGTGCGGCCATCGCTCGGGGATGTGATGCTTTCGAGGTAGAAACCGTATGCCGTGTTCGGATCGTACTTCGCCTTGAAGCCCGTCTTCTCCTGCAGCTTAATGAAGGCATCCGCAGCCGTCGCGCCCTCATCGAGCTTGAGCTGCGTAGGTGCCACCCAGGTCTGAGCCTTGCCGTCGGCATCGGTGCCGATAATCGAGAACGAGACCTCGACTTGCTTCTTGGCGACATCGCCGGTTTCTGTCGGGTTCTCTGTCTGGACGGCAGTCGCGGCGGCAGATCCTGCTTGGCCAGCGGATGCCGTCGAAGACTGCTCGCTCGTGGCAGGGCTCTCCCCCGTCGCCGAGCCTTCGTCGCCAGTTGCTGCCTCTGTTGTGGCGGCACTGGCTGCAGGCGCGCTCCCGGAATCCGAAACCTCGGCGCCGCTCTGCTCAGCGGTACCGCCCGCAAGCGCTGCGTCCTCGCCTGGCGTCGTAGCCTGAGCCACAGCGTCGGTAATGCCCTCGGCACCCTCGGCCCACAGCTGAGCCGGCGTGGTGCTGAAGGCCATCGCGAAGGCCAGGAATGCCACCAGGCCGCGCTTGGCTACGCCGCGCGCGATTACGCCACGGCGACGAAGCGAGGCACGCTGGCACTCGTCCTCAAACATATCCATTTGTCTCCTACTGTCTGTACTTGGAGCGTTGCCTTGAAGCTGCCCCACGTCATCGCGCATGTTGCGCTCGAGTTCCCCCATCGGGGTCCCACTTCCCTCCAGAGCCCTATGCACACCGGCGGCATACGCCGCAGCCGCATGCAAGATGGGAGGCGATCCGACTTAACCTTAACGACTCGGGCGCGCCGTCCGATCTGCGACGCGAACATCCCGAGCCAAGAGGAATTACGGTTACTGGTACAGCCGGGGACTTGCACCCCGATTCTCCCAAACGCGCAGGAAAACCGCGCATTCGTGCGTCTCCGCACCACCATCTAGGCCATCGATTAAAACCGTCAATATGCTATCACGCAAAAGGGCCTCGCACGCAGGCGAAGCCCAAGGTAAAAGCTATTGTTTGCGATAGGAAAATGCGGTGACGGCCGCAGCCTCTAGTGCTTGCCGCCGTGACTGTTGAGCCAGATATTGCGACCCAGCATAAGCGCCAGCACCAGCGCGCTCACGTAGCCCATAAAGCCAATGACTGGGATACCAAACACAACCGGCTCGATGCGCGCGTAGTACACCACCGACGAACCGATAAACAGACCGGCGATCACAATCGCCATCGACATGCGGTCGATGATTCCGCCCAGCTGTCGCAGCGCCTTATCGCTGCTCATGATCTGCGTGTTCACCTTAAGCTGGCCGCGCGTGAGCATACGCGAAGCCAAGCCCAGATACTCGGCCGCCTCGAGCGAGCCTTTTGCCGCGCGATAGCTGCTCGCGGCAAAGTCGCGGCTCATCTCGCGCATGCGGGCATAGATGCTCTTCTCGTTTTTGATATGAGCCTGAATGATCTGGATCATGTTGACGTTGGGCATGTACTCGGTCAGCAGGCCCTCGAGCGTCACCATGCCGCGCGCGAACATTGTCACCACGCTCGGCAGCTCAACGTCGTTTTTGCGCGCGAGGTTTAACAGCGAGGTCAAAAACTCGCCGATATCCAGGTCTTTAAGGTCGAGCCCGGCAAAGTCGGCAACAATAAAGTCCAAGTCGGACAAAAAGGCCGAATGGTCAAGCTCGGCCGAATCGCCGCGCGTCACGGCAAAGCGCATGAGCGAATCCTTGAGCTTGGGCACGTCACCCTCGGCCACGGCGAAAATCATGTCTTTGACGATACCGCGGTCATGGCTCGACATACGTCCGACCATACCCAAGTCGATAAAGTAGACAATACCGTCCTTGAGGATGATGTTTCCCGCATGCGGGTCGGCATGGAAAAAGCCGTCGTCGAGCACCTGCGTCGAGTAGTCCTCGACAATCGCGGCGCCGATCTTTTCCAAGTCATAGCCCTCGACCACCAAGCGTTCAGGATCGGCGATCGAAATGCCGTCGACGTAGTCCATAACCACCACGTGCTCGGTGCACAGGTCCAGATAGGATTTAGGGCACGTCACGCCATGAACGCTCTTATGGAACTCGTAGAAGTCGTTGAGGTTTTTGGCCTCGGCCAAAAAGTTGGTCTCCTCGCGAAACGAGGTCCACAGCTCCTCGACTACGCCGTGCAGGTCAACGAATTGATCGGTGTTGACGAACTTGGAAACAATGCGCACCACCGAGCGGATGATATCAATGTCCTGCGCCATAACCTGCTGCGCACCGGGGCGCTGCACCTTGACGGCTACATCCTCGCCCGTCACCAGACGAGCGCGGTGCACCTGCGCGAGCGATGCGCTACCAAGCGGATTGGGGTCGATCGCATCGAACATCTCCCCCAGGCGCAGGCCGTATTCCTCTTCCAAGCAGCGGAGCACTACCTCGTACGGCACCGGCTCCACGTCGGAACGCAGACGGCGCAGCTCATCGCAAAAGCGCTGCGGCAGAATCTCGGACCGGTTGGCCAGAATCTGCCCCATCTTGACGAACATGGGGCCGAGCTCCTCGAGCAGGCGGCGCAAGCGAACCGGCGTGAGGTTATCCCACACACGGTACTTTTTGACCAGGCGAACAATCTGCCCGATGCGTTCGCGACGACCCGCCGGCGTGAGCTGGTATTCCTCGTCCGGCGCCATCGCATCGGGCTCCTCGGGGACCATATCGACAGCGCGCGGCTTTTTGCGAGCGCCCGAGACGGCGGCATCGACCTCATCGACAACCGCCGCCTCGTCACCCAAGGGATCTAGATTGTTGTAATCGGTGGTGGAATCTGCCATCTGCGCTGCTACTCGGCCTCTTCGGTATCCTTCGCATCGTCGGGCTCAACGGACTCGACGGGCACCGAGGTCACGTTGTCCTCGACCGAATCGACGATGTCGCGCACATGGGCCAGGAAGGCCGTACGCTCGGGCGCAGTCATAACGCGGACGCGAGCCAGAATGAGCTCGTCGAGCACGCGTTGGGCCGCGGTCTCGCCCTGCATGCCCAGACGCTCGGTCAGGTCGGAGATGGTACCGCCGGCCTGCTCGAACATGTCGGACACACTGCGGGCGATATCGGGGGTGGCGGTGTCCTTGCGGACCTGCTCGCCTTTGGTGTTAAGGTCGTCGAGGACCTTCTTGCCGCCTTCAACAGCAACGGCGGCAGCGCCAAAGCCCACGTTAATGGCGCCGTTAACAAGCTGATCGAGTTTCATAACCATGGTTGTCTCCAATCGTGAACAACTGCAATGGCCTTCTTGTACCCAAGATTGGGCGAACGACACAAAATCGTTTTACCGCCAAGATAGAAATCGAGCGGGGCAAAGCCTTTGACGGCGTTTGCCCCGCTCGTTCGCTGCAATGCGGCTTTTACCTAATGTTATCGTTCATCGCGAAGGAGTTCTTCATGGCACAGCTCGTGGTGTAGAGCACCTTGCCCAACAGGGCATCGGTCTCCACGCGCACGAGCTCAGCAAAGGCCTCGTTGGCGCGAGCGAGCTCGGCAGGCACCTCGGCCTCGGGCAGCACGGCCACGGCAGCGTCAACGTCGTGAATCTGCTTGTGGCCCATGCCGCCGACCTTCTCCTGATAATCCTCGACCGCGCGACCGCACTCGTGGAAGCGAACATCGGCCAAGGCACCGATCAGCCGATTTGCCCAATAGAAATTCTCGGACGTCACGCGAGCCTGCGTGTCGGCATAGTACTCGGGCATGGTCTCGACATTGGCGTACAGCGGCACGAGCGCGTTAAACGAGTTAGAGCCAAAGGCCATCCACTGTACGGCGCGATACGCCGGCTGTGCATAGGGGCGCAGCTGCAGCACGGCGAGCTGGCTGTTGCGGTTGATGCCGATGGGACGATAGGCGCCGCGCGTGGCGGGCGTGCCCTTGCTGCCGTAGCAGTCGTACTCCGTGCCCTGGTAGTGGCTCGAAAGCACGTACTTGACGTCCTCGATGGTCACCTTGCGCTCGGGCACGCGGCTCCAGGGGATGTCATCGCTCTCGGGCGTGTAGTCGGCCTCGGGACCGTCCCACACATCGCTGGGGTTGAGGCAGCGCTGCATGTACCAGGCGCGCGGCGTGTTGTAGACGTGGTCGCTGTCACTGTGCGAGCCAAAGGCCTCGCGCGGGTTAAAGACCGCAGCCGGACCGTCGCCCTCGACGCCCAGCGTCAGGTCCAGATGCCACTCGGCCATCCAGGAGCGCAGGTCGGCGGAGCACATGTGGTCGGCCTGGGCGCCCTCGGCGTCGTCCAGGTCAAAGCTATCGATACCCAGCTGGTTGGGCATGGTCACATAGGCGTCATCGGGCACGCGCTTGGCGATCCAGTGGTGGCCGCCGATGGTCTCGAGCCACCAGATCTCGTCAACGTCACTAAAGGCAATGCCGTTGTTCTCATAGGTGCCGTAGCGCTCGAGCAGCTCGCCCAGAATGCGCACACCGTCGCGGGCAGACTTGGCGTACGGCAGCACCAGGGTCACCATGTCCTCCTCACCCAGACCGCCGGGCTGCGCCGGAACATAGCCGTCCTCGCCCTCGTTGCCCTTGGCGGGCACGTAGTCCACGAGCGGATCGGCGCCGCGGACGCGCTCGTTGGTGGTGAGCGTCTCGGTTGCGGACATGCCAACATTGAGCTCGTTGAAACCGGCCTCGGCCCAAATGCCGTGACCGGGAACGACGTCGGGGACGCTCGTGTAGCGCATGGGGTTGTCGGGCAGTTCAACGGTCAAGTGACTCAGGACGCTCGTGTAGACGCGCGGCTGCTCGTCGGGATGCACCACGCGCATACGCTTGGGCTCAAACACCCCGTTGGACGAGTCCTCGTTGCGGGCGACAAGCGTCGACCCGTCGTAGCTCGCGTTCTTACCAACCAAAATCGTTGTGCACGGCATGCGCATCCTCCTTGAGCGAAGAAATCAAACGGCAACAGTGTATCGCTTCGGCGCAAAAAGGGCGAAACCACGGCCTCGGCAGCCGCCGTGGTCAAAAAATGCCAAATATGAGTACTGTCACCAATTTAGTGGCAGCAATTTTCCCTGTAACGAGTGCCGAAAATCCCCATTTGCCCAAAAGCAAGACAACGTTATTCCCCATAAGTTCAATAAAATAGGCTTCCTAACGATAATGGATACCGTTAGGAAGCCAAAAAGACGTAAGACATATGTGACTATCTTGGCAACAGTACTCATATTTGGCATTGTTTGACCACGTGGTATATAGCTAACCCCCTCAAACAGCCCAAAACGCCTATTTCGATGCGCGCTCCGCCGCCTCAATCACGTGTTTGGCGAGAATCGCGGTGGTCACAGCCCCCACGCCGCCCGGCACGGGCGTGATGGCGTTAACGACCGGCTCCGCAGCATCAAAATCGATGTCCCCGACCAGCTTGCCAGCGACCTCGTCCCAGTTAATGCCAACATCAATGATCGTCTGGCCCTCGCGAACGGCATCCGCGCCAATCGTGCTCGCACGTCCAACGGCCGCAACAACGATATCGGCAGCACAGCACTCGGCGGCAAGATCGCGCGTATGCGTATGGCACGTCGTCACGGTTGCGTTGCGCGCCGTAAGCATGGCGGCAACGGGGCGGCCAATTACCAGTGAGCGTCCGACCACAGCAACCTTGGCCCCATCCAGCTCAACGCCGTAATGATCCAGCAAAGCAAGCACGGCTTCGGCTGTGCAGGGGGCAAAACCCTCGCCGCGCCCCGAAAGCGTGGTGAGCAGTGAAGCCGGCGTCATGGAGTCAACGTCCTTGGCGGGATCGAGCGCTGCGGCGACGGCGTTCTCGTCAAGGCCGGCGGGCAGCGGGCGGAACATCAGACAGCCATGAACAGCCGAATCGGTATTGATGTCCTCGACGGCCGTCAACAGCTCGTCCTGCGAAACATCGGCAGGAAGCAAAACGCGGCGAGCCTCAATGCCAACCTTCTCGCAGCGCTTGAGGGCACCGCGCTCGTAGGACAGGTCGTCCTCGCGCTCGCCCACACGAACGATGGCCAGCGTCGGTACAACACCGCGCTCGCGCAGGGCTGCACAGCGAGCAGCAAGTTCCTCGGTCAAAGCGCGAGCAACGGGAGCACCCTTCAGCAGTTCAGCCATGGCTACCCTCTCTTCCTTGCAGCGTCGGAGGCGCGGCGCGCCAGCGCATCGGCGCGCGGCAACCATGTGTCGAGCAACTCATCACACGCCGTCTCGAGCTCCTCAGCACGAACGCGATCTTTCATAGACGTGGTGTTCGCAAAGAGCGTCAAGCTCGCGCCCTGCATAGCGGCACGGCAGAACACGGCGCCGCACGCCACATCGGACAGCAGCTGACGCGAACCCTTGTCGGCCATGTCCTCGAGCAGCGCCAGCGCACGCCCGCAGGCATCCATAATGCGATACGGCGGCATAGCGGCCACATGCAGCGCATCCTGAATCGCGGTCGCTCGAGCCGGATCGTCACGCGGAATACCGTACGCCGCGGACACCTGCCCGTAGGCACGAACGTCCTCGGCAACCAGACCCACAAGTTCCTGCGCCAACTCATCCGCCTGGGCAAACGCGCGCGTCAGATCGTCTGCGCGATCGGCAAGCGCGGGGTTTGTCGCCCCATAGCGGGCAACCATTCCGCAAAGCGAGGCGCCCAGCGCACCTACAAAGGCGCTCGCGCTGCCACCACCGGGAACCGGCTCGCGCGCGGCCAGCGCCTCGGCAAAACCGCGACAGGTTTTATCCATCATCTCTTGGCTCATACGCACACGCACCTTCAAGTCATATATATCGGTCGGGCGGCCGACGCCGGCCGACCGCATCGATCACGTAATGGTGCTAAGTCTAGCCCATAAGTACGCGAGCGTCAGCGCATCTGGCCATCGCGGATTTCTATGGCACGCGATAGGCGTCGACAACGCAAGCATGGGACACATGGCCCACCTTTCGAGACTTCCGGACGTCACAAACTGGGACATATCTATAAACAAGGAACCTGTTGGGGCAACGCCCGCGTACACGCGCCCCTTTAAAACAACGGGTGCCCAACCCCGGGGAGGGCCGACAGCATCGGCCCTCCCCTCTTTTGCGACCGCACATATTGCCACTTGTCGGCGCAATTCCAGCCCCCAGAATGGGACACATGGCCCACCCTAGCGAGCCGTCCACGCGTACAGTAAAGGCAGGTAATCCGTGGGCGGTTACAGATCGAGGAGGACACGACCATGAAAAAGAAGGCCTTTGCGATTCTCACCCTCTGCATAAGCCTCTTTGCCGCAGTTGCCCTGGTGGGCTGCGGTGGCAGCGGCGGCGCTACCGGAAGTGGCGGTGGCGGCGGAGCAGAAAAGCCAGCCGTGGATATGAGGACCGACTTCATTTGGTTTAAGGTCGAGGTCCCCGAGGGCGTCGAGATCACCGACGTCGCAGGCGACACCGCCGACAGGGCCCAGTTTAAGTTCACCGAGAGCGAGCACGCCAGCGATCGCTTCATCCCTGTCTTCGACTCTGACAAGAACGCCGATGAACTGTTCGACTACGAGGCAAAGTGGAAGGCCAACTCCGGATGGACCGAGAGCGATCCCGTTAAGTACAACGGCAAGACCTGGCGCAGTGCCTACTTCACGCACTCGGGCGGCGTAACGACCGAATACTTCACCGACGTTGACGGGGGCAGTGTGTATGTGCGTATCGACAACGTCGAGGAGCACAAGGACGCCGTCGAGACCATGATGAAGTCTCTGGAATTTGCCGACGACATCGCCGAGGCCAAGACCGAGGCCATGGACGTCAAGCTCGACGATATCGAGATCAAGCGCTAAGCGACTGGCGAGCGCAACAGAAAACACGGTCGCAGTGCAAACAAGCGACGGTACCCCAGCGCTTCGTACCCAGGGAGGGCCGGTAAACCGACCCTCCCTTTCTTATGCCTGTAGCCGACGAACGCGAGGATGCCGGACGTCGGAACCGCCCCAAATGTGGCAACAGTACGAAAACGACAAACGCCCCAACACGTCCGCCCGCCGATTTATTGGTTGATTTTCAATCTCAACGCAACAGCCTGAACGGACCCCGCGTTTCCGCAGC
>CAMQHB010000024.1:0-24130 GCA_947001545.1 uncultured Collinsella sp.
GGTGCCCTACCGGGAGTAGCCCCGACGGTTGACAAAACTATAGGAACACCCAATGGCTAAAGGTGCCTTTCCAAAGTTGCGGTGAAATAGGGACTGATTGAAGCTCTGAGACCGCCAAACAGTCCCTATTTCACCGCAACTTATGATGGAGAATTTTGGACGCTGGGTATAATCGTCGTATTGCATTGAAATGTGGCGAAAGGAGTGGCAATGTCTCGGTATTGCGCCTCGTGCGGCAAGCTTCTTGCAGATAATGCCAAGTTCTGCACCTCGTGCGGTGCACCCGTTGAGCAAACAACCGCGAGCGATAGCCAGCCCGCTTTTGAGCAGACCGGCTCCCTTGATACGCCGCAAGCCAAGGCGGACGACCCCCTCGCCTATCGCCCCGACCCCGCCGCAAGCCCTGCGGCCGTCGAGACCACGCAGCGCATACCCGTCGCGAGCGGCTCGCCCCAACAGGAGCCGGCTCCCGCATACACGCCCGCTTCGCCACAGACCCCCGCTCCCAAAAAGAGCGGCACCGGGCCGCTTATCGCCGTTATTGTTGTGCTGGTGGCGATCATCATCGCCCTGGTCGTTTTCTTTGTGATCAAGCCTTTCGACAACGCCGCCACGCAGACGACTGCCGAGGTAGCTAAGCTGCACCATGACGTCGACGACGATGACCTAAAGCCTCTCGGCGATCCCAACAGCCTGTACGACGATGATGACGATGACGACGAGGATGGCGGCGAAGCAACGCTCTCCGAGCAGAACCTCTACCGCCGACTGAGCGAATACTACGACTTGCTCGAAGACCTCGACAACTACGTCCGTGGCTGCGCGCAGAACTTCAACGGCAGCTATCTGGAAGAGGATCGAACCACCCGTCAAAATCTCGCCGACGTCGCCGAGCGCACGGAGGACACCATCGAGCAGTATTACGACATCGTCGAAGACCTAGACGTCCCGACGAGCTCCAAGAACTACAGCTCCTGGAAGGACATCATCGCCCTGTACGACGACCTGGATCACCGCATTGACGCAATCTGTGATGCCTGGGAGATCAGCCTGAAATACGCCAAGCCTGCGGACCACAAGAATGAGATCGTGGCGCCGCTGTCGCGCGACAACGTGGCGGGCACCAATGACAATAAGTACCGCCTAGACTTTGAGGAGCGCTATCCCGGCGCCAAACCCGTCGAAGTGAACTAGCGCTTTGTCGTTCCCGAGCCGACAGTTAGGGACGTTCCTAAACTGCCGGCAGAAAAGGAACGTCCCTAACTGCCGGATAAAAAACGAGCGAGGATTTTGAGGTCCTCGCTCGTTTTTGTTTTAGGTGATGTTTCGACCGTGCGGCTACTTGTCGGCAGCGGTCTTTTTGGTAGTCGACTTCTTGGCCGTCGTCTTTTTGGCGGTCGTCTTCTTGGCAGCAGTCTTCTTGGCTGCCGTCGTCTTCTTTGCCGTGCTCGCCTTGGTCGTGGTCTTGCGGCCGCGGGCGGGCTTCTTCTCCTTGGTCGGGCAGTCCATGTTCACGCAGATGCGCCACGGGCCGCGCGCCGTGTTGACCACCACGATGGGGGCGCCGCACTCGGGGCAGGTCTCACCCGTCGCCTCGAGCTTACCGCGCGCCGGCAGAGGATAGCTCACGCCGCAGTCATCGTAGTTGGTGCAGCGGATAAAGCGCTTGCCACTCTTCTCGCTCTTGTGCGCGATCAGGTCGCCATGGCGTCCGGCCTCGGCGCACACCTTGCACTCGCCCACCTTAAGGTCGGGCTCGTAGTTGGTGGGGCACGTGGGGTTCACGCAAATCTCGAAGGCCTTCTGGCGGAACGGCTGGCACTTAATGCGCGGCGCGCCGCACTCGGGGCACACGGCCGCCTCGCCCTCGAGCGGGCTTACCTTGACGCCGCTCGGCACCGGATAGGTCACATCGCAGTCGGGCCAGCCCATGCAGCCGATAAAGCTGCCGCGGGTCTTGGCGCTCGTCTTCATAACCAGGTCCTTGCCGCACTTGGGGCAAGCGCCCACGCGCGCATCGGCCGTGACGGCGTCGCTGATGGCGTCGCCCAGCTCCTGCGTGTGCTTGAGCAGCTCGTCGAGCACGCCAGCCAGCAGCGCGCGCGAGTGCGTCACGACATGCTCTTCGGTATCCTCGCCGCGCTCCACACGGGTCATGTCGCCATCGAGCTCGCTGGTCATATCGGGGCTCGTGATGCGCGGGGCAAACTGCGACAGTGCATCGATAATGGCGATGCCCAGCTGACTCGGCTCCACGGGATCGTTTTTGAGATAGCGCACGGCGTACAGGCGCTCGATGATGCTCGCGCGCGTGGACTTGGTGCCCAGGCCGCGCTTTTCCATCTCCTGCACGAGCTTGCCCTGGCTGTAGCGCGCGGGCGGCTCGGTCTGCTTGGCCTCGAGCTTAATGTCGAACACGTCGACCGTATCGCCCTGCTCCAGCGGCGGCATCTGCTCGTCGCGCTTGAGTCCGTACGGGTACGCCTCGCGGAAACCCGGGGTCACGAGCACATCGCCCGAAGCCACGAACGACTCGCCGTTCACGTCGAGCTCGAGCTTAGTGTTTTCGATGGTCGCGGGACCCATAAGCGTCGCTAGGAAGCGGCGGGCGATGAGGTCGTAGAGCTTGCGCTGGCCGCCGTCGAGCGTGGACGGATCGCCCTCGCCCGTGGGATAGATAGGCGGGTGGTCGGTGGTCTCGACCTTGCCGCGCGTGGGCTTCATGGGGCCGGCGAGGACCTTTTTGCACACGGGCGCCAGCGCCGGGTTGATCTTTGCAAGGTCACTCACCACAGCGCCCAGATCAAGCGTCGCGGGGTATACGGTATTGTCGACACGCGGGTAGCTGATGAGGCCCGCCATGTAGAGGGACTCGGCGATGCGCATGGTACGCGCAGGCGAGATACCCTCGGCTGCGGCGGCAGCCTGCAGCGAGGTGGTCGCAAACGGCGTGGGCGGCTGCTGCTTGCGCGAGCGCTTGGTCACCGCGGCGACGGTTGCCGTCTTGGCACCGTCAACGTGACCGTACGCCGTCTCAGCAGCATCCTTGTCGGTAAAGCGCGCCGTCTTGTGCGCGATCTTAAAGCGATCGTCCTCGGCAGCGCCTTGCGCGGCGCCCATGCCGCGAATCTGCCAATAGTCCTCGGGCACAAACGCCATGCGCTCGCGTTCGCGCTCGACCACCAGGGCAAGCGTCGGCGTCTGCACGCGGCCGGCGGAACGCACGTTGCCAAAGCCGCCAAACTTGGCGAGCGTCAGGTAGCGCGTGAGCACCGCACCCCAAATGAGGTCGATGTGCTGACGGCTCTCGCCGGCGTCGGCCAGGTTCTGGTCGAGCGAGACAAGGTTATCGAAGGCCTGCGTGATCTCGGCCTTGGTAAACGAAGAATACTGGGCGCGGGCGACCGGCAAGTCGGGCGCCACCTCGCGCACCTTGTTGAGGGCGTCCGAACCGATCAGCTCGCCCTCGCGATCGAAGTCCGTGGCGATGATGACGCTGTCGGACTTTTTGGCGAGGTTCTTAAGCGAGCGGATGAGTTCCTTCTCGGCCGGCAGCTTAATGACGGGTGCCCAGGTGAGATACGGCAGACTCTCGAGCTTCCAGCCCTTGATGGAGATGCCGTCGGCAAGAAACGGCTTGCGTTTGGTGTCGTAGGGCGGGCGTGCCAGGCCATCGGGCATGTCGGCCGGTAGCATCTCGCCGTCCTCGGTAACCGAATACCAGCCCAGCTTTTTATCGAACAGCACGCTGTCGCAAAAATCGGGCGCAAGGATGTGACCGGCCAGGCCGATGGTCACGCACTCCTCGCCCTTCCACTCAAAACGGTAGATTGCGGTGTTGTACACCTTGTCCTTTTTGGGTTTGCCCGTGGACAGACGCTCGGCAATCTGACGCGCGGCGTCGTTTTTCTCTGCGATGATGAGCTTCAAAAGAGGCTCCTATCTCGTGTCTCTGCGGCTACGCCCGCCCGTATGGCGGCCGATTTACGCCCTTGCTTGCTCGATCTGCCCGATGAGCCAATCGCACCAGGCATCCATGCCCTCGCCCTTGCGCGCGCTCACGGCAAACCGCGGCGCCTGCGGATTGAGGTCATCGAGTGTCCTAGTATACCTATCCATGTCAAAATCGAAAGCCGGGGCCACGTCGACCTTATTGAGCAGCTGCGCGCCGGCGTGCTGGAAGATGCCCGGGTACTTGATGGGCTTGTCGTCGCCCTCGGGCACCGAGAGAATCATGATGGACAGGTTCTCGCCCAGGTCAAAGTCGACCGGGCAGACCAGGTTGCCCACGTTTTCGATAAAGATGACGTCGATATTTTGAAGACCCACCGCCTGGTCGAACGCGTCAACGGCCTCCATGATCATGTTGCCCTCGAGGTGGCACAGGCCACCCGTGTTGATCTGGATGGCGGGCATGCCGGCTTCCTTCATGGTGATGGCGTCGACATCCGAGGCAATATCGCCCTCGATGACGGCACAGCGCAGGCCAGCCTTGTCGCGCAGGCGCTCGTTGGTGCCCAGGATCGTGGTGGTCTTGCCCGAACCGGGGCTCGACAGCACATTGATCACATAGGTGTTTGTCTCTTTAAATCGCTGTCGCAGCTGATCTGCCAGGCGCTCGTTGCGCGACAGAATCGGCGACGCGATATCAATCGTTTTCTCAGCCATACTCGGCACTCCTTACTTTGGCCCCTTTATACCCCATCACCAGATGGCTAGCGGGCTAATCGTCGGGGGTTTCGATTTCGATACTTGCGATGTCGAGCTCGCGGCCGTGCAGCAGACGCACGTTGGCGCCGCCACATTGGGGACAGCGGCAATGGAAGCGATCGTGCTCAAAGACCTCCCCGCAGTCCAGACACTCGCTTTGTGGATGGACTTCCTCCACGGCAAGCTCGCAGCCTCGCGTGAGCGGGTCCTCATCGCGAAATGTCTCCCACGCAAAGTCGAGCGCCTCGCGCACAACTTCGGTCATATCCCCGATACGCAGCGTTACCAAAACGGCGCGCGAGGCCCCCGCCCCACGCGCCGCGCGAATCACTGTATCGAGTATGCCGTTGACAATGCCAACCTCGTGCATACCGATTTACTCCTCGTCGTCCTCATCGTCCGAGAACAGGTCCAGACGGCTCACAAACAAGCCCTCCTTGCCCTCGCGCGCGGTAATGACCACGCGGGCAATGGCGAGCGAAATCTCGTAGAGCGAGAGCAGGGCACCATACATGAGGCCCAGCGTAACGGGCGAGCCGTCGGGCGTAATCACAGCCGAGCCCACAAGCAGGCCCACGTACACGTAGCGCCAGGCGCCGCGGAAGGCCGCGTAGGACACGATGTGGAAGACGGACAGGTAGAAGATGATGAGCGGCAGCTCAAACGCCACACCAAAGCCGATCATAAAGAGCAGCTCCATGTTGACGTAGTTCTCCAGGTCGGGCAGCGCGGTTGCGACGGCAGAGGTCTCGCCGATGAGCCACTCAAAGCCTGCCGGGATGATGATGAAGTAGCAAAAGATTGCGCCCAGGAAGAACAGCACCGTCGAGGCGAGCACCGTAGGCACAACCCACTTGCGCTCGTTGGGACGCAGTGCCGGCAGGAAAAATGCCAGAATCTGCCAGATGATCATGGGCGTGCACATGACCACGGCCATCTTGATGGCCAGCGAGAAGCGCAGGCCAAAGCCGCCGAGCGTGGTGGTGATGTAGAACTTACCGTCCGGCACAAAGGAGCGGATGGGGTCTTCCAGGATGTCGAGCACCACGGGCGTGGCGAAATACAGCACGATGGCGGCGGCAAACACCGACACGACCACGATAGTCAGGCGGCGACGGAGCTCTCCCAGGTGATCGAAGAGCGGCATGCGCGCAGGTCCGATAGGCATTACTCATCGCCTCCCTTCGAGGCGTCGGCGGTGGCAGCCTCGGCAACGGCCTCGTCCTCGGCCTCGAGCTCGCGAGCGAGCTGGTCGACGACGGCCTTGCGCTTGCGGGGACGACGGGCGTAGAGGTCAGCCGTCGTGGGCTCTGCCGGCTCGGGCTCGGACTCTGGCTCTGCAGCAGGCTCGGGCTCGACGACAGGCTCGGCGGCAGCGGCAGGCTCGGCGCCCTCGGCCTCGGACTCCTCAGCAGCACCCTCGCCCTCGGCGGCAGCCTCGCTCGCGGCCTTCTCGGCGGCAAGGCGGGCACGGCGCTCGGCAAAGGTCTCCTTCTTTGCGGGCGCAGCCGTCTCGACGGCATCCTCGTCTGCATCGGAATCGTCATCGACGGCAGTCTTCTTGGGCTTGACCGGTGCCGAAGCGGCCTCACTTACCGGATCGATAATCTCGGACTGAACAACGGCCGTCATCTTTTCCTGCGTCTCGCGGAACTGACGGACGGCACGGCCGATCGTGCGGCCCATCTGTGGGAGCTTATCCGGGCCAAACAGCAAAAAGCCGAAGACCACGATGATCGCGAGCTCACCCTCTCCAATACCAAACACACATACCTCCAAGGCTCGATGTGAGTCGAGCCCGCACCGCGCCATTCGGCCGGAACTCGTCTATTCATTCGGTCAAGTATAGCGCCCGGACGCCAAAACGTCCGAGCGCATCACAAACATATGCCAAACGGCACGCCCTTTTGGGGGCAAAGATTATGCAGCGGTGATCGAAATCTCCTGGTCGACACCCAACAGCTGGACCACGCGCATCACCGGGGGCTGCACATTGGTGCAGCTAAAGCGCTTGCCGTGGTCGACCGCGTGGTGCGCGGCGCCCACGAGCACGCCAATGCCCGTCGAATCGATGTAGCTCACCTGGGCAAAATCGAGCTCAACGGCCTCAGTGGGCTGCTCGAGCGCCAGGTCGATGGCATTACGCAGGCTATCGGCGTTAGAGATATCGATCTCGCCGGTTACCTTAATGGTGTAGAGCTCTGGCGTGGGGTTGGTGGAAATACCCAAATCCATGTATACGCTCCTTTACGTATCGAGAGTGCGGATAGTACGGGAAGCCGCGCGTTAGGCGCGCTCGGCACGCGCAAGCTCGGCAGCGACGAGCTTAACGGCCAGCACCAGCACATCGAGCGCGGCCTCCAGGTCCTCGACCGTGGGATAGCTCGGCGCGATGCGGATGTTGGTGTCGCGCGGGTCCTTGCCATAGGGCCAGGTAGCACCGGCCGGCGTGAGCTTGACGCCCAGGTCGGCACAGAGCGCGGCGACCTTTTGGGCCGAGCCCTCGGGACCATCAAAGCTCACAAAGTAGCCGCCGCGGGGATGCGTCCAAGTGGCGCAACCCGTATCGCCCAGGCCCTCGGTGAGCTTGCGCTCAACGGCCTCAAAGCGCGGGCGCAAGAACTCGGCGTGCTTTTTCATGTGCTCCCTGACCGCCTCGATGGTGGGAAGGAAACGCACGTGGCGCAGCTGGTTGAGCTTGTCGGCGCTGATAAGGCCTGCCTTCAGGCGCTTGGAGAACTCGGCGATGACCGCGGGGCTCGCACCGATAAAGCCGATACCGGCGCCCGGGAAGGTGATCTTGGACGTCGAGGCGAAGGCCACCACGCGATCCTCGGTGCCCGCCGTGCGGGCAAGATCGAAGATGTTGGCGAGCTCGTCGGTCTCGTCGTACAGGTCGTGCACGCAGTAGGCGTTGTCCCAGAAGATGCGGAAATCGGGCGCGGCCGTGGGCATCTCGACCAGGCGGCGCACAGTGTCCTCGCTAAAGGTGATACCCGTGGGGTTGGAATACTTGGGCACGCACCAGATGCCCTTGATGGAATCGTCGGCGGCAACGAGGCGCTCGATCTCGTCCATGTCGGGGCCGTTGTCGGTCATCGCGACGGGAACGTTCTCGATGCCCAAGTCGGCGGTGATGCCAAAGTGGCGATCGTAGCCGGGAACCGGGCACAGGAACTTGACCTTCTTGCCGTCGTGCGCTGCCTCGTAAGCCTCCCAAGGCTCGCTGCCGCACGAGCCGCAGCGCCAGAACATACCGGCGATATCGTGCTCAATCAGCAAGCTCGACGAGCCCAGCACGAGCGTCTGCTCGGCGGGGCAACCCAGGAACTCCCCTGCCAGCTTGCGTGCCGAGGGAATGCCCTCGAAGCAGCCGTAGTTGGAGCAGTCGACGTTGCCATCGTGCAGATCGGCGTCGGCGTTGAGGATATCGAGCATGGGGCGCGAGATGTCCACCTGGGAGGGCGACGGCTTGCCGCGGGCCATGTCGAGCGCCAGGCCCTTGGCCTTGACCTCGGCGACCTCGGCCTTGAGCGCCTCGATGGCGACATCGAGTTCGGTGGTTTCCATCTTCTGGTAGATCGTCTGCATGGGTGCGACCTTTCGCGAAGCGGGACGTTGCAGTTCGTCTAAGTATAGACCGCCACTGCCGCAACGGTATGAAGCCGTGATAGATTAAGTCCATCGCAATGAATTACGACATCGCCGCGCATGCCGGCGTGGGGCGCCCAAGGAGGCACTATGGAGTACGGATCGTTCCAGGCCGAGGAATTCGGCGACCTGCAGCGCCTGGTCGACGGACTGTTTTATGACCGCCGCGCCATCGACCGCCTGGATCTCATCGTGCAGGCCGAGATCTTGGACCTCGCGCCCGACCTCATGGAAATCGTGAACCTTTTGCCGCCCGGCTACTACGACCGCCAATCGCTTTGTGACCAGCTCAACTCCGCCTTGGCCGCCCACGGCTGGGGCGCCGTCTACGGCACCGTGGAATAAGCCTCGAGGCCGGCATTTGGCCCGTTTCCCGACCCTGGCGAGGCTTGTTTTAGGGCTTGTGGCCAAAAAAGGGCAAATATGAGTACTGTCACCTTTTTAGTAGCAGCGTTTCTTGGTCGAAATCGGCAAAACTCGACTTGAAACTCCCTAATCACCGTCAGCTAGCGCCAAATTGGAAGTCGATGGTCACTCATTAACGTACAGTTCTTATAAATTTGTTCATTATTTTCCGCACCTAAAATGATACGCCGTTTGTGACATTACTCACAAACGGCGTTTTTTGACCACGGGGGTATCTGGCAGGGGGCCAGTAGCGCTCGGATCCGAGTTTCGAACGCATCCAAACCGGTTCTGGTGTCTTTTTTCGAGCTTTTACTCGTTCTTGGGCGCGGGGTGCTTGCAGACCACACTCATGTAGATCATGCCGAGCACGGCCGCGGTGACCGAACCGGCAAGAATGGCAGCCTTGGCGGCAAGAACCTCAAACTCGGCCGTCGGGAAAGCGAGGCCGCTGATGAGGATCGACATCGTAAAGCCGATGCCGCCCAGAATGCCCACACCGGCAATCATGTGCCAGTTGACGTTGCGCGGCAACTGGCAAGCCTTGAGCTTGACCAGGGCAAATGTCATGCCAAAAATACCAATCGGCTTGCCCAGCAGCATGCCAAAGTACACGCCGAGCGTCACCGGGTCGGTGAGCAACGTGCTCATATCCACGCCTACCAGGCGAACCTGTGCGTTCACGAACGCAAAGATCGGCAGAATCACAAAGTTGACCGGTGTGGAGATCAGACGCTCCATGCGGATGAGCGGCGGGGTCACGCGGTGCATGACGCGCTCGACCCTGGTGGTCGAGACGGTAAAGTCATGCTGGCCCAAGATGTGCGCCTCGTCGTCGTAGCGGTCATCGAGCAGCGGCAGGCACTCGCCCAACCAATCGGTGAGACTATCGAGCTTGACGCCGCACTTGGCCGGGATGGTAAAGGCCAAGATAACGCCAGCAAGCGTGGCGTGCACGCCGCTCTTGAACATACAGAACCACAACAGCAGACCCAGTACCGAATACGGGGCAAGGCGGTAATGCTGCGTCTTGTTGAGCCACACGAGCGCGCAGGTCACAAGCGCGGCGGCGCCCAACCAAAACGGATTGGGGCTCTGACCGTAGAAGATGGCGATGGCGGCGATGGAGATGAGGTCGTCGGCGATGGCGAGCGTCGAGAAGAACACGCGCACGCCGTTGGGAACGCGATTGCCCAAAAGCGATAGCACGCCCAGCGCAAAGGCAATATCGGTTGCCATGGGGATGGCCCAACCGTTGCGGGCGCCGGCATGGTTGAAGATCAGGTAGATACAGGCGGGAACGACGACGCCGCCCACGGCCGCCAGCATGGGAAGCATGGCCTGACGCGGATTCTTGAGCTCGCCGACCGTCATCTCGTACTTAAGCTCAATGCCCACCAACAAAAAGAAAATCGCCATGAGGAAGTCGTTGACGAAAAGCTCAACGGTGAGACCGGCCGTAAGGTTTCCCAGACCCACATACAGCGGGGTCTCCAAAAAGTGATGGACGGCCTCGTAGGCATCGGTATTGGCGCAAATGACGGCGGCGATGGCGGCGAAGACCATGACGGCGGCGGAAATCGTGCCGTTCTCGGCGATGCGCTCCCAGATGTCGTGACGCTCAAAGCGCTTGCGCTCACGAACGTTGAACAGCTGCTCAGTTGCTGCCATGGGCGGCTCCTTTCACGGGAAAGCTCCCGTCTTAAAAAAGCACGGCCCGCCCAAGTGGCGGCGCCGCGCTCTAACGTATTACGCTTGCATCTAGCCTACCCTGCACGACAAGCACGCAGGCGTGGCCGAAAAGCGGAACCACAGGTTGAACATTATTTGCTCAACGGCACGGGCACGCCTGTCCAAGAGACGACGCGGCGCCGTGCACAAAAAACGACCGGAGGCGGGGTGTCCGCGATCCGGTCGTAGCGTTTGGTCAACTAAACCTAGCAGGCGGCCATAATGGGGGCAGCGACCTGCTTCTTACGGGAGAGGACGCCCGGCATCCAGACGCCGTCGTGCTCGTCGGCAATGCCCAGGCCCTTCTGAGCGGCCTCGGTCTCGCCCTCGAGCAGGACCTGCGAGCCCTCCTCCATGATGTCGGTGATGCACAGGGCGATGCCGTCGGCATCCTTCTCGGCAGCGTAGGCGCGCATGGCCTCGCGGATCTCGTCGATCATGCCGAGCGCACGGCTCTTGTCGACGGTCTCGTACTGGCCGATGAGCAGCTTCTTGCCGGCGGGCTCGAACATCTTGATGTCGTTGCCGACCATCTCGGCAGCGGTGAAGGAGCCGGACGGACGGGTAAGGAAGACCTCCATGCCAAACTTGACCGGATCGACGCCCACCTGCTCGCCGAGCTTGGCGGCGACGGCGCGGTCGACATCGGTGGTGGTGGGGCTCTTGAGCATGAGCGTGTCGGTCATCATGGCCGAGAGCAGCAGCTTGGCCTGGACGTCGGAAAGCTCAACGCCGAGCACGTCGGCGAGCTTAGTGACGATGGTGCAGCTGGAGCCCCAGGGCAGGCAGATGTAGTGCAGCGGGCCGGCGGTCTCGAAGTCGCCGATGCGATGATGGTCGACGACGCCAAAGACCGTGGCGTCCTTAAGACCGGCGACGGACTGGGCGGACTCGTTGTGGTCGGTGAGAACGACGAGCTGGCCGGCCTCGACGGACTCGATCACGCGGGGCTCGGCGATGCCGGCGTCGGCGAGCAGCTTGGCGGACTCGGCCGGAAGCTGACCAAGGGCGCAGGCCTCGTAGGTGTTGCCAGCATACTCAACCTGATTGAGCAGCTGGGACAGGACGACGGCGCTCATGATGGCGTCGTTATCGGGGTTCTGGTGACCAAAGACAAGAACGTTTGCCATGGATATCCTCCACTTGATATGTGTACTTGGACGTAGCTATGGTAGCACGCTGGCGCCGAGCCTTCTGAGACGGAAGGGCCGCGGCACAATTTGGGGCAAGTGCCGGGGCGAAGTCTGCCCCCTTGCACCATGTTGGTGCAAACTAACCTGTCCCCCTTGCACCAGCTATTTGCCGGCGGCGCGCAGGGCTACGTAGGCGGCACCGATGATGCCGGCGTCGTTGCCGAGCGAAGCGACCTTAATGGGCGTCTCGCGCGAGGCAGAAAGCGCGTAGCGCTGGAAGTACTCGCGAGCCTTGTCGAGGTAGACATCGGCCGAGGCGGAGGCGCCGCCGCCGATAAGGAACATCTCGGGATCGACCACGTTGGCAATAAGCGCCAGGGCGCGGCCGAGATAGTCGGCCATGGTATCGGCCGCGGCCAGCGCGAGCTTGTCGCCCTCGCGGCAGGCCTGGAACACGTCCTTGGAATCGGAGGGGCCGGTGAGCTCGATGGGCTCGACGCCCGCTTTCTCGCACTCGGCAAGGTAGTTGCTCACCACGCCGGTGGCGCTGGAATACTGCTCCAGGTGGCCATGGCCGCCGCAGCCGCAGGTGCGCTCCTCAGCCGGGTTCAGGCACATGTGGCCAATCTCGCCGCCAGCACCCACAACGCCCGATACCACGTCGCCGTTGACGATAACGCCGCCGCCCACGCCGGTACCGATGGTGACCATCACCACGTTTTGCACGCCCTTGGCAGAACCGAGCCAGGCCTCGCCCATGGCAGCGGCGTTGGCATCGTTCTCGTACTTAACGACCGCGTCGGGACAGTGCTCCTGAATGGCGATCCTCAGCTTGGGCAGGTTAATGGCAATGTTGGCCTTGACCTTGGCATCGCCCGACGCCGGAATGGGGCACGGAACGGCCAGGCCAATGCCTGCCACAAAAGCGCGCGGAATCTGTGCCTTGGCGACCACCTGGTCGATAGCCTCGGTCACCGCGGCAAAGCCCGCAGCGTCAACGATAGGAGGCGTAGGCACGCTGGCCTTGGCAAGCAGGTTACCGTCTTCGTCGAACAGGCCCTCCTTAACCGAAGTGCCGCCGACGTCGATGCCGATGTAGTACTGCTTAGGTTCCATGGGAGCCCACCTTTCTCGTTTAAACATTGCCTGTATGGTACCGCTCCCAAGGCAAAAACCTACCAAAAAGGGACAGGTTTGTTTTGGCAGGTTTTATCTGGGGTAACGCAATTGGCCGCTCAACAGGCCGCGCAAGACCATCCCCAACAATAAAGGTGCCGGGAGGCGGAGACTCCCGGCACCCGTCAAAGGGACTATGTTGTCTGTTGGAGCGCGCGGTCCATCGCGGCGATAACGCCGACTAGGCCTTAAGTGCCCGCAGCTGCTTGTGGACCTCGATGAGCTCCGTCGCCATGACGCGCATGGTCTCGGTGCCGGCCATCTGGTCCTCGGCATGCAGCAGAATCAACGGGGCCTCGCCGTTACGCTCGCCGTTGGCCTCCTTCTTCAAAAGCCCCATGTGAACATCGTGGCCACCGTTATAGGCCTCGTCGCCCTGCTTGATAAGCTCCTCGGCGGCGTCAAAATCGCCCTCCTTGGCCTTTTGCACGGCATTGATGTACATGCTCTTGGCGGTACCGACGTAGCTGATGATCTCGAAACAGGTCATCTGCAACTCGTTCATATCCTCCATATGCTGCACCTAGCCCATCACGCTGACGCAGTGATCGATGATGCCGGCAGCGTTCATGCGGCCGTAGTCGACCATGTTGATGACCTCGACCGGGAAGCGGCCAGCGGCCTCCTTCTCAAAATCGCCCTTGGTATAGCCGATCTGCGGGCCAAGCAGCAACATGTCGCACTCGTCCAGGTGATCGTGGGCCTCGTTCATGGGACGAGCCTCGATCTCAATATCCAGACCACGGTTTGCAACCTCGGCCTGCATCTTCTGGACCAGCAGGCTCGTGGACATACCGGCATTGCAGCAGAGCATGATCTTCTTCATGGTTTCCTCCTTATAACTGCGCGGCGCGCAGACGACAACTGGTTTTATTCCTTGCGGCTATTGTGCCCACCCCTCTGCATCTTTACACAAGGGGGAGAGCCGCGGGCACCGGCACCGCGTACCGGTGCCCGCAAAGGTGAAAGGGACGAACGTTAGGCGTTCTACTCGGCGAGAGCCTCCTGCTTGGCGATTGCCTTCTCGGAAATCTTCATAAAGGGCAGGTAGACGGCCATGCCAATGACAATCTCGAGAGCCTGCCACACGCCGGCGCGCCAGTCAAAGCCCGTAGCGAGCAGGGCATTGATGACGGGAGGCATAGTCCAGGGCACCTGGGCGATGCAGGGGCTGATGATGCCTGCGCAGGTAAGGCCATAGGTGATGCCGATGAACAGATCGGGAAGAAGGACAAACGGGATCATGAGCGGCAGGTTGTACACGATGGGGTAACCGTAGATAACCGGCTCGTTGATGTTGAACAGACCAGGCAGGATAGCCATCTTGGAAACGGTCTCGGAAGCCTTGTTCTTGGAGAACAGGAGCGTGTCGAGCAGAAGCATGAGGGTGCAGCCCGAGCCGCCGATGAGGGCAAAGCTGTTAACGATCTGCATGTTCATGTAGTGATCGGGCTGGATGGTGCCACCGGCGGCAAAGGTAGCCATGTTGTCGACGATGAGCATGGTCAGGATCGGCTCGACGGTAGCGCCAGAGATGGTGGACTGGTGAATACCGACGCAGAACAGCAGGTTAGCAAGGGTGTAGATGAGGATAACAGCCCACGGACCGGCGTTCATGATGTTCTTGAGCGGGTTGGAGATGCACGTGGAGATGATGGTGCACAGATCGGTGCCGGCGCACACGGCGAGCAGGGCTGCGGCAAGAGCGAAGATCGCGAGGTTGAGCAACATCGGGATCATGACGTTGAAGGAGTTGGAGACCGCGGGAGGCACGCCCTCGCCCAGCTTAACCTTGAGCTTCTCGACGCCAGAAATCTTGATGAAGAGCGAGACGGAAAGCAGGGCGACGATAATAGCCGAGAACAGACCGTTGGTACCGGTGTTGGTAGTCGAAAGGGCACCCGTGACCTCGGCGGAGGTGATCTTGTCGGTGAGCAGCGGGCTCGTGGCGGCAAGCGTGGCGGTGATCTGCTGCGGCATCATGATGACGAAAGCAGAGATGGCGACGACCACGCAAGCGAGCGGGTTATCGAAACGCTTGTTCTTAGCGAGGCTGTAGCCAATCAATCCGGCCAAGATAATGGCAGAGACGTTGAGGGTGCCCAGCGTAATTGCCGAACCCCACGTCTGAAGGTTGGCAAGGCCCGCCGCATCGAGCGGGAACAGAGGGAACACGACGTTGTTAATAAGAACCGCGATACCCGCAAGGATATAGAGCGGCGTGATGGTCGCGAAGGCGTCACGCAGGGAACGCAGGTGAACCTGGTTTCCCACCTTCGCAGAGACCTCGGCAAACTTGTCGAGGAAGCTCTTTCCGTTGTCACTGGCCATGATTGCTCCTAACTTTCAAATCCGGCCTTTTCCTATGCGCACGGTGGTCTGTCGCCCTCTGCCACCAGATGTGCCATGTGTTGCGCGCGGCGGCGCGTGGTCTGGGCGTTCGCCCGGTCGCTAGTCAACCACGTGGGTCGTGGCGACCTGTTTGAGCCAGGCCGCCGACTTCTTAAGGCGGCGCTTGTAGCCGTCCATAAGGTCGACCTCGACAAAACCGTAACGGTTCTTAAAGGCATTGGCCCAAGACCAGTTATCGATGACGGCCCAGTAGTGATAGCCCCGGCATTTGGCGCCCTCGGAGATTGCCTTGGCCACCCACTCCAGATGCTGACGTACAAAGTCGACGCGGTAGTCATCCTGAATGGTTCCTTCGGCGTCACGGTTCTTGTATTCGTCCATGATGCCGATGCCGTTCTCGGAAACGAACCACTCAAGATCGGGGTAGTTCTTGGCGCAGTCCATGCCAAAGTCGTAGAGGCCCTGCGGGTAGATCTCCCAGCCGCGGCTCTCGTTCATAACGGCGTCGGGCCACACGTACTCGTCGGCAAAGTGCGGCAGACCGTACTGGTCGATCTTGCTCGCCGGCGCCTGAACGCGCGTGGGGTGGTAGTAGTTGCAGCCGAGCCAGTCGACAACACCCTGCTTGAGAATCTCTTGGTCGCCGGCACGGAACGGGAGCTTAACGCCGCCCTCGGCCAGGCTGTCGAGCACGTCGGCAGGAAGCTCGCCCTTGGTAATAAGGTCGAGCCACCAGCGATTGTTGATGCCGCTGGTCATACGCACGGCCTCGAGGTCTGCCTCGCTGGGGTTCTCCTTGGTGTAGACCGGAGTAAAGCAGTTGATCATGCCGATCTTGGCATCGGCGCGAACAGCGCCCTCGTCATAGGCGCGACGATAGTTGGCCACGGCCAGCGCGTGCGCCAGCGAGATGTGATATTGCACGGTGCGAGCGCGGTTGAAGTCGTGGAGTTGCGGGAACCACACGCCCTCCTGATAGCGCTGCTCGGGCTCGACGATGGGCTCATTAAAGGTGAACCAGTACTTAATCTCCTGGCCAAACTCGTGGAAGGCGACGTCGGCGTAATGCGCGTAAGCCTCGACAACCTCACGGCTCTCCCAGCCGCCACGGTTAAAGAGGTAGGTGGGCATGTCAAAGTGGTACAGGTTGACGAACGGCTCCAGACCAGCCTCGCGAGAGGCGCGGAACAGTTCGTGATACCACGCAGCGCCCTCCTCATTAAGGTTGCCGTCGGCATCAAGCAGACGGCTCCACTGAATGGAAGTGCGATAGGTATCCAGGCCCAAGTCCTTCAAAATGCGAAAGTCTTCCTGGTACTTGGCCATAAAGTCATTGCCGGCATAAGAGCCAACACAGTTGTAGAACGAACCCAGATCCTGGATGGACCAGGTGTCCCACAGGTTCTCGAGCTTGCCGCCCTGGTTCCACTGACCCTCAGTCTGCGGGCCGGACATAGCAGCGCCAAAGAAGAAGTCGTTGGGCAGCTGATACTGTGCCATCAAAGTCCTCGCTTTCGTGTTCTAGAGCTTTCGGTTGGAGACGGGTTTGCTTTGGCAGGTTATCCGGCGCGGGCGCGCACCGGTCATACCGATATCCAACCCGCCAAAACAAAACCGTCCCCAAACGGTCGATCCTGTTCTGCGGAAGGATTCCGTTCGTTGCTTAAATTATAGCGCTCTAATTTTAAAAGTAAAGCGTCTTTTTCTTTTTTCTTTCTCGAACTTCTTAGATAAAAGTAATATGGGTGCCCTGTTGAGGGTTATACTTACTTTTGTATTCATATAAGTCGGAAAGGAGGTTCCATGATTCCCAAATACGAGGCGATAGCTGCAGATATTCGTCGAAGTATTGAGGATGGCGCTCTTAAACCGGGCGACAAGCTTCCCACCGTCGTTGAGTTCTGCGAGCTCTATAGCGTTTCAAAAATCACCGTCAAACGAGCTATTGAACAAATCACCGAGGAAGGTCTTATTACCAGCCGACGCGGATCGGGTACCTACGTTAAGGACACGGCGGGACTTCCCGGCCAGGCGTTTTTCCAGGGCAAAAACGACCGTGCCCAGGGTTTTTCGTATGAGCATCGCGGGGAGAAGGTGACCTCGGTGGTCTACGATTTCTCGATCGTTAATCCACCGGCGGACATCGCAGCCCAGCTGGGAATTGCCGAGGATGACTTTGCCTATCACGTCGTGCGCGTGCGTCAGGCCGATGAGAAGCCCATCGTTATCGAGTACACCTACATGCCCCTCGAGCTGATTCCAGGGCTGAAAAAGAAGGATCTGTACGGATCGCTCTACCGCTTCATCCGAGAGCAATGCGAGCTGAAGATTTCGAGCTTCCACCGCACCATCCGTGCCGTGGCAGCAACCGAGGAAGAAGCTGAGCGCCTGGACACCAAACCTGGCTCTCCCCTGCTCGAGCTCACCCAGATTGGCTTTTTGGACAGTGGCGCCGCCTTTGAGTATTCGGCCTCGCGCAACGTTGGCGACCGCTTTGAGTTGCACAACGTAACGTTGGCATAGGTTTTTGTAGTCATGCGGGCGCTCGTTTTGAGCAGTTTTACGCGGCGCCCACGCAGCACAATGGGAGTATGAACATGTCCGATTTGATTAAACTGACGCCGATCTTCCACGAGAAGATCTGGGGCGGCCGTCAACTCGAAACCGTATTTGGTTACGACATTCCCGATGGTCCCATCGGTGAGTGTTGGGCCATCTCGGCCCACCCCAACGGTGACTGCCAGATTGCGGAGGGCCCGTATGCAGGCCACACGCTTTCGTGGCTGTGGGCCGAGCACCGCGAGCTCTTTGGCAACTGCGAGGGCAAGGAGTTCCCGCTGCTCATTAAGATTCTGGACGCCAAGGACGACCTTTCAATCCAGATTCATCCCAACGACGAGTACGCCGCCAAGCACGAGAACGGCAGCCTGGGCAAAACCGAGTGCTGGTATGTGCTGGACTGCGAGCCCGGCGCCACAATCATCGTCGGCCAGCGTGCGCATGACCGCGCCGAGGCCGCGCAGATGATCGAGGACGGCCGCTGGGGCGACATGCTCAACGTACTGCCGATCCACAAGGGCGACTTTTTCCAGATTGATTCCGGTACCGTGCACGCCATCAAGACCGGCACGCTCATTTTGGAAACGCAGCAGTCGTGCGACGTGACGTATCGCCTGTACGATTACGACCGCCCCGGCACCGATGGCAAACTGCGTCCGCTGCACATTGAGCAAAGCCTGGATTGCATCAACTTTAACGCGCAGGCACCAACCGACGGCACCGTAACCGCGCCCGAGGTGGATGGCGTAACCGAGCTCGAGTCCAACCCCTGCTACACCGTCGATCGCGTGCGCGTCAACGGCAGCAAGACCCTCGACCAGCGCTGGCCCTTCATGTGTCTGTCGGTCATCGACGGCGAAGGCACCATCTGCGGCGACCCCGTCCACAAGGGAAGCCACCTGCTGGCTCCGAGCACCGTGGACAAGATCGAGCTCGAGGGCAATATGGAACTGATTATCAGCCACCTCTAGATCGCAACAACAACCCAAACGCAACAAGGGGCTCCCCCGTTCACCAACGGGGGAGCCCCTTGTCCATATATATCAGCCCACCCGGCTCTCCAGACCAAAAAGCGAACGAGCAGAGCGACGATTGCGCAGCAACGTTAACTAAGGACCTGGGCGGGCGTATAGGGCAACATCGATCGCGAGTTCCGCACGCAAAGGAGGCCACTTAATGTGGCCTCCGTCTTGCGCAGGACTGCCCGAGCAGGCGATGTTGCCCCATACGCCCGCCCAGGTCCGCCGGGATTACGACAGCTTGACGATCGGAGCAAAGCCCTTCATAAGCTTTTTGGTCTGGCCGGTCTTTTCGAATTGGACCTCGATCATGTCTCCGGCGACCGAGATCACGGTACCCGTGCCAAAGGTCTTGTGGCTCACGGTATCGCCCGCGGCAAAGTCCTGCGATGCGCTGGCGCGATCGACCTTGCGTTCCACCGTTGGCGACACCTTAGATGACGGCTTTTTGGCTCGCGGCGCGCCCGAGCCAAAGGTCGAGGCAACACGGCCGGCGTCGGGCGAGACCCCACGATGGCGCTCGGTCCCATAGCTGCTGCCGCCAAAGAAGTCGTCAAAACTCGATCCGCCGCGCGAACCGGAACCGCCGGTCGAGCGCGTATGCGAGCCAAACACCTTGCCGCCATACATATCCGAGCCCATGCCCGAACCAAAGGTGCCGTGACGGTCGCCGCGCTTCTCCCAGCCCGTTCCCTCAAAACCGGCAGAACCGATACCGCTAAACTCGATATCCTCAAACGGAATCTCGTTGAGGAAGCGCGAGCGCGGATTGGCAGAAGTCGAGCCGTAGGTGCGACGCGTGGCCGCATAGGTCAGGAACAGGCGCTTACGAGCGCGCGTGATGGCGACGTAGGCCAGGCGACGCTCCTCCTCGAGCTTGCCCGGGTCATCGCTGCCGCCAAAGTCGTGCACGTGCGGGAAGATACCCTCCTCCATGCCGGCCACGAACACCGCGGGGAACTCCAGGCCCTTGGCGGAGTGGATGGTCATCATAGTAATGGCATGCGTCTCGCCGGCCAGGGAATCCAAGTCGGAGCGCAGGGCCAGCCACTCCATGAGTGCCGGCAGCGCCTTACAAGTGAGTGGGCCGTAGGTGCGCTCGATCTCGTCGGCATGCACGGCGCCCGCCGGCAGCTCAGCCGGCGCGGCATACGCGTTGCCCGCGATGGCGGCGGCCAGGGCATCCTGCGGCGAGAGCGCCGGGGCGGCTAGGCTATTGAGCGGATTGGAGCCCGCGGCATCGCGTGCGCCGACGAGCGCCTCAAACGAGGATGCCGGGGCAGATGGCCCAGGTTCGGGCGCGGGCGCGCTCACCACGACGGGCTCGGGCTCGGCGCCGGCGGGCACATCGGCAACACCGGCTGCGCGCAGCTCTTCCAAGCTCTCAAGCGTACCCTCGATATCCTCGTGCGTCTCCTCAAATTCGGCAGCGACGCCCAGGAATTCCTGGATGTTCTCGGCGCGGCTCTCGGACTCCATGGTGCCCTCGGCGCGAAACGCCTGCAGCAAGCCCGTCTTATCGACAATCATCTCGACGACGTCCTTGAGCTCGCCGTCCATGCGGCGACCTTCGCGCACCAGCGACACAAAGCTCGACAGGCCGTTGCGGACCTTGGCGCTAAACATGCCGGTCTCGGCGCACGCGATCTCGCAGGCCTGGAAGAACGAGCAACGGTTGTCGCGCGCCAGCTGCTCAATCTTTTGGATCGAGGTGGAGCCGATACCGCGGCGCGGCGTATTGATGACGCGCTTGACGCTCATCTCGTCTGCCGGGTTCACGATCATCTTGAGATATGCCATAACGTCGCGGATCTCGGCACGGTCGAAGAATCGCGTGCCGCCCACGATCTTGTAGGGCACGCCCGCGCGCAGGAACATATCTTCGAGAATGCGCGACTGGGCGTTGGTGCGGTAGAACACGGCGATGTCGTCGTAACTCGTGCCCTTGGCGTGCAGCTTCTCGATCTCGCCAGCAATCCAGCGGCCCTCGTCGCGCTCATCGCTCGCCTGGAAGGCCTGGATCTTCTCACCATCGCCCTCGGCCGTAAACAGGCGCTTGTCCTTGCGCTGCGAGTTGTGACGCACCACGGCGTTGGCGGCGCTCAGGATATGGCCCGTAGAGCGATAGTTCTGCTCCAGCTTGACGGTCTTGCAGTCTTTAAAGTCCTTCTCAAAGTCCAGGATATTGGTGATGTCGGCGCCACGCCAGCTATAAATGGACTGGTCGTCGTCGCCCACGACCATGAGGTTTTGGTACTTGGCGGCCAGCAGGTTGGCGATCTCGTACTGGACGTGGTTGGTGTCCTGATACTCGTCGACGCTAATGTAGCGGAAGCGCTCTTGGTACTTGTCGAGCACCTCGGGGCGGGTGCGCAGCAGCTCGAGCGTGCGCACGAGCAGGTCGTCGAAGTCCATCGCGTTGGCGGCACGCAGGCGGCGTTCCAGCTCCAGGTAGACCTGCGCGGCCTTTTTGTCGTTGGGGCTGTCGGCGGATTTGAGCATGTCCTCGGGGCCGATCATGGCGTTTTTGGCCGAGCTGATCTTGCTGCGAATCATGTTGATGGGGAACTGCTTTTGCTCAATGCCGAGCGCCTGCATAATGTCGCGCACCATGCGCTTTGAGTCATCGTCATCGTAGATGGTGAACTGCCCGGTGTATCCCAGCAGGTCGGCGTCCTCGCGCAGCATACGCACGCACATGGCATGGAAGGTGCACACCCACATGCCGCGGGTGCCGCTGGGAATGAGTGCCGCCAGACGCTCACGCATCTCGGCCGCGGCCTTGTTGGTAAACGTGATGGCAAGGATCTGCCAGGGCTTAACGCCCAGGTCGCCGAGCATATGTGCGATGCGGAAGGTCAAGACGCGGGTCTTGCCCGAGCCAGCACCGGCGAGCACCAGCAGCGGGCCCTCGGTGGTCAGGACCGCCTCGCGCTGAGCGGGATTAAGGCTGTCGATGTCGACGAGCGGCTTGGCGGGTTTGGGCGCCGGAGCCGGGGCGTCGTAGATGTCGAGCGGAACGAGCTCGGGTTCCGGCGCGGCGGGGGCGGTGTACGCATCGAGCGGCACGGGTTCCGGCGCGGGCGGCACGGGTACCGCAGTGTTCTTTTCCCAGGGCAGGGGCTGGGTCATGGGCGACTCCTCATCTGACGGACGGCGCGCCTGCGGGCGGCGCCATAGTTTGAGCCGTACCAGTATACCGAGCCGCGCGGACACCGACGCAAATCACACCACGACTCCGTGCGTCACCGTCAGGCCCGCCCCAGCGGATTTGGCGCAATGGGGTCAGGTTACTTTGCACCAATCTATTGACAATCACGAAACCACCGATGTCATGGCAGCAGCAGCGAGCGACGGTCAGGGCGAACAAATTGACATGAAAAGGGGGCGGCATAGACCTTTTGGTCATGCCGCCCCCTTTGAATGACAAGTTGTCGCCCTGACCGCCGCGCAGCGTCAACCAAGTTACAGGCCGAGCATAGGCTCCAGAACAAAGAAGTACGCAAGCACCACGATGCCCAGAATGATGCGGTAGACGCCGAAGCACTTGAAGTCGTGACGGCGGACGAAGCCCATAAGCCACTTGATAGCGATGAGCGAAACCACAAAGGCCACAACGCAGCCCACGCCCAGGATAGCGACCTCGTTGGCGCCGAACGTACCGCCCTTGATGAAATACTTGACCAGCTTGAGCGCACTCGCGCCAAACATGACAGGGATGGCCAGGAAGAACGTAAACTTGGACGCCACCGAACGCGTGCAGCCCAAAAACAGGCCGCCGATGATGGTAGAACCGGAGCGAGACGTACCAGGCACCAGCGAAAGCACCTGGAAGCAGCCGATACCCAGCGCAGTTTTCCAGCTCAGGTCCTCGAGCGTGGCGATGGAGCCAAAGTCCAGATTCTCGTCATCGTCCTCATCCTCAGCGGTAGCCGCGGCAGGCGCCGCAAAGTGCGCACCGGCGGGACGTCCGCCCGACACCACAGCACGCGAACCAAACGAACCGGCAACGGCCATTTCCTCGCGCTTGTTCGCGCGCCAGTTCTCGATCACGATAAACAGCACGCCGTACACAATGAGCGCCAGCGCCACGACGGGAGCATTGTAGAAATGCTCCTCCATCCAGTCGTTGAGCGGCAGGCCGATCGCCGCGGCGGGAATGCAGCCGAGCACAATCTTGCCCCACAGCACCCAGGTGTCGCGACGGCCCTCCTTGCCCTTGCTGGGCGAGAACGGATTGAGCTCATGGAAGAACAGCACACAGACGGCCAGAATGGCGCCGAGCTGAATCACGACCAGGAACATATTCCAGAACGTCTCGCTCACGTTCATCTTGACGAACTCGTCCACCAAGATCATGTGACCGGTCGACGAAACAGGCAGCCATTCGGTGATGCCCTCGACCAGGCCCATGAAGGCAGATTTTAGAAGCTCGATGATATCCAAAGGGACCCCCTCGTTAGACACCCGCCGATATTGTTCTGCGGACGGTGCGGGCGATGTCCCATTATCAACCGTTCGGGCGCGTCTGCGCCCACCCTTACCAAAAAACTCGTCCGTTCACAGAATTGCGAGCGGTCAAACCCAAATCCTTGGGTATAACTGCAACAAGATAAAGTGTTCGGCGGCCAACGCGCCCGCGCCCGCCCGATGCACGAGCCCCGCGCCCGTGCGATAGACCAAGGAGGAAACCATGAACGAGGGCTACACCAAGGTATTTGTTTCACTCGATGGTACTGAGCAGCAGGATTTTGTGCTCGCACGCGCCATCAAGGTCGCCGCGAACAACGGCGCCAAGCTAATCATCGGCCACGTTATCGATTCCACGGCGCTCGAGAGCGCCGGTTCCTATCCGGTCGATCTGGTCAACGGCCTAGAGGAGGCATTTAAGAACTCCATCGCCAAGCAGCTCGAAGAGGCCAAGGCCAATCCCGATATTCCCGAGGTCGAGGTCATGATTCGCGCCGGCCGTATTCGCGAGACGCTCAAGGACGAGATGCTCGACGTGGTTAAGCCCGACCTGGTGCTCTGCGGCGCCCGCGGCCTGTCCTCGATCAAGTATGCGCTGCTGGGTTCGATTTCGACGTTCCTGCTGCGCAACACGGACTGCGACATCTTGGTCGTGAAGTAGGTTCCTTCCCGCCGGCGCAAGGCCTGCGGGGTTATCACGCCGACGTCCTCGCCGCTTCGCGGCTGCGGGATGTCGGCTTAGATAACCCCTCCCGGCCTTGCGCCTTCGTCACCGTACTTCAGCGAGTTGGCTGATGGAAAAATGGTGTGGCCCCCCCGTTGGGGGGGGGCGGTTTTTTTTTGGGGGGGCCGGTTTTTTTTTGGGGGGGGGGGGCGCGGGGGGGTGGGGGAGTTTTTTTTAATTGTTGGTGTTTAGGCCAACCG
>CAMQHB010000025.1:0-23554 GCA_947001545.1 uncultured Collinsella sp.
CTTACCACATTTTATTCTCTTGGCCTTGGGCGCGGCGCTGCTCGTCGGCCCCGTCCCGGCCCCAGCCCCCCCGGGCGCTGGTCGGTTCGAGGCGCTGTTCCCCCCCCCCCCCCCCAAAAACAACCCCCCCCCCCCACCGGGGGGCCCACGCAAACTTCTTATCAGCTTTTCTGCAACGAGCACGCGACGACCCAACGCCGGAGCGCGGGGGCGGGAAATACCTTTGCCTCGCGCGACCCTGCGGAGCCGTGAGCGAGAGGGAAAGGTATTTCCCGCCCCCGCGCTCCGCATCAAGCGCCACGCCCGCAACACGCGCTAGTAGTTCACCACCTGCTCCTCAAAGTACGCCTTCGGGTGGTTACACACCGGGCACACCTCAGGCGCCTCGGCACCAACGTGCAGGTGCCCGCAGTTCAGGCACTTCCACACCTTCACGCCCTCACGCTCAAACACCTCGCCCGACTCGATGCGCTCGACGAGTTTGTTGTAGCGCTCCTCGTGGGCCTTCTCGACGGCGGCGACGCCACGGAACTTCTCGGCGATCTCGACAAAGCCCTCCTCCTCGGCGGTCTTGGCGAACTCGTCGTACATCGTGGTCCACTCGTAGTTCTCGCCCGCAGCGGCGTCGCGCAGGTTGTCCAGAGTGCCCGGAACGGCGCCGTCGTGCAGATACTTAAACCACAGCTTGGCGTGCTCGGACTCGTTGCCCGCCGTCTCGGCAAAAATATTCGAGATCTGAACGTAGCCGTCCTTTTTGGCCTTGGATGCATAGTAGCGATACTTGGTGTGTGCCTGGGACTCACCGGCAAAAGCGGTCTCGAGGTTCTTCTTGGTTTGGGAATTCTCAAAATCCATAGGTGTACTTCCCTTCAACGCATGCCGCCCACAGACTTTGAGCGGCCTTGCTTTAAGGATGCCCTCATGCCGAGAATTTAAACCTTACAATCCCGTTCTTCAGATTCGAGTGAGCTACACACTCAGCCAACGATCGCCCTCGGAGCCGCAAAAGCCCTCGCGCTCCAGATCGGCAAGAATGCTTGCGACCAGCTCGCGCTCGACCGGCTCTCGGCCGGCTGCCGTCTCCATCTCGTTAACGCCTGCAACGGCTTCATCGAGCGTAATACCTGCCGGTTGTCCATCGCGCGCCGCCAGCAGCATGCGCACAATGTGGGCGCGCTTTTGGCGACGCGAGCCCTCAAACTTGGACTGACGACTATAGCCCGCCGACCGCCTGGACGGATTGGGCAGCGTCTTTTTAAGATACGCGCCGTAATCCAGCAACGCGTAATACCATGCGCGCGGCGTGTCGGCATCGTCTTGAGGCACGGCAAAGGGCGCAATCTCATCCGCCGCCGCACCAGGGGCCGCCGGACAGGCGGCTTGAATCAGCGGCACCAGCTCGCGATCGGGAACGGCCGGCACATCGGGAAAGAAATGATGCAAAAAGACCGTGCGCACATTGGTCTCTAGATACACGCCTGGAAGATCAAACGCAAACGAACGGATGCCCTGCGCCGTTGCCGGGCCAATGCCGGGCAGAGCGACCAAGTCACGCGTCTCACGCGGAAACTCCCCGTCCCAGTCCTCTACAACGCGCTGAGCGGCCCCATGAAGCGCCAGAGCGCGTCGGTTGTAGCCCATGCCCTGCCAAGCGTCCAAAACATCGGAAGGCGCGGCCTGGGCAAGCGCCTGCACAGTCGGAAAACGATCGAGCCACACCGGCATGCGCGCCTCCACACGCGGCACCTGCGTTTGCTGCAGCATGACCTCAGAAAGCCAAATGATGTACGGATCGCGTGTGCGGCGCCACGGAAGGTCGCGATAACGCAGGACCCCTTCCGAACGAATCATCGAACGAAAGGGGTCCTGAATCATGGCTATGCTCCTTATGCGGCGCTATTCCTCCCGGTAAGCGCACGCGCAGGTGGCGTACTCGGGAAACGCTTCGCGGTCGGCGAACTTGGGATCGACGGCCGGGAACTGGCGGTGAGCGACGATGTCGCCGAGCGAAACGGAATCGAGGTAGTCGCGCATCAACGCCTGGGCTCCGGCCCACAGGGGATGATAGCAGCACGCGCCCATGCGCGCACAGTCACCATCGGGCGCGGTGCAATCGTTCATAACCATAGGACCCTGAACGGCCTCGACGACCTGGCGGATAGTGACGTCGTCCGGACTGACCTTGAGACGCATGCCACCGTGGACGCCACGCAGGCTCTCCACAATACCGGCCTGGACCAAACCGTGCTGAATCGAGCGGGCAAACGAATACGGAACATTGACCTCTTCGGCAGCGGTGCGAACAGAAAGCAAGCACTCCGGATCCTCGGCAAGCATCGCCAGCATACGAAGGGCGTAATCAGCCTTCCTCGATATGTCCATTTTTCCCCTTTCAAGGAATACGAACAGCTCGAACGAGCTCCGGGGCCGAGCTTGTGTCGAGACGCTAAATGACCGCCAGGACATCCAAATGGTAAATCGGATATCCACTGAGTGCCGCGCTTGGAGCGAAATGCATCAGATGCGGCGCACAGTGCAATTTAGTATAACCTAACCCCCCTGTCTCGTAGAACAGGTGTTGCGCAACAAAGCTGTTGTTCAGACAGATATACTCATTAGATTTTACTTGCGTTCCCGAAGGCGCGAGGATTCTGGGCGAAGATGCACCAGGGCGATCGTTCTATCGAAACAAAGTGCATCAAACGCAAAAAGCCACGTCCGAAGACGTGGCTTTAATTGCGTTGGCGGGAAGTACGGGGCTCGAACCCGCGACCTCCGACGTGACAGGCCGGCGCTCTAACCAAACTGAGCTAACTCCCCAGGCAGACGTTCGCGTTTGTTTCCGCTCGCGTGCGCTGCGGGGATTAGTATACACAGAAGTCTGTCTGGCGCGCAACAACTTTTTTGAAAAAATTTTTTGGGTCCCTCCGGGAGGGTCTCCGGGGCTGAGGGCGGGGGTTAAGTTTGCTGCTCTACAGTCCTGCGCAAGACGGAAAGCACATTAAGTGCTTTCCTTTGCGTGCGGAACTCGCGACAAACTTAACCCCCGCCCTCAGCCCCGGAGACCCTCCCTGCTGTCACATTGTTCAATCAGTTTTGCGGGCGTGCGCCGCTGCGCGGCTAGCCCGCATGCTCCTCGACGGGGTTGGTCTGATGGATCTTGTTGAACTTCCGCCTTTGGCTCAAATGGAAATGGGGGACGCATCTGCATCCCCCGTTTTTGTTGCGGTTAGTCTAGGTCAATGAACTTGGTGCTTAGGATCT
Source organism: uncultured Collinsella sp. (assembly GCA_947001545.1). Classification (GTDB taxonomy): domain Bacteria; phylum Actinomycetota; class Coriobacteriia; order Coriobacteriales; family Coriobacteriaceae; genus Collinsella. The sequence continues at coordinate 3,265 of CAMQHB010000025.1, forward strand.
TGCCGTCTTTGACGAGCATTCTGGCCATGGTGGGGCCTCGGGTGCCTCTGGGGTAGCTGGCGCTGCCCGGGTTGAGGACTAAGCAACGGCCCACTTGGGCTTCTTTGGTTACGTGGGTGTGGCCGTTGATGGCTACGTCTACGGATCCCACCGGAAGGTCTTCGCGGTAGTGGGCTACGGCGAATTTGAGGCCTTCGTAGGTAAAGAGCGCAAGACGGTCTACATCGGGACCGTAGTCGCGGTAGTAATCGTTGTTGCCCAGTACGGCCCGCACGGGGGCGATGGTGCATAGGTGCTCGTAGTCCATCTCCGACGTGAGGTCGCCGGCGTGGATAATCAGATCCGCGCCCTCAAGCTCGTCCAGGAGCGCAGGCGAAAGATAGCCGTGGGTGTCCGAGATGATGTCGATACGCTTGGCGCTTGCACTGTTCATGGGATCCCTTCCGCAAAAAAACGATTCGGCAGATACATACAAAAAGGCCCCACGCCTCCGCAGACGATAGGTCTACAGGGCTGCGGGGCCAGTGTGCTAGAGAGTCAGGGCCTTCTTAAGCGGCACGACGCGGCGGCGCGAAACCGGCACGCGTTCGTCGACGCCCGTAATGCCCAGCTGGATGGCGCCCGAGGGCACCGTCTCCACATCCGTGACGCACGCCAAGTTGACGATATAGCGGCGGTGAACACGGAAGAAGCCAAAGTCGCAGAGCTTGGCCTCAAACTGCGCCAGCGAGGTCGTCGACAAAAAGCGATCATCGACGGTATAGATGCAGGAGTAATCGTCCTTGGCCATGATAAAGCGAATGTCGTCCACGGGAATGAGCACCTTGCGGCCGCCCTTTTCCACCGGGATACGCTCGATGGTCACCTTGCTGTCCGTAACCGGCTTGGTGCGTTGCATGACCTTCTCGATCGCGCGATCCAAGCGAGCTTCCTCGACCGGCTTCATCAGATAATCGACGGCATCCACGTCGAATGCCTCGACCGCATGGTCACTATACGCAGTCACAAACACGATCGCCGGCGGATTTTTGAGCTTATGCAGCGCCTCGGCAAGTTGCAGGCCCGAGGCACCGGGCATCGAGATATCGAGAAACACGACATCTACGCGACTTTCCATAAGCATCTCGATGGCGGAGCGGACGCTCGACGCCTCAGTGATCGTGCCGATCTTGCCCGTTTGCTCGAGCAGGAAGCGAAGCTCCGAGCGAGCCGGCGCCTCATCATCCACAATCATCGCACGCAGCATAGGGATAAAACCTTTCGTCAACTAACTACGCCGGGCATCCGTCGCATGACGTTGAGCCCGTAGCCTTTTATTTTACTCTTGAATGTCAAAGATGCTCTCTGACAAATCAAGATGAAGGAGTACTTTGGTGCCCTTGCCCGGCGCCGATTCGACACGCGTATAGGAGTGCGGCCCATAAAAGCGATGGATGCGCTCCGAAATATTGTGCATGGCCACACCGGCGCCGCCACCCTGGGGAGAGCTGGCGTCGGGACGGGCAGAGCGCTCGTCAAACAGTCTGGCGGCGGTACCCTCATCCATGCCCACGCCATTATCGGCCACGGCAATCAAGATTGCATCCTCGCCGTCTTGGTGAACGGTCACGTCGATCCTCAGGGCGTCGTCATCGCCCATACCATGACGTACGGCGTTCTCGACAATCGGCTGGATCACGAACGCCGGCACCAGCGTATCTTCCACGTCCTCGGACACATCGAACGTCGCAAGCACGCGGTCCTCGCCAAAGCGGGCCTTCTCAAAGGTAAGGTAGCGCTTGGTCTGTGCGACCTCGCGCGAGACCGGAATAAGCGATCCCGAGTTGTCGAGCGTGGCACGATAGAACGATGAGAACTCACGAAGCAGTTCGCGGGCCCGCAGCGGGTCGGTGCGCGTAAACGATGCAATGGTGTTCAGCGTGTTGAACAGGAAGTGCGGGTTAATCTGCGCCTGCAGCGCACGCACCTCGGCGCGCGCCGTGAGTTCCTTTTGCACCTCGAGCTCGTGGATGGCGAGCTGCGTGGACAAGATCTCGGCAAAGCCCGAGGCAAGCGCATACTGGGTACGGTCGACGGCGCGCGGGGTCTTGTAGTAGAACTTGAGCGTGCCGACGGTACGATCGCCCACCTTGATGGGGGCGATAATGCCGGCGGGGACTTGGTTGTGCGAGCCGTCCGAGCCCACGACATCCACCATACGGTTGAACGACTGCACGATGCCATGTTCGATAACGTAGCGTGTGGCAAGCGTGTGGATGGGAGTATCGGGCAGCAGTTTTTCCTCAAACTCGCCCGCGCAGGCAAGCACGTTGTCCTCGTCGGTGATGGCCACCGTCATGGCGCGCGTCTCGGGCAAAATGCGCCGGCACACCAAACGCGCCGACTCCTGCGTCAGACCGCCCTTAATGTCCTCGAGCATGGCCGAGGCCACCGAGAGCGTCTCCTCGGTGTACTGGGAGCGCACCGAATCGGGATTGAGCGTCAAAAAGATAAAGATGCACAGAAAGATGCACAGCAGCGCGCAGGCAATCACCGTGGCGATCGGCTCGATACCGGTCACCAAGGCAAAAATAAAGTACACCAGCACACAAATGGCGCAGGCAACGGCAATGATGCGAAAGATTGATATTGAACTATCGCGCTGGGCGCGGCGGTCGATCATTCGGCCCCCTCCAGGATACTGATCAGTTGTGCGTCACGCCAAAGTCCGTCCATGATCTTGGGCCAAAAGCTCTGGAAACGCAGGTAGCTTGCAGCGTTTTGGCGCGCATAGGCCTTTGCCTCGCCGATACCATGGCGCCAGATGCGCAGGTAGCCCTCATGCTCGCGGGTAAACACGCTGCGGACCATAGCGGTCTTGCGCACGCGGTCGTCGAGCTCGCGCGAAATCCACGGGCCCGGGTAGGGCATGAGCGATGCCGCCGTAACGGGAATGAGCTCCTTTTGATGCGCGGCGAATGTCAACTTGGCCCGTTCGTAGTACCAACGGTATACATCCTGCATAAAGCGCGGTGAGCGCTTTTCGGACTCCGGAGGCAGATGGCGCACGGTCCACTCGTTATCGAACCACACGTCGTAGCCAAACATGCGCATGTTAAAGAGGTAATCCAAGTCCTCGCCGCGGGTGATAAACGGGTCAAAGGCCACACGCGTAAAGGCGCGGGCGTGCAGGGCCATCAGGCCGCCGCACACGTAGTTGGAGCGCGAGATGCGGGTGCCCGAAAGCGCCTTTTTCATCCAACGGTTGAACTCGATGCGCTTGGTCCACCAACGATGGCAGATGCCCGCCTTGTCCGTGGGAGCCAGCGGCGAGCCGTCGCGATCGTAGAAATAGCCGCTCTTGACCAAGATCGGCAAGCCCTGACGCGTCTGCTGCCCCAACGCATAGGTCGCGCGCTTCATAAAGTCGGCGTCGATGACAGTCTCATCGTCATCCAAAAAGATAACCGCGTCATGCCCCAGCACAGCGGCGCAGGCTAGCCCCATATTGCGGATGGCACCGTAGCCTCGCAGGCTCACGCACTCGCCCGAACCCTTGGGCGCGATCTGAGCAACCCGGTCTGCGATGCGCGAGGCCTGGGTGTTGGTGACAACGGTGACCTTGAGCGTGGGATGCGCGTCGACAATCTCGCGCACGCGCAGCGACACATCGGCTGTGGCAGAAACGGGACAGACCACCAAAAGGATGATGCGCGGGATGTCGCGTACCTGCTCAAGCGAGGCCAGGCAGCGGTCGAGTTCGGGATTGTCGGCGTTGAGTCGCGTCGAATGGTCATAGGTGCCAGGGGCGTTTGCGCAAGCGTCATCGCCCGCCCAATACGTTGGAATCACGACCGTGGCGTTCATGCCTTACCCTCCCTGCAACACAAAAACGGGACGCCGCCAAACACAGGCGACGCCCCGCGACCTAGCTGATTCCATCATACCCACTTGGGCAAATCATTGCTCGCAAGTCGCAATGTTTATTGCGGATAACCCCAAAAGAGTACCGTGGACAGGCACAATAGCCGCTCGCTCCTATGCGGCATGCTCTGCCGCCCGAGTCATGCGGGACAGGCGGACCAGCAGCATAAAGCCAACGATCAGCAGCACGCCAATGGAAAGGACGCCCAGCGACGGGTTGCCGGTCAGCGAGGTGACGACCGACACTAGGAAAGTGCCCATGACGCTTGCATAGCGACCGAAGATGTCAAAGAAGCCGTAGTACTCGTTGGACTTTTCCTTGGGGATAATGCGACCAAAGTAGCTACGGCTAAGCGCCTGCACGCCGCCCTGGAACAGGCCGACCATAATGGCAAGCACCCAGAATTCAAAGGCGGTCTTTAGGAAGAACGCGGCGAACAGCACAATGCCCATGTAGGCGGCGACTGCCACCAGGATCATGTTGAGCGTGCCCACGCGTCCGGCGAGCTTGCCGTAGATGATGGCGGACGGAAAGGCCACGAACTGCGTGACGAGCAGCGCCAGCACCAGCTGCGTCGAATCGATGCCCAAAGCCGAGCCGTAGCTGGTAGCCATGGAAATGACCGTGTGCACACCGTCGATATAGAAGAAGAACGCGATCATGTAGACCAGCACGGTCTTGTTGTGGGCGATCTCGCGCATGGTGTGTCCGACCTCGGAGAACACACCGCCCACGATGTGGCCGATGGTGTCCTCGGGACCGCGCTCGCGACCGTACTTTTGCTTATAGGTGCGAATGAGCGGCAGGGTAAAGATGAGCCACCAGGCACCGGTGATGATAAACGACAGACGCGTTGCCAGCATGGTGGGGACGCCAAGAGCGGGGCCGCCCATGATGAGCGCCAGGCAGATGATGAACGGCACGGTGGAACCGATGTAGCCCCAAGCATAGCCCGAGCTGGACACGGCGTCCATGCGCTCGTCGGTGGTAATGTCGGGCAGCATGGCGTCGTAGAACGTCATAGAAGAGTTAAGGCCGATGGTGCACAGCACGTACACGGTCAAAAATGCCATGGCGGACATTGGGATAGCCTGCGCCAGGCAAAGAACCAGGCCCGTGAGGAAGAAGCCCAAGAAGAACTTGATTTTGTTGCCAGCGTAGTCGGCAAGTGCGCCCAGAATGGGCATGAGCATGGCGATGACCAGCGAGGCGATCGTCTGTGCATTGCCCCAGGCGACCACCAGGTCGGCCGAGGAAGCGCCGGTATTGATGGCGTTAAAGTAAATGGGCACCACCGAGGTATTGAGCAGCACGAGGGCCGAATTGCCCACATCATACATAACCCAGTTACGCTCGAGCTTGGTGTATTTCATGGACAGGGACCCTTCGTATTCGCCCGATATGCAGTTAGTTCATCGTACCCCAATTGTCCAGAACCGCCGGTAAGGATTCGGCAAAGGGGCACGCACGGGCCCTATTCCTCGCGGTCGAACTCCTCATCGGCATTGAGCACGCGACCGCTGTAGTTGACGTGACTGGTCACGGCATCCATGTCACCGGTCTCGATAAAACGTGCGACCGTGCACTCGTAATCGACCAGCGCGCGATCAAAGACCTCGGGGAAACTCTCGTTCGAGACCTCGTCGGTAAAGGGATTCTTCCATGTCAGATGGCCCAGGTTACCGGTGCGCTCGGGCAGCTCCGTCGTCACGCGATGGGCAAGGCCGTCGAGCAGCGAGTAGTCGTGCACCAAGCCCTCAACCAGCGAGATCGCGCGCGTCTTTGCGGAGCCGGCCGGCTCAATCGCGCGGTAAAGTCGCTGCATATTGGCAACGGCAGCACCGTACTCCCCCGCCGGAATGTCAATGCCATACACGCGTCCGGCAACATAGCTCATCAGCACGCCGGCCACGCGATTGATGCGATCGGTGGTGACGATCTCGCCCGCCGGCGGGTAATCGTCGACCGTAGCGCCATCGCGTTTAAGCTGCAGCATCAGTACATCCAGGTCGCTCTCGATCACGGCATGGACCTGACTGCTCGAATCCTCAAGCTCTGAGTCGGATTCCACGATGCCAAACTGCTGCTCATAGACAAAAGGATGGGCGTTGCGGTCGAGCACGTAATGAGACAGCAGGCCCAGCGCAAAGGCGCGACCCAAGCTGGCGTCGCGCGGCAGCAGATGCGACACGCCGTCGCGCAGGCACGCGAACTGGCGAGACATGCGCGACCGATGCATGACCTGCGCCAGCAGCGTGCAGTCGGAAACACGCGGTGTCAGAATGTGAAAGAAAAACGGGTCGGGGCCTTGGTTGCCCAAGATAAAGGCAATGCGCTCTTCATCGGACGTGATGACGCCCTGCGGAAGACGGTCGATGCTTTCCTCGCCAAACAGATGATGGGTGATAAGCGCGGGCATAATGATCCTTTCGATTTCATTCGATGCCACCCATTATGCCCACCGCGCGCCCATGCCAAACCTGCGATGGTAAACGACGGCACGCAAGCCTCTTACGCAAGCCCCAGGTGCGACTTGACCTCGGCGGCACGACGACGGGACACCGGTACCGTCGAGCTCACGCGGTCGAGCCTGAGCTCCATCAACCCCGTGGAGCCAATCTCAACATTGTGCACGTCTTCCAAATTGACCAGATAGCTGCGATGAACGCGAATAAAGCCCTCGGAGCCCAAGCGCCGCTCGAGCGAGGAAATCGACTCATTGATCAGGTACGTTCCCTCGGCGCAGATGGCGTTGCAAAAATCGGCGCGCGCCTCAAAGTAGCAGACGTCTGCGGCGGGAATGAACACCTTTTTGCCCCCGCGGTCCACCGTCAGACGCAAAGGCTGGCGCGGAGCATGGATAACACGACGGGCACCCAAGGCTGCCTCGATCTTGTCGAGTGCCTTTGACAGGCGTGCGTCCTCGACCGGCTTGACGACATAGTCGACCGCATCGAGGTTATACGCATCGGCGGCAAATTCGGCAAACGCCGTCACAAACACAACCACCGGCGGCGTCTTTAGGTTCTGCAGCGTCTCGGCAAGCTCAATTCCCGAGCGACCGGGCATGGTAATGTCTAAAAACAGCACGTCGGGCTTGTTCGACAGAATCGACTCCACAGCTTCGGTGACATTGCCCGCCTCGGCAATCTGACCCACACGCGCATCCTTTTCCAACAGATAGCGTAGCTCAGCCCTAATGGGAGGCTCGTCATCAACTACCAGGATGTTCCAACCCTCGGACATGTGCGCTTCCTCTCTCTCCTCAATACACTCGAGTGCTACGCCGTCAACGGCGCCGGCTCATGCGGCTCGCCGTTCAGCTCGACGATGACCTGCGTGCCAACGCCCTCCTGGGACTTCACGCGCATGCCAGAATCTTCTCCGTAAAAGAAATGGATGCGCTGAAGCACGTTGAAGAGCGCCAAGCCGCAGCCTCGTTTGATGGAGCCGTCGGCGGTAATGCTCTCGGGCTCCTCCAGGCGATGCTGCTCAAACAGATGCGCGCAGACCTCTTCGCTCATACCGATGCCATCGTCCTCGACGATGATCTCCAAACCGTCATCGGTCTCGAAAGCCCTAACACGAATAGAAAGCGGCTCGGTCTCGCGCTGCGCGTGTTTGATGCAGTTTTCGAGCAACGGCTGCAAGATAAACGGCGGCACCATGCAATCGCGCACCTCAAAGTCGATATCGACCGAGACGCGCAAACGGCCGTCGCCATACCGGGCCTGCATAAGATTGATATAACGAGTACCCTGTTCCACCTCGTGCTCGAGCGTGGTGAGCGTATCGGAATCAGAAAGCGTCTGACGATAGTAATTGGAGAAGTCGATCAGCAGCGATCGCGCCTTGTCGGGCTCGGTTCGAACGAGCGACACGATGGTGCTGATGGTGTTAAACAGAAAATGAGGATCGACCTGCGATTGCAAGGCGCGCAGCTCCACGCGGGCCGTAAGCTCGTCCTGGCGCTCGAGCTCAAAGCTCGCAAGCTGCGTGGAAATTAGATCGGCAAAGCCCGAGGCAAGCGCCGTCTGGCGCATATCGATGCTGCTCAGACGGGGATAATACAGCTCGAGCGTGCCCACGCAATGCCCGCGCACGGTAAGCGGTGCGACAATACCGGCGCGCAGGCGCGGAAAGTAGCCACCCGTCTCGGTCGAGGCATCGCGCGAGAACACGCTTTGCTCACCGCTGTTGATCACGTTGAGCGTAGTCCGCAGTACCACCGGGGTGCCCGCGGGGCATTTTGCCGAGTCCTCGCCCCAGCTTGCCAACACCTGCTTGCCGTCGGTAAAGCAGATGGCAGAGGCGATAGTTTCGGACAGGATGATCTTAGAGGCGCCCAGGGCAGCTTCGGGCGTAAGGCCGCGCGACGTGTAGGCGAATATTTTTGAAGCGATGGCGAGCGTGCGGTCGGTTGCGCTCGATGTGAGGTCGTCGGGAACGACAAAGACGTACGAGAAGAAGAAGCACAGCATGACCAAGCCGGCAATGACGACAACGGCCGGAACGGGATTGGGATTATCGGTTAGATCCCAGATGAGCAGCAGGATAAGCAGCGGAACGACAATACCGAGCAAGATGGCTTGAACCACATGCTGAGCGGTACGAAAGACCTTGGTAGAGTTGTAGCTCTTGCCCAGAATCAGCCTATTGAGATCCACCGTCATCTCCTTCTTACTGACGCACCCCATAGCAATAAAGAGGGCCGCAAGCGACCCTCCCCATTGCATTATGCAATCAAATACTGTGTTTTACATCAAGCCATCGATGAACGGTAGCTTAGGCGCTGTACTTGTTTGCCTCGCCGAAGGTGCCGGCCTCGACAATCCAGCCGTCCTTCATGATGACGTCCATGTTGTCGGTGTTGAGCACGTGGATGTCGGCGGCGACGTCACCGTTGACGACCAGCAGGTCGGCGCACTTGCCGGCCTCGATGGAACCGGTCTCGTCCTCGATGTGGCACATCTTGGCACCGTTGAGAGTGGCACAGGTGATGGTCTCGACCGGGGTGAAGCCGATCTTGTCGACGAACTCGTACATCTCCTCGATGGAGCAGGTGCCGTACGGGGTGACGAAGGAGAAGGAGTCGGAGCCGATCGTCATGACGACGCCGCGCTTCTTGGCCTCGCGCAGGCAGTCGTAGTTGCGCTGCAGCTCCTTCTCGACCAGGGTACCCTCGTACTTGTCGTGCAGCTCGGGGACGTAGACGGGCGGATAGGTGGCGTACCAGGTGGGCAGGAAGGCGATCGTCGGGGTGAAGAAGGTGCCCTGCTCGGCCATGAGGTCCATGGTACGCTCATCGATATCGAAGCCGTGAATCAGCTGCTCGCAGCCAAAGCGAACGGAATCGTAGGCAGCGGCGTGGTTGTTGTAGCAGTGGCTCCACACGGGGATGCCGACCATCTTGGCCTCTTCGACCACGGCCTGAATCTCCTCGGAGCAGTAGTGCTGGTCACGGCCGGAGTCCCAGCGCCAGATGCCGCCACCGGTAGCCCAGATCTTGATGGCATCGGGGTTCTCGCGCAGGCGACGACGGACGGCCTTGCGCAGATCCCAAGGACCGTCGACCTGATCGCCCCAGGGGTGCGATTCCTTGTTGAGCTCCTGGCTGCAGTGGTGGGAGTCGCCGTGGCCGGCAACGCGGCAGAAGCCAAGGCCGGTGGCCAGAACGCGCGGGCCCTTGAAGACGCCCTTGTCGATGCAGTCACGGATCTGGATACCAAAGCGACCGATCTCGCAGACGGTGGTGAGCCCGTGGGTAAGGCAGTCGTAGGCCTGCTTGACGGCGACGGCCTGCTTCTCGAGGAGCGGCTGCATGACCCAGTCGGTGTCATCGTCGGTCAAGTTGCCCGAGAAGTGCAGGTGGGTGTCGATCAGGCCGGGAAGGACGGTCTTGCCGGCGGCGTCGATGACCTCAACGCCCTCGGGAAGGTCCTGCATGGCGTCGGCGTACTCGATCTTGCCGTTGTCGTCGACGAGAACGAGGGAGTTCTCGACCGGCTCGGCACCGGTACCGTCGATGAGCTTGCCGCCAACGATTGCATACTTAGTGGACATGGTTCCTCCTTATGGATCCATATATGTGGGCGAGGCCGTGTTGGGTCGCGGCCTCACAAAGCTACCCAAGTGATGCCGGGTTCGGTGCGCGGAAGAGAGGGTCCCGCGCACCTGGTCCGCCCCGGCTCGGCGTTACTTTTTGCGGGAATTGGTGAAAGCCATGAGGGCCAGGCCAATAGCCAACCAGCCGATCACGATGCTCCACTCCACCATGTTGAGGGAGGCGGGAGAGAACGGGATCACGAGCAGGCCGATGATGATGGCACAGGCAGCGATAGCGAGGCCGATGCCAAACTTGCCGCCGGGCACCTCGTAGGGACGAGGCAGGTCGGGCTCGGTGAAGCGCATGCGCAGGCAAGCGAGGGCGACCATGCCGCAGGAGAAGATGAAGGCGAGAGCCGACACGTTGGTCAGAGGGATGAGCATGTTCTTGCCCAGGAACGGACCGACGACGGTGATGACGCCCAGAACGACGCAGGCAAGCTTGGGAGCGCCGGACTTGGGGTCGACCTCGGCGAACTGCTCGGGCAGCTGGCCCTTGCGGCCCATGGCGAGCATGATGCGGCTCGTGGCGCCGTAGAAGGAGTTCATCGGGCCCATGGGTCCAAGCGTGGCGATGACGAGCATGGCCAGGTACAGGAGCATGTTGATGCCCTTGAGGCAGGCAAGCGCGGGAACCGGGCTCTTAACAAACTCATGCCAGTCGAGGATGGTGCCGAACGAGTAGATGCAGACCATGTAGAAGCCGCCGGCGGCCAGCAGTGCCAGGGAGATGATCTTGCCGAACTTGTTCCAGTTGAGGCCCTCGGCTGCTTCCTCAGCCTGCTGAGGAATGGTGTCGAAGCCGGCGTAGAAGAACGGGGTCAGTACCAGGACCGACACGATACCGGCGAACAGGCTGGTGCCCTCGGTGGCGGCCTTACCGCCGCCAGCGCCGGCGACCTGGGAGAACACAGGCATGGCGTTGTCCGGCGAGCCGGTGAACAGCGAGACGCCCATGGCGAGCAGCATGCCGCAGAGCAGGGCCTTGGTCAGGAAGGCCTGGAGCTTGGCGGCCGAGCTGGCGCCGCGGAAGTTGAGGAAGATGACGTAGACTGCAAAGCCGAGCGCGATCAGCGTCGGGAACAGGTAAACGTCGGCGCCCAGGATAGTGTAGAGCTTGACGGCGCGCAGCCACTCAAGACCGGGCAGGCTACCGAACATCTCGGACACGAGAGTCGAAATGGCAATGGCCTCCCACGGGCACAGGATGCCGTTGCCCAGGGCCAAAAGCCATCCGGTGATGTAGCTCAGCGTACGGCCAAAGCTACGATCGACATACTCGACGATGCCGCCCGAGATGGGGATAGCGGCCGTGAGCTCACCGAAAACAGCTCCGACGGGCACGAGGAAGATTGCACCCAAGAGGAATGCGATCATAGCGGGAACGGGACCGCCGCCCACGACCATCCAGTCGCCGACCTGCAGAACCCAACCGGTACCGATGATGGCACCGAAACCGATGGTGAAGAAGTTCCAGAGCGAGAGCGTTTTCTTCATGCCGCCGTTATCCTCGACTGCAACCTCTGCGTTCTTGTCCGCCATTGTTCCCCTCCTTTCCTTTTTGACGCCCCTTGACGTCACCCCTTGCGCGGTCTGTTTTGCCGCGCGCTTTTATTTCGTGGCTTTAAGATACGGCCTTGGCACAGCAGCGCCGCTTGTAGCTCGACCGAAGGCAGAACTGCAAAACGAGCGGCGCCGTTTTTGGGACGAACGGCGGGAGACGTCATTCGTCTTGAACGTTTTCATCTTGTCTGCTTTTGAAGACCTGTTGCCGTGACGCTTGGCGCGCGGCGCGGCAACGTTCATACCATTTGTCAGGCTTTTGGCGCACATACCCATGTGTCGTGCATCTTTTTATGTAGGATAGACAAGTTACATATGAGACAAGGTGATTCGAATGGCATACGGATACAATGACGGCGACCAACGGCCACAAAGCGTGCGCCTTGCCGGCCGCACCACGCCAACGCCCAGAAGCACCTCCGACAACGACAACCCGCAGCGCCCCCAAGAGCAGCCCGGGGCTTCTTCGCGGCAGCAAAGCCGTACCGTGCAGCAGTCAGACCGCGTGAGTACGAGCACACGCCAACGTCAGACCGACACATCGCAGCCACGCCGCTACGATCGCCGTAAGACCGACTACTACGTTAAGCGCTCCTTTTCGCGACCTCAACGCGATCGCGGCAATTCCGCCCCTCACCCCGCGTCGCACACCACAAGCCACGCGCTTCCGGCCCGCCGCCTACGCCTTGCGCTTTGCTCCATCGCCGCCTGCCTCGTCTTTGTGTTTTTGGGATCCTGCATCTCCCACGGATCAGCCGGTCTTGAGCCCACTGCCGAGGACAAGCTGCTTAAAGCTCCCGTCGCGCCCGGTTACTCCTTTGCGTTCTCGACCCCACGCTCGCAATGGCAGGCCGGCGCCATGCCCCACATCTACCAAATTGACCCCGCATGGTCGGAGCTGCCCTATGCCGGTGGCACTATTCGCGAAAACGCCTGCGGTCCCACTTGCCTCACCATGGTCTATATCTTTAAGACCGGCCACACCGATAAGACGCCGGTCGATATATGCGCACTGGCCGAAGCCGGCAACTACGCCCCCACTGGTGCCACCGAGTGGTCGTTTATGACAGGCGGTGCGTGGCAGCTAGGGCTCAACGGAACACAGCTCTATAACGATCGCGAATCGATTACCCAAGCACTTCGCTCGGGTGCGCCCGTCATCGCCGCAGTGCGCCCCGGTACGTTTACCAACGTAGGCCACTACATCGTGCTCTACGGCATCGACGATGCCAACCAGATTGGCGTCTACGACCCCAACTCGGCCAGCCGCAGCGCCCGCCGCTGGGGCGTCGTAGAGGTCCTCAACGAAGTCGAAGCCATGTGGGCCTACTACTAGTCATTGGGGACAGACTTAAATGAGTGGTCATTGGGGACGCTCATGTTTGACTAGTCATTTAAGAACGTCCCCAATGACTAGGTGAATGGCAAAAGCCCCGCAGTCGGAGCGGACTGCGGGGCTCATGAAGAGAGGCTAGTTTGTGGGCGCCTTGCCTGGTGCCCACGAGAGAGGCAACAGAGTAGAGACTACTCGTGGATGCGGGTACCGGAGAGGCCGGCCATGGTCTCGGCGGCCTTGTCCAGGGCGCCGATGATGCAGGTGCGGCCCTTGCGGGAACGGGCGAACTTGATGGCAGCGCGGACCTTGGGCTCCATGGAACCCTTGCCGAACTGGCCCTCGTCGGCCAGGCGCTCGGCCTCGTCGGCGGTGAGGTCCTCGAGCTCCTCCTGGTTGGGCTTGCCAAAGTTGATGGCGACATGCTCAACGGCGGTCAGCAGGAACAGAACGTCAGCATCGCAGTCCTCGGCCAGCAGCTCGCCGCCCAGGTCCTTGTCGATGACGGCGGGAACGCCCTTGTAGCAGCCCTTGTTCTCGTAGTCGCGGACGACGGGGATGCCGCCGCCACCGCAGGCGATGACGATGAACTCGTTGTCGAGCAGGTTGAGGATGGAGTCAGCCTCGACGATCTTCTTGGGATCGGGGGAAGCGACGACGCGACGCCAGCCGCGGCCGGAATCCTCGACGAAGACCTTGGAGGGATCCTCGGCCATGAACTCCTTGGCCTGCTCCTCGGTATAGAAGGGACCGATCGGCTTGGTCGGGTTCTTGAACGCGGGATCATCCGGGTCGCACTCGATCTGGGTGACGACGGTGGCGGCGTGCCAACGCTTATAGCGCTTGTGCATCTCGCGGCCGATGCCCTGCTGCAGGTGATAACCAATGTAGCCCTGGGACATGGCGCCGCACTCGGGCAGCGGCATCTCGGGGGTACCGATGGCATCGTGAGCAGCGGCGAAGGCGTTCTGGATCATGCCGACCTGCGGGCCGTTGCCGTGGGTGATGATGATCTCGTTGCCCTGCTCGATGAGGCCGAGGAGGGCATGGGCGGTGTTGCTCACGGCCTCGATCTGCTCGACGGGGTTGTTGCCGAGGGCGTTGCCGCCAAGGGCGACGACAATACGATCGGGCTTGCCAAGAGGCTTAGACATTGCTGGAATCCTTTCTGTAAAAGGCCTACAACCCATTAATAACCCGCGTCCGTGCGATACGCGAGTTTATTAAGGTTTATATTCTCTTTATCGCTCATTTTATTCATTTTGAAAATAGCGGAACGGTGAACGGTCGTTTTTATCCGCTCAGCGTACAGAACCCCAGCTCAAGCATATCTACGCCATTTACGTGCAACTTTATTTTAATAGAGCAGGGATTAGACCAGATTATGCAAACTATATCTTTGCTAAACACAAAACAGACAGCGCAATATCTTACTCGCACTATACGAGATTCTATGCACATATAAGTCGAGTATGCACCCCTGCAAAAACAAGGGGCTTTTCATCCAACAAAAGGAATAAAGAAGAGCTCCGAAAAAGCGGCAACGGCCAAGTCCCCCATCCGTCCCCAAAGTGACGCGAGGTTTCGCGGCAAAGCCGCGAAACAGCGAAGGGGACGGAATACCCGGCCAACTACGTCATTCATCCGCCCACACAATCCGAGGACGTAGTCGTAGCAGGATCTGAGGGCTAACCTTCGCGGACACTCCGCAGAACGAAAGAACCCCCGCCGCACGAAGTGCGCAGCGGGGGTTCTTTCATGTCCGAGGACGTCCGCGAAGGTTAGCCCTCAGATCCTGCGGTGGGAGACTTAGGCCTCGTTGTACACCGTCTTGAGCTTCAGCAGGTGCTGATAGCGGTCCATAGCGGCCTGCTCATTCTCCTTGAAGAGCTCCTCGGCGCGCTCGGGGAAGGAACGCGTCAGCGAAGCGTAACGGGCCTCGTTCATCAGGAACTCCTGATAACCGCCCGCGGGCTCCTTGGAATCGAGCGAGAACTTCTTGCCGGCAGCAGCCTCGGGGTTGAAGCGGAAGAGGTTCCAGTAACCGCACTCGACAGCCTTCTTCATCTCGGCCTGGCAGTTCTGCATGCCACCCTTCTTGATGGAGTGCATCTCGCAGGGGCTGTAGCCGATGATGAGGGACGGGCCGTCGTAGGCCTCGGCCTCGTGGATGGCCTTGAGGGTCTGAGCCGGGTTGGCGCCCATGGCGACCTGCGCCACGTAGACATAGCCGTAGCTCATGGCAATCTCGGCCAGGGACTTCTTCTTGGTCACCTTACCGGCAGCGGCGAACTGAGCAACCTGGCCCAAGTTCGAGGCCTTGGAGGCCTGACCGCCGGTGTTGGAGTAGACCTCGGTGTCGAAGACGAAGACGTTGACGTTGTGGCCGGAAGCCAGGACATGGTCCAGGCCACCGAAGCCAATGTCGTAGGCCCAACCGTCGCCACCGAAGATCCAGAAGGACTTCTTGGTGAGGTAAGCCTTGTCGGCGAGGATCGCCTTGGAAGCGTCGCAGCCGCACTTCTCGAGCTCGGCAACGTAGGCAGCGGCAGCGGTCTTGGAGGCCTCGGCGTCGTTGACGGAGTCGATCCAAGCCTGGCCGGCAGCCTTGAGCTCATCGGACGGACCATCGGCAGCGATGATGTCCTGGGTAGCGGCGATCAGCTTGTGCTGGACGGCCTCGTAACCGACGGCCATGCCCAGACCGTGCTCGGCATTGTCCTCGAACAGGGAGTTGTTCCACGCCGGGCCGTGACCGTCCTTGTCCTTGCAGTAAGGAGCGGTGGCAGCGGGGTTGCCCCAAATGGAGGAGCAGCCGGTGGCGTTGGAAATGAACATGCGGTCGCCGGCGACCTGGGTCACCAGACGTGCATAGGCGGTCTCGGCGCAGCCGGCGCAGGAGCCGGAGAACTCCAGGTAGGGCTGCTTAAACTGGCTGCCCTTGACGTTGGCCGCGATGAGCTCCTTCTTCTCGGAGACGTTCTCGACCATATAGTCCCAAACGGGCTGCTGGTCCATCTCCTGCTCGGTGGGAACCATCTCGAGGGCGCCCTTGGGGCAAACCTTGACGCAGTTGGTGCAACCCATGCAGTCGAGCGGGGACACAGCCATGGTGAACTTCATGCCCTTGGCCTTGGGGCCCATGGCGTCGAGCGTGCGGGTAGCCTCGGGCGCGGCGGCAGCCTCGTCCTCGGTCATCGCGAACGGACGGATGGTGGCATGCGGGCACACGTAGGCGCACTGGTTGCACTGGATGCACTTGGTCTCATCCCAGTGGGGAACGACCACGGCGACGCCGCGCTTCTCGTATGCGGAGGCGCCCAGCTCAAACTGGCCATCGGCGCAATCGACGAAGGCGGAAACGGGCAGGCTGTCGCCGTCCATGCGATCGATGGGCTCGAGCAGGTTCTTGACCTGCTGGGCGATAGCGGACTTGGTCTCCTCGGAGAGCTCGACGGGAGCGGCATCCTCGGCGGTAGCCCAGTCGGCCGGAACCTCGAACTTACGGAAGGCGGTAGCGCCGGCATCGATGGCCTTGTGGTTGGCGTCGACGATAGCCTGGCCCTTCTTCATGTAGGACTTGGTAGCCGCGTCCTTCATGTACTGCAGGGCGTCCTCGGCGGGCAGGACCTTGGCCAGCGCGAAGAAGGCGGACTGGAGCACCGTGTTGGTGCGCTTGCCCATGCCGACCTTGGCGGCCAGGTCGATAGCGTCGATCAGGTAGACGTTGACGTTGTTGTTCGCGATGTAGCGCTTGGCCACGGCGGGCATGTGCTCGGCGAACTCCTCGTCGCTCCACTGGCAGTTGACCAGGAAGGTGCCGCCCGGCTTGACGTCGCGGACCATCTTGAAGCCCTTAACGATGTAGCTGGGGTTGTGGCAAGCGACAAAGTCGGCCTTGGTCACGTAGTACGGCGAACGGATCGGAGAATCGCCAAAGCGCAGGTGCGAGACGGTGACGCCGCCGGTCTTCTTGGAGTCGTACTGGAAGTAGGCCTGGACGTACTTGTCGGTGTGGTCGCCGATGATCTTGATCGAGTTCTTGTTGGCGCCGACGGTACCGTCGCCACCCAGACCCCAGAACTTGCACTCGATGGTGCCGGGGGCTGCGGTGTTGGGCGTATCCTCGGCCTCGGGCAGGCTCAGGTTGGTCACGTCATCGACAATGCCGATGGTGAACTCGCGCTTGGGCTCGTCCTTCTTGAGCTCCTCGAAGACAGCGAACGCGGACGCGGGAGGCGTGTCCTTGCTGCCCAGGCCATAGCGGCCGCCGACGACCTTGACGCCCGTCTTGCCGGCCTCGTAGAGAGCGGAGACGACGTCCTGGTAGAGCGGCTCGCCGATGGAACCCGGCTCCTTGGTACGGTCCATGACGGCGATCTTCTGGACGGTCTCAGGGAGAACGTCGACAAAGTGCTTGATGGAGAACGGACGGAACAGGCGAACCTTGACCAGGCCGACCTTCTCGCCGTGAGCGTTGAGGTAGTCGATGACTTCCTCGAGCACGTCGCAGAAGGAGCCCATGCACACGACGACGCGGTCGGCATCGGGAGCGCCGTAGTAGTTGAACAGGCCGTAATCGGTGCCGAGCTTCTCGTTGATCTTCTTCATGTAGCCCTCGACGACGGCGGGAAGCTCGTCGTAGACCTTGTTGCAGGCCTCGCGGTTCTGGAAGAAGATGTCGCCGTTCTCGTGGCTACCGCGGGTATGCGGGTGCTCAGGGTTGAGCGCGTGATCGCGGAAAGCCTGGACGGCGTCCATGTCGCACATCTCGGCCAGATCCTTGTAGTCCCACATGGCGACCTTCTGGATCTCGTGGCTGGTGCGGAAGCCGTCGAAGAAGTTAAGGAACGGGGTCTTGCCCTCGATGGCGGCAAGGTGAGCCACCGGCGAGAGGTCCATGACCTCCTGGACGTTGCCCTCGGCGAGCATGGCGAAACCGGTCTGGCGGCAGGCCATGACGTCGGAGTGATCACCGAAGATGTTCAGGGCGTGGGAAGCGACGCAACGCGCGGAGACGTGAAAGACGCCCGGGAGCTGCTCGCCCGCGATCTTGTACATGTTCGGGATCATCAGGAGCAGGCCCTGAGAAGCCGTATAGGTGGTGGTCAGAGCACCGGCGCCCAGCGAACCGTGAACGGTACCGGCTGCACCTGCCTCGGACTCCATCTCGACGACCTTGACCGGGGTGCCGAAGATGTTCTTGCGACCCTGGGCCGCCCACTGGTCGACATGGTCGGCCATCGGGCTGGACGGCGTAATGGGATAAATTCCCGCTACCTCGGTGTACGCATACGAAACATATGCGGCCGCCTCGTTGCCGTCCATAGACTTAAACTTACGCGCCATATACCCCTCTCCTCTCATATAGGTATACAGGCCCCGGCGATCGCCGGGATGTTGGCGTGATGGGATTTTCGCTGTTGCTTCCAATCATCTGGCAGGCGAACTCAGCAGCAGGTACATGGCGTGGAGAGAAGGCATGCCGAGGCGAGGAGGGCTGCACGCGCTCCACAGGCCCAGCTACCCGTCTTGCACATGACCGAGCGCCGCAAAGGCCGCATGCCGGATGCTCCCGGGCACGCCCCGGCGATGGGAAGCGCCCGCAACGGAAATCCGCATGCGGGTTTATTGTACCCCGCCGTCAAGTGTAATTTCGGCAAATATAGGTGGCCGGTAAAGGTTTACCTCGGGTGACTATTGTGCGCCCGGCACCGACGGGCACAGTCCCCTGGAACCCCACAGCAGTTGCGGTGAAATAGGGAGTGTTTTTGCTGTTAACGGCCTTAATCAGTCCCTATTTCACCGCAAGTTATTGGGGGGATGAGTTAGAGGGCACCGAGGAGGATGGCGTAGGTGGTGGATTCGCCGAGTTTGAGCTCGTCACCGGGGCTGAGCCGGGCGGAGCGGCCGGGCTCTACTTGAATACACACACTCGTGGCCCCGTTTACCACCACGGTGCCGTTCGTGGACGACAGGTCCTCGACAAACCATGCGCCAGAATCGTCGCACCAGATATGGGCATGGCGGGCCGAGACGTCGTCACCGACGTCGGTGATGTCGCCCTCCCCCGTTGCCAGCTCGCCGATCTCAACACCTTCCTCACTCGGCTGAATCCAGCGCGGGGCGCTCACCACGTAGCCGTTTTGCACGCGCAGCAGTCCCAGCGGATGCGCCGGCGCGACCTCGTGCTCGCCCGACTTGGAACCAAGGCGGGCGTGAGAGCAAACGGCATAGGGAACGAATCTTGCGGATGTACTCCTCGACGTCAGGCAGGTAAGCCCCACGAAGTCACCGGGGAGGCCCAAGCGGCCCGGCACCACTTCCAGATTCTGACCAGGGCGAGTCGTTCGCCGGTGGCTGAAGGCTCGCTCCCACCCAAAAGGGGAGATTCGCGTTGTTCCCCAATCGCTCTCGCATCTTTCATTTTGCTCGAGGTGGGCTATAAAAACTTTCCTGGTGAAAGGCGGCGATTGGTTTCCTTTCTTTCTAGAGGAGCGCGCCTGTAATCTGTTTTCATCCTAAATCAAGTTGAGATCGGACCTTCCAGAGGCAAGTCGACTCAAACTGCGAGGCTCCATGTTGGAATAAAGAGCGCTGTCGAAGTGCCAACAACACAAAGCTTGCCAGTCTCAAATAGAACCTTTTGGGAGTCCGATTGGGCCGCACACCGAATCCCCGCTGGTGGTTTTTTATAGCTGCGTAACAATAAACAAGGTTAGTGCCAGTCCAGCATGAAATTGAGGAACGTATGCATTTTTTTCTCAGTAAGTGATCGTCGTTACTGCTTCGATGAGGTCACTCGCAATTGCTTTCAGGTTGACCAAGCATCAGAAGATGCGCTTCGCATATTTGAAGCATCGGGAAGAACGGTCAACTCGAAGTTGCTAACAAAGTCACTTGCTGCGAAAGGCTACGACCAAACGACCATAGCAGAACTTGAAGGCGACATTGATGAGTATCAACGATTGTCTGAGCGGACTTTCTTAACAAAAGACACGCCTCGAAAACTTAGATCCATCGAACTCCACGTTTCACATGCATGCAACCTTGGTTGTAGTTACTGTTTTGCCGGTAAAGGAGATTATGGAACGTCTCCTCTGCTGATGACAGACGAGATAGCCTTCAAGGCGGTCGACTACCTCGTCGCAAGTTCATCGGAAAACGAAACGCTTGCGATCGTCTTTTTTGGTGGGGAACCCATGATTAACGAGCCGCTGATATGGAAAACGGTCGACTATTCAAAAAGAATATACCCCAATAGAAACTTTACCTATTCTATTACGACCAACGGAACGCTTTTGAATGACACTGCTGTGAATTCTTTCAAGCCTTGATTATCAACTTCATCCGAACACCTCCCACATTCATCCGCACATGTGCGG
>CAMQHB010000026.1:0-23277 GCA_947001545.1 uncultured Collinsella sp.
CCCCAGTGGCCTGGCCGCCCCACCCCACCATTCCCAACCCCCCCCGGCGGCGCGCCCGCCACGGCACCCGGCCCCACGGGAGGGAAAGCGAGGCTACTCGCCGAGCTTGGGATGCAGCAGCGACGGCGCAGCGCCGAGCAGCATCTTGGTGTAGGGGTCCTGGGGGTGCTGGAAGACCTGCTTGGCCTCGCCCTGCTCGACGATCTTGCCGCCATTCATAACGATGATGTCGTCAGAGATATAGCGGACCGTCTGGATGTCATGGCTGATGAACACCATGGCCAGGCCGAGCTCCTTCTTAAGGTCGGTCAGCAGGTTCAGAATCTGTGCGCGGACCGAAACGTCCAGAGCCGAGGTGGGCTCGTCGGCGATGATGGCGTCGGGGTTCAGCGACAGGGCACGGGCAATTGCCACGCGCTGGCGCTGACCGCCCGAAAGCTGGCCGGGAAGAACCTCGGCGGCAGAGCTGGGCAGACCGGTGAGCTCCAAGAGTTCCTTGACGCGCTTCTCCTGCTCGGCCTCGGTACCCAAGTTGTGGACGCGCATGGGGTCGAGCAGCTGCTCGCGAACGACCATGCGGGGGTTGAGCGCCGTGGCCGGGTTCTGGAACACGACCGAGATGACGCGACCCATATGGCGACGGTCCTCGGCGGTACGTTTGGTAACGTCCTTGCCCTTAAAGTAGACCTTGCCGCTCGTGGGGGCCTGCAGGCCGCACATGACGTTAGCGGTGGTGGACTTACCGCAACCGGACTCGCCGACGATGCCGATCGTCTGACCGGGCATGAGCTTAATCGTTACACCCTGGACGGCGTGAACCAGGTTGGGGTGCAGAATCGAGCCGGTACGGGTCCTAAAGGTGACGTGGACGTCATCAAGGAAGATGATCGGCTCGACGCCGTTGACTGCGGTCTCGCTCATCTACATCACCTCCGCGTGAGGGGTCAAACCATTTGCCTTGAGCACCTCGTCGGGGAGCTCGGAATAGAAGTGCTCGGTGCCGGGCACGCGCTTGAAGACCGGACGGGTGTCCAGGCCAATACGCGGATGGCTCGAGCGGGGCGCGAAGCGATCGCCCTTGGGGAAATCGCGCGGACTCGGAACGGCGCCGGGCACCTGGTGCAGGCGGCCCGAACCGCTCTCGATGGACAGAACGGAGCCCAGAAGACCGCGGGTGTACTCGTGAATCGGGTTGGTGAGCAGCTCCTTGGTGGGCGCCTGCTCGATAACCTGACCAGCGTACATAACCGTGATGTTGTGGGCGACCTCGGCGACCAGCGCCAGGTCGTGCGAAACGAAGATCATGGCAAAGCCGAGCTTGGCCTGAAGATCGTTGAGCAGCTTGATGACCTGCTTCTGGACGGTAACGTCCAGAGCGGTCGTGGGCTCGTCGCAGATGACCAGCTTGGGGTCGCGGGTAAGGGCCATAGCGATCAGAACGCGCTGACGCTGACCACCGGAAAGCTCATGCGGATAGCTCTCGAGCGTACGCTTGGGGTCGAGGCCCACGAGCTCCAGGAGCTCCTCGGCGCTACGGGTGCCGCCACGCTTGGTGAGCTGCTTCATCTGGGCGGAAATGAGCATGGAGGGGTTGAGCGAGGACAGGGCGTCCTGATAGACCATGGCGATATCGGTACCACGCAGGCCGAACCACTCTTTCTTGCTCATCTTGAGCAGGTCGCGACCCTCCCAGAGAACCTCACCGGAAAGGTGCTCGTCATCATCGGTCAGACCCATGATGGCCAGCGTGGTGATGGACTTACCGCAGCCGGACTCGCCTACCAGGCCCATGGTCTGGCCGGGACGGACGTCAAAGTTGACGTGGTCGACGACGTTGATGTCACCGTGGTGCTCAAACTGGATGCAGAAATCGCGTACCGAAAGGATCGGCTCAACGGACTCGTCGGGCACGTGGCGATCGTCACGCTTGAGCTCGACATCGCGCAGGGCGCCAAGGCGAGCGGAGAGGGACTGGGCCTGCTCCTTGTAGGCGCGAACGGGGTCGGAGACCAGCAGGTCGGCCTCGCGACGCTTGGAGGAATCGGTAGGATCCAGGGCAGCGGAGGGAGCAGCGGCCATGGCGTCGGTAATGCCCTCGGAGAGGATGTTGAGCGCCAGGCAGGTGATCATGATGGCTAGGCCCGGGAACAGCGCCTGCCACCAACGGCCGGCGAGCACGCCGCCGCGGGCGTCGGCGAGGATGTTGCCCCAGGTAGCGGTGGGCTCCTGGATACCAGCGCCGATGAAGGTCAGCGAGGCCTCGAAGATGATGGCGTCGGCGACCAGGGTAACGGTGAAGACCATGATCGGGGCGATGCAGTTACGCAGAACATGCTTAATCAAAATCCACGGAGCCTTGGCGCCGGAAACGATGACCGCGCGGACATAGTCCTCGCCGTACTCGGACACGATATTGGCGCGTACGATACGGGCAATCTGCGGAGTGTACATAAAGCCGATGGCGAAGATGATCGACGGCACGGAGTTGCCCAGGATGGAGACGAAGACGGCCGCGAGGGCGATGCCCGGGATGGACATGATGATGTCCAAGATACGCATGATCGTCTCGGAGACGGCCTTGCGCGAAACCGCTGCAAGGGCGCCCACGACCGAGCCGCAGACCAGAGCCATGGCGGTGGCGCCAAAGCCGATAATCAGCGAGTAACGACCACCGTAGAGCATACGCGACAGAATGTCGCGACCCTTATCGTCGGTACCGAAAATAAATCCGTTGCCGGGAGCCTGGCGAGCCGTAAAGATCTCGACCGGGCTATAGGGGGCAAGAAGGGGCGCCAGAATCGCAGTCAGGGCGACCAGCACCAGCACGACGGCGGCAATCTTAGAAGACAGCGTCATCTTCTTCCAGCCACCGAGCTTGAGCCCCTTGGAGGCAGCCTTCTCGAGCTGCTCGGTTTGCTTCTCTCGAATCTTTACCATAATCTACACCGTCCTGATGCGCGGGTTGATGAGCAGGTAGAGCATGTCAACCACGATGTTGATGATGATGAAGGCAAGAGCAACGACGATGACGACGCCCTGAACCAGGTTCGCCTCGTTGCCCTGAACGCCCTGCAGAATCGCGGTGCCCATGCCGGGGAGGTTGAAGATAACCTCGATGACGACGGCGCCGCCCATGAGGTAACCGATCTTAAGACCGAGGGTGGTGACCGGGGTGATCAGCGCATTGCGAAGAACGTTGATGCCGACGACGACCTTCTCGGGAACGCCGGCGCCGCGAGCCATACGGACATAATCCTTGTCGAGCTCCTCGACCATGGCGGTACGCACGATACGAGTCATCTGGCCCGTCAGCGGAAATGCCAAGGCGATAGCGGGCATGATCATACGCCCCAGATAGCCAACCGGATTCGTGGTGAAGTGAGGCAGAGCGCCCGATGCCGGGAGCACCTTAAGGTAGGAAGAGAACAGCAGGATCAACAGAACGGCAAGCCAGAACGACGGGGTTGCCAAGCCGGCGATGGAAAAGACACGGATTACTTGGTCCGGCCATTTGTCGCGATACAGTGCCGCGATGACGCCGAGCAAAAACGAAACGACCGCACCGATGGCAAGACCGATGAAGGTCAGCTGCATCGTGACGGGCAGGGCCGTGGAGATGCGCTTGGCAACGGAGTTGCGAGCAGCACCATAGGTGCCCATGTCGCCATGGATCAAATCGCCCATATAGCGCACGTAGCGCACGGGCCAGGGGTCGTCCAGACCATACTTCTCATGGTACTCGGCAACCGCCTCGGGCGAGGCACCGTCACCCAACGCCGTGTAGGCGGGGTCGGTCTTGGAGAACGACATAAGGAAGAACACCAGGACGGTGACGCCCAATGCCATGATCGGCAGCGCCACAAGACGCCTTCCAATCAAACGTAGCAAGTTGTTCACGTTCTCTCCCCTTTCTTTTGTCGGTAGGACCAACTGGTATATGAGTACGGATACTCATTACAAGACCCGAGCGACATCGTTGCCGCCCGGGTCTTTGTTTCAACTATGAGGATACGGTCCCAACGACCGACATCCTGCATATAGACTCAAGCGAGTCTTACGCCTTGACGGTCGCAACGCCCCTGAAGGACATGCTCGTCGTGCCGATGCCCTTGAAACCATCGAGGGCCTCGCCATTGGGCGCAGTGGACGGATCGTCCCAAGAAGCGGAGACGGTCTTGACGTGGACAACGGGGTACAGAACGGCGTTGTCGGCAATGATGTCGAAACACTCGTTCCACTTCTTCTGCTGCTCGTCGCCCTCGGCGGCAAGAGCCTCGTCCATGAGACCGTGGAGCTTCTGCCACTCAGCGGACTCCTTCCACGGGCAACGGGTCTGCATCCAGACGTTGTCGCCGTACCACCAGTTGAGCAGCAGGTCGGGGTCGGCGCCGAAGCAGGAAGGATCGCCAGGGGCAAGGAGGATATCGTAGGCCTCGCCGCCGTCGATGGCGGCGTAGGTGGCCGGCGAGGTATCGGTCTGGATGGTCACATCGAAGCCGAGAGCGTCGAGGTCGTTCTTGACCTGGGCGGCCATGCCCTTAATCTGCTCGTTGTCGGTGGTGCGCAGGGTGATGGCACCCGGGGTGATGCCAGACTCCTCGATGAGCTTCTTAGCCTTCTTGGTGTCGGTCTTGTACACCGTGGAAGCCTCATGATAGTTGGTGAAGCTCTTGGGCAGGTAGCAGCTGGCAGCGGTGGCAAGGCCGGCGAAGGTGTTGCTGACCATCTTCTCGGTGTCGAGCGCATACATGACAGCCTGACGGACCTTGACGTTGTTCCAAGGCTCCTTGGCGACGTTGAACATGATGAAGCGGGTGCCGAAACCCTGAACGTTGTCAATCTTGCAGCCGGCGCTCTCGAGCTGGTCGACGGCGTCAGCGGTAACGAGCTCCATAACGAGCGTGGAGCCCTCCTGCTGAGCGGTAACGCGAGCAGTGGGGTCGGTCAGGATGCTGTACTGGATCTTCTTATCCTCGGCAGCATACTCACCGTTGTACTCGGGGTTGGGAACCAGGGTGATCTCGGTATCGGAGATAGAGTCGTACATCCAGGGGCCGGAGCCGATCGGCTGCTTGGCGCGATCCTCCTCGGTCTGGGTGGCCGGGGTAACGCGGACGATGGCCAGACGATCCTTGAGCAGGGAGAAGTTGGGGACCTTGGTCTTGACCGTCACGGTGCTGGCGTCCTTGGCCTCGATGGACTCGAAGGGCTGGAAGAACGGAGCATAGGTAGCGGAAGCGGCGCAAGCGGTGTAGGAGGCAACGACATCGTCAGCGGTGACCTCGGTGCCATCGGAGAACTTGGCGCCCTTGCGGATGGTGACCTCGAAAGTGGTGTCGTCCACAGACTTGGGATCGTCGGTGGCGAGCTCGTTGAAGGTGCTGTAGTCGTGGTAATCGATGCCGTAGAGGCCCTCGACGACGTGCCAGTTAGCACCCAGGCCCACAGCGGAGCCGGTGCTGGCGGGATCGAAGCTGGACGGAGCGTAAGCGGAACCAGCGGTGATCACGCCGCCGCCACGGTTGGCGGAATCGGTGGAGCCGGAAGCGGAACCCTCGTCGCTAGAGCTGCCACCGCAGCCAGTGAGACCAAGGCCGGCGACAGCAGCGACGCTGCCGGTGAGGCCGAGGAACGAACGCCTGGACATACCCTTGTTGATGATGGCCATGTCTTCTCCTATCAATAGAGAATCTTACTCGGGAGCACCTAGACTTGCCCCCGCGCAACTTGCGGACGATATATACCTTACCTACCGACGAACCCAACTGAGGTGCCGCGCTCGGCGACCGATACATACATACGCTTGAACGGTATTTACTACCGTTCACCGAATTCATTGACAAATGATTCGCCAGACAGTATGTATCGACGAGGTGAGATATCAGTCTTCGTCAACCCGCAGGATAGCAGGGTTGTTCACCATGACTAGTCAAACGTTTTAGCGTTAATAAAACCCGAAACCAGCATGCAATCATGGCGAAATAAATGGTTGAAAATCACGCAATCATGTATATCAGTAGTTTAGGCTCGTGTTTAGCTATCGGAATGGCCAGCCGCCGCCTCGGCGCGCTCGGCATTCCACGCAACGAGCGCCTCGTGGACCGCCTTGGCAACATCGGCAGGTATGCCGCGAACTTCCGCGATCTCTTGCTCGCTCGCCGCGCGCAAACGCTTCATCGAACCAAAATGGCGCATAAGGGCACGTTTTCTGGTGGGTCCCACGCCTGGAACGTCATCGAGTACCGAAACTGTCATGGCTTTATCGCGCAACTCACGATGGAATGTGATTGCAAAACGGTGCGATTCATCGCGCACCTGTTTAATTAGATAGAGCGAAGCAGACCCGGTCGGCAGCACGACGGGAGTCTCGTCCCAAGGCACAAAAACTTCCTCATCGGCCTTTGCCAAGCCACAAACTGGTATATCGAGCCCAAGAGCCTCAAGTTGCTTGATCGCAGCGGTCAATTGCGGCTTACCGCCATCGACAACGAGCAAATCGGGGCGCGAGCCAAAACGCTCGTCGGCCATGCGCTCGGGAGCATAGCGTCGTCCCAAAACCTCGGACATCGACACGAAGTCGTTTGCCTCGTCCAATTCGGCCTGAATTTTAAAACGACGGTACTGGCTCTTGTCGGCGCGTCCGTTGGTAAACACCACCATCGAGGCGACGGTAAAGGTTCCATGCAGCGTCGAGATATCGAAGCACTCGATACGCATCGGCGGCGCCGGCAGCGCCAGCGCGCTTTCGAGCTCCAGGAGCGCTTGATTGGTGCGGTCGTCAGCGTACCCCGTTCGCATCATGTAGCGCATGAGGGCATGGCGCGCATTTTTGGATGCCATATCGAGCAAACGGTGCTTTTCGCCACGCTGCGGCCTATGGAGATGGCAGGAACGCTCGCGCTTGCCTGCAAGCCACTCCCCCAGCGCCTCCGCATCCTCAAGCTCGACAGAGAGGTTTATCTCAGCTGGAATATCAGCCGTCTCGTCGTAATAGCGCTTAAGAAAGCCCGATTGAAGCTCCTCTTCGTCGACATCCAAACCCTTATCGAGAATAAACTCGCAGGTTCGAACCGTTCGACCCTCACGCACGACAAAGACGCAAGCGGCGGAGATGGTCTCCTCGCGATAGAAACCGATGACATCGATATCGACACTGGAGGGAAAAACGACTTGCTGACGGTCGTCCAGACCCCTGATGACCTCCAAACGACGTTTGACGCGTGCCGCGCGCTCAAAGTCGAGCGCCTCGGCGGCATCCGTCATCTCGGAGGTCAGCTCATCGACGACATCCTTGCGATGGCCCGACAAAAAACGTTCGACACGTTTGACGTTCTTGGCATAGTCCGTAGGAGAAATCGCGCCGACACACGCACCCGGGCCGCGCCCGACATGGTAGTCAAAGCAGGGACGCCCGTTTTGCGCGCAAATCATATTGACGATGTCTTCCTCGCCCCTGTGGGACTCGACGATACGACGACAACGACGCCACTCCGCACAGGATGCGGAGCAGATGGGGATAACCTTGCGCAGCGTATCTATCGTCTCACGTGCCGCACGGCTATCGGTATAGGGACCAAAATAACGCGTTCCCGGCTTATGACGCTCGCGCGTATATTTGATAGCGGGATACAGGTCGCCCTTTGTAATGGCGATAAAGGGGTAGCTCTTGTCATCCTTGAGGTCGACGTTAAAGTACGGATGGTACTGACCAATCAAATTGCGCTCGAGCACCAACGCCTCGTGCTCGGTCTCCACCACGATATAGTCAAAGCTCGCCACCAGCTGCATCATCAGCGGGATCTTTTGACGCTCATCCTGCAGTGTCACGTACTGGCGCATACGGGAACGCAAGTTTTTTGCCTTGCCCACGTAGATGACATCGCCCTTGGCATCCTTCCAAAGGTAGCATCCGGGCTGTGTGGGAACGCGCGAAACCTGCTCGGCAAGCGTTGGAATGTTGTCGTGACCGGCCACACGCACCTACTTGCGACGAAGCAGCGCCGAGACCTCAGGCATCTTAAGGACGACGGCAAGGCCAAAGGTAACAGCAAGCGAGACGACACCCGCAACGCAAACGTAGCCAAGAGTAATCAGAATCGAGCCGCCAAGTGCCCCGACAAAGTGTTCAAGCACCCACATGACGCCGGCGCCTGCGGCAGCACCTAGGCCACCGAGCAAAAGGCCAAAGAAACCGCCATGCAGGATAGATTTGACCTGAAGGCCACGCAGGCGACGACGCAGCCACCACAGCGAACAGCCGACCAAGATCACGTAGTCGACAACATACGAAAGCGCGATTGCCGGCATACCGAAGCCCAGCACAACGCCAAACAGCAGAACCGAGCCGGCCTGGCCGATGGCAGAATACAGGCAATAGCGGCTATAGGGCTTCATGTCGAGCAAGGCAGAGAAGCTCTTCTGCATCAACACGACCACGCCGTAGAGCGGCAGCGAGAGCGCCAGGTAGACAAGGTACTCGGACACCAGCGCCACTCCGGATTCATCGAACTTGCCAGCACAGTAGATCATGTTGAGCGGACGTGCGAAGACAATCAGGTACAGTGCGAACGGAATCAGGAAGAACAGCATCTGGGCGACGCCGCGCGAAATGCCCGTGCGTACGCTGTCGTAATCCTTCTCCTGTGCGTCGTGAGAGAGCTCGGTATAGAGCGCCGTCGAAAGCGAGGCGGCAATCAGCGCGTAGGGCAGCGTGTACCACAGGCGCGCATAGGCGATGACGGAAGGACCAGTCTCGGGCTGGACCACCAGCGCGGCAGCGTTGGTGATAGAAGTCGAGACAAACATGCACACCGTGGCGAGCAGCGTCGGGATACCGAGCGCAATCGTCTGGCGCAGCGCGGGGTCCTTAAAGTCGATATGGATATGGGGATGCACGCCGTGCTTGCTAAGCGCGGGAATCTGACATGCCATCTGAACAAAGACACCGAGGGTCGTACCGGCCGCAATCAAGATGATGCCGGCACGTTCGCCAAACTGTGCGGACACGGGCGCAAAACCCATAAAGCTCGCAATGACGATCACATTGTTGAGGACCGGGGCAAACGTCGACCAGAAGTAGTCGCGGTGTGCGTTGAGAACGCCCGAGAACACCGAGCCCAAACCATAAAACAGAATCTGGATGGCAAAGAAACGGAACATGAACGCAGCGGTATCCATGCTGCCGCCGTCACCCGAAAGGAACGATTGCGTCCAGATAAAGCCCGGGGCGAACACGGTCCCCAGCAACGAAATGCCACCCAGCACCAAAAGCAGAATGCCGAGCAGGTTGCCCACGTACTCGTTCGAGGCCTCGCGACCCTGCTCACGCCTCACGCCCATGTACACGGGCAAAAACGCCGTCACGAGCATGCCGCCCATCACGAGTTCGTAGAGCATATTGGGCAGGTTGTTGGCGACCTGATAGGAGGACGAAAGTAGCGACATGCCGATAGCGGCCGCCATTGCCCACGTGCGGATAAAACCGGTGACGCGAGACACGATGGTCAGGATGGTCATAAGCCCGGCGGAACGACCAACCGTGGAGTAGTCCGACGAGCCCATGTCGTCAGTGTCATCTCGCGACGAAGAAGCTTCGGATGAGGGTGTCTGAGGCGCAGATTCTTTTGCAAAATGAGCTCCGCGCTTCAATTCTTCCTGCGGCATCGCTCAGTCCTCTCTCGTAATCGCGGCAACCGTCGCCCCGCAAAATGCAATTAAATCATCGGGTGCAAGCTCGAGCTGATAACCACGCTTGCCTCCCGAAATAAAAATGGTATCCCAAAGGACACATGTCTCATCAATGAGCGTCCGGTAGCGTTTTTTCATACCGACCGGGCTGCAGCCGCCGCGAACGTAGCCAGTCGCCGCAAGCAAATCCTTCACATGCATCATGGCCAAGGACTTCTCCCCCGCGGCACGCGCGGCGGACTTTAGATCGAGCTCGTCGGCAACAGGGATACAGCACACGACATAGTCGTTGGACGGTGTCACGCAGACCAAAGTCTTAAATCCTTGACCGGGCTCCTCGCCAAGCTGCTCCGAAATCGCGACACCCAGGCCCACCGACTCATCACCATCGTCTTCGTACGTATGTAGAACATAGGAAATGCCGGCGCTTTCCAGCTCGCGCATCGCATTGGTTTTTGGCGTCTTTACAGCCTTTGCCATGACATATCCTTTCCCTCGCATTCGGACGCAAGGATTAAGTATATGTCCAATTCGGCTGCATACGTCACTTCGGCACAGCAAGCGCCATCGAATCACAAGGAGTCGATGGCGCCCATAAACTGAATCACCTATTTATTGAGCATCAAGTTGAGCCTGACGCTCCCGGTCACGCCTGAGCAACGGCGCCAAAAACTTGCCCGTATAACTCTGCGGACAGTCCGCAACCTGCTCCGGTGTGCCCGAAACCACGACGGTTCCGCCGCCGTTACCGCCCTCGGGACCCATATCGATCAGGCGGTCGGCAACCTTGATGACATCAAGGTTGTGTTCAATCACCAGCACCGTGTTGCCCGCATCGACCAAGCGCTGCAGCACATCGAGCAGCTGGCGGACGTCCTCAAAATGAAGGCCGGTCGTCGGCTCGTCCAAAATATAGAACGTCTTGCCCGTCTGGCGTCGATGAAGCTCCTTGGCGAGTTTCACACGCTGCGCCTCGCCGCCCGAAAGCGTCGTGGCGGGCTGGCCCAGGCTCACGTAGCCCAAGCCTACATCGTACAGCGTCTGGAGCTTGCGCTTAATCTGCGGGATATTCCCAAAGAAGGCCAGCGCCTCGGTGACGCTCATGTCGAGCACGTCCGAGATGGTCTTGCCACGGTAGGTGACCTCGAGTGTCTCGCGGTTGTAGCGTTTACCGCCGCAAACTTCGCAGGGAACGTAGATATCGGGAAGGAAGTGCATCTCGATCTTGATCTGCCCGTCGCCCTTGCACGCCTCACAGCGCCCGCCACTCACATTAAAGGAGAAACGACCCGGCGAGTAGCCGCGCGCCTTCGACTCCGGCGTACTCGCAAACAGCGCGCGAAGATCATCCCACAGGCCGATATAGGTAGCAGGGTTGGAACGCGGCGTGCGGCCAATCGGCGACTGGTCGATATCGATAACCTTATCGATACACTCGATGCCCTCGATTTTCTTATATGGACCCACAGGGCGCGTCGAACGGTGAATGGCATTCGTAAGGGCAGGCGCAATGGTATCGGTAACCAGGGAGCTCTTGCCCGATCCCGACACGCCGGTAACAACCGTAAGCGTACCAAACTCGATTTTGGCAGTAACGTTTTTGAGGTTGTTGGCTCGAGCGCCCGTAATTTTAAGGCAGCCGCGACCGGGCTTGCGCCGTTCATCAGGCACCCGGATCATTCGTTTGCCGGTCAGATAAGCGCCCGTCATCGACTCAGGACACGCCATGATATCGGCAGGCGTTCCCGCCGCGACTACGTGTCCGCCGTTGACGCCGGCGCCGGGCCCCATGTCGATCACGTAATCGGCGGCACGGATTGTATCCTCGTCGTGTTCGACGACGATAACGGTATTGCCGATATCGCGCAGGCGCTCGAGCGTCTTGATCAAGCGCTCGTTGTCACGCTGATGAAGACCGATCGAGGGCTCGTCCAGAATATAGAGCACGCCCATGAGACCCGCGCCGATCTGCGTTGCCAGGCGAATACGCTGCGCCTCGCCACCGGAAAGCGTCGCCGAGGCACGATCGAGCGTCAGATAGTCGAGTCCAACATCGACCAGAAAACGCAAGCGCTCCAGGATTTCCTTGACGATACGGCCGCCGATAAACTGTTGGCGCTCGGTGAGTTCCAGGCCCTCAAAAAACTCGAGCGATTCACGGCACGACAGGCAACAAACCTCGTAAATGGACTTGCCGCCCACGGTGACGGCGAGCATCTCAGGGCGCAAACGAGCGCCGTGGCAGCTCGAGCACGGCTCCTCGCGAATGTACTTCTCCAGGCGCGCCTTGGTGTTCTCGTTCGTCGTCTCGGTATAGCGTTCGTACAGGATGTTGCGAACGCCCGAAAACTTGGTATCCCACTGGCTGCGACGTCCGTCGAGCTTTTGGTAGTCGACCGAGATCTTCGTATCGCCCAGGCCATCCAAGAATGCACGACGCACGCGAGGGGGCAAGTCCTCCCACGGCGTATCGGTGCTCACCTTAAAGTGTTTGCAGACCGCAGCAAAAATCTGCGGATAGTAGTTCGAGTTGCCAAACAGGCTACCAAAGACTCCGTCGGCAATGGACTTCGAGGGGTCCTCGATCAACGCCTCGGCATCAACGGTTTTCTTAAAGCCCAGGCCGTCGCACTCAGGACATGCGCCATAGGGAGCGTTGAACGAAAAATCACGCGGCTGAAGATCGTCAATGGAGTGACCATGCTCCGGGCACGCCAAGGCCAACGAATACTCCAGCAGCTCGCCCTCGGTCCCCTCGGGAGCATCACGATCGGGCAGCATGTACACGTTTACATTGCCGTGAGCCAGCGCGGTCGCCTGCTCAACAGACTCGGCGATACGGCCCAGAGAGTTCTCACGGATCACGATGCGATCGACTACGACCTCGATATCGTGCTTGAACTTCTTGTCCAGATCGATCGGATCGTCGAGCGAGCGCACTTCACCGTCGACACGCACGCGGCTAAAGCCCTCGGCGCGAAGGTCCTCAAACAGTTTGGTGTACTCGCCTTTTCGCCCGCGCACCACCGGTGCCAGCACAAACGCGCGGCGGCCCTCCCCCGCCGCCAAGACCTTGTCGGCAACCTGGTCGGTCGTCTGACGCTCAATGACGCGGCCGCATTCGGGACAGTGCGGGGTGCCCACACGGGCGAACAGCAGGCGCAGATAGTCATAAATCTCGGTTACGGTGCCAACCGTCGAGCGAGGGTTTTTAGACGTCGTCTTTTGGTCGATCGACACCGCCGGCGAAAGGCCGTCGATTGAATCCAAGTCGGGTTTGTCCATCTGGCCCAAGAACTGGCGCGCATAGCTCGAAAGGCTCTCGACGTATCGACGCTGGCCCTCGGCATAGATAGTGTCAAATGCCAGCGAACTCTTGCCCGAGCCAGAAAGACCGGTAATGACCACGAGTTGGTCACGCGGAATGGAAACATCGATATCACGGAGGTTGTGCTCACGAGCGCCGCGAATAACGATAGAAGAATCAGACATGGAAGCTCCTTGCCTCCTATTGCATCGAATCATACTGTCGATGAGTTTAGCGCACTCGACGCGCACAGATGTTCGTAATACAAGATTCGCAGACCTTTAGCTTTGCGTATCGGATGCTTTGTTTCTCGAAATGCCGTGGAAAGGTTACAGTAATCTAATACTGAACTTAATTTGCTGTAACAGAGGAACGTCCATGACCGAAGATATCCCCCTTGAAATCACTTCGAGCGACATGGCCAATCTGCCCATATTCATCGCCGTCCTTATCGTGGCCACCGTCGTCGTGCGCGTGTATTTTTCAATCAAACACAATGAAAAGCCGCCCATTGCCCGCGTCTTTTGGTGCGCGACGCTCCTCATCCCGCTCGGCATGGTAGCTGCATGGATTACGAATCAATTGCTCGTAAATGAGGACAATTCCCTATGGGTCCTTTCTTATTCGGCGCTCGGTGCTGCCGCCGTCATACTTCTTGTCGAGCCCTTGGTTTCGGGACTTATCGACCAAACCGATCTTGCGACGGGAACGGTTGCCTGTATTTGCCGTGACATCCTTGTCATCGCCGCTGTTTCAGCGCTCTCGTTCGTTTCACTCGAAATTGCCTGTAACGAAACGTTCTATCGCATTCCCGCCAACTCATTCGGGTTTTCCGTCGGGCTGCTCGCGACGGTTCTGCTCTCCCTTTATTTGCTGGGACAGCGTCATGGAGGCGTCATGGCCCTCGTGCCCGTCGCCTGTTGCATCCTTGGCATTGCCGAGCACTTCGTCATAACGTTTAAAGGCGAAGCCATCCTGCCAAGCGATATCTTGGCCCTCGGCACCGCAATGGAAGTGAGCGAGGGATACGAGTTTACCTTTACCGCCGGAATCGTAACCTCTCTCGCCCTGCTGGAGATTTCCCTGGGGCTTCTTTCGCTTATCCGACCGCGAAAGCTCCGTACGCCCACCCATGTCTTCCCCGCAATCGCCGCTAACCTCTGCGCTTTTCTGCTAGTGACCGTTGTGGAGCTCTCGGGCTTTTCCAGCATCGACTTGGAGCAGGCGCTGGATTTTGGATTTGACCGTTGGCAGCCCATCACCACATATACGTCTCAGGGTTTTATCACTTCGTTCACCGAAATGGCCAACGAGTTGCCCATTGAGAAGCCCGAAGGCTATACGCCCGATGAGGCGCAGAGCATCGAGCAGGAGCTCGCCGCCGCCTACGACAGCACGTATGGCTCGAGCGAGCAGCGCGCGGCTGCCGTTGCCCAGTTCAATGAAATCAAGCCGACGATTGTTGCCGTCATGAACGAGAGTTTTAGCGACCTTTCGTGCTTTGAGCAGCTCCAGGCGGCCGGGTACACCGGCCCCGCATTCTACAACTCGCTTCCCGACACACTTGTTCGCGGCACCATGCTCGCTTCGGTCACCGGTGGCGGAACGGCAAACTCCGAATTCGAATTTTTGACCGGAGCGACAACGGCCTTTGTCGGATTAGGCAAGATCCCCTATCAGCTGTATCAGATGAATGGCGTCAACAGCCTGGCAAAGGACCTTAAAGAGCTTGGGTATACCGCTACCGCTATGCACCCGCAAAACCCCGTCAACTACCATCGAGATAAGATCTATCAGCAGCTGGGCTTTGGAGACTTTCTTTCAATCGGCGATTTCGAAGGTGCGCCCTGTTACCATGCCGGCGTATGCGACTACGCCACCTACGACAAGATACTCGACCTGCTTAGAACCGACGAAGCGCCGCAGTTCATCTTTGACGTCACGATGCAAAATCACGGCGGCTACGACTATGGCACCGTTCCCGCCGAAGAGCTGACAAACTATTGGGTCGAGGGAGCCAGTGAGGGCGCCAATAGCGCGCTCAACACCTATCTTACCTGCATCAACGCGTCCGACCGGGACCTCGAGTATTTTATCAACGAGCTCCGCAATATCAGCAGACCGGTTGTCCTTGTCTTTTTTGGCGACCATCAGCCGAGCGCCGCAACGACTCTCAACGATGAGCTGTACCCTCAGGAAGATACGGCAAGCCACGCTTTCCGTATCTATCAGTCGACCTATTTCGTCTGGGCTAACTATGAAATCGCCGGCAATACCGAGCTCAACGTCTACGACACCGTCGGGGCAAACGAGATTGCAGCCATTACCCTTAATAAGATCGGCGCCCCGCTCACCGACTATCAAAAGGCCCTGCTTGCAACAAGGTCAGATGTGCCCACCATCAATGTCGCCGGCTACCTTGGTGCCGACGGGCTGCGCTACGACTTGGAATCTGAAGACAGCCCATACGCCTCGACGATCGACAAGCTGCAGCGCATGCAATACCTCGAGTTTGCCAGCAAAGTTCAGTAAGCCCGCCCATTCGCTTGGACCCATCGTATTGCAAGCACGCTCGGCCCAAATGCATCGCAAATGACTCCCGCTCGCAAACGAGGGTACAATGACGCTCGTGTCACATCACGGGGCCCCGGCCCCAACATATACAAAGGAGTCATACATGGGTTGCGAGCACGCACAGGCCGCCGGCGGACAAACGTCGCCGTCGCAATTTGAGGAGAACACGCTGTCCGAGGTCAAACGCGTCATCGCCGTGCTTTCCGGCAAGGGCGGTGTCGGCAAGTCGTTTGTCACCGGTGCCATCGCCACCGAGCTTGCCCGTCACGGCCACAAGGTCGGCGTCCTCGATGCCGACATCACCGGTCCCTCCATCCCCAAGATGTTCGGTATGAGCGGACACCACGTCCATGCCCTTGGCAACCTTATGCTGCCCGAAATCTCCGAGCACGGCGTCAAGGTCATGAGCTCCAACCTGCTGCTCCAAAACGAGACCGACCCCGTCCTTTGGCGCGGTCCGGTCATCGCAGGCGCCATTAGGCAGTTCTGGAGCGAGACCTCGTGGGGCCCCATCGACTACCTGCTGGTCGACATGCCTCCGGGAACAGGCGACGTCGCGCTCACCGTCTTCCAGTCGCTGCCCGTCGACGGCATCGTCATCGTCACGAGCCCGCAGGATCTGGTCTCGATGATCGTCGCCAAGGCGGTCAACATGGCCGAGAAGATGAACGTCCCCATTCTGGGCATTGTCGAGAACATGAGCTATATTGAGTGCCCCGACTGCGGCAAGAAGATTGAGGTCTTTGGCAAGAGCAAGCTCCCCGAGGTCGCAGATCGCTATAACCTCGACATCTTGGGCCAGCTTCCCATTAATCCGGCACTCGCCGAGGCCTGCGATAAGGGCGAGGTCGAGACCGCGCTGCCCGATGACATGTTGCCCAAGGCAGTCTCTGCCGTCGAGGCCATTACCCCGCACGAGACCGACGAGGCCTAAGTGAACGCGAGCGCCTTCTATGACGTCCTGGTAATCGGCGGCGGGGCTTCAGGCCTCGCCGCTGCCATTACGGCCGCACGCGCTGGCAAAAGCGTCTGCATCGTTGAGCGCGATGTCGCCTGTGGCCTTAAGCTCCTTGCGACCGGTAACGGCCGCTGCAACCTCTCCAACGAATCGATTGATCATCAGCGGTATAACCACCCCGCATTCGTCGAATCCGTCATGGGCCCCCAGCCCGAACAAGAGCTTATGGGTTTCTTCTCCTCGCTGGGTATCATGACAACCTCCGAGGAAGGCCGGCTGTACCCGCGCTCCCTTCGCGCAGAATCGGTGCGCGACGCGCTTCTCAACGTTTGCGACCGCCTAGGTATCACCTTAATCTGCGGAGCCAACGTTGCCTCGGCGCACAAAGCTTCCGAAGGCTGGGCACTCCAAATAGACCGTCCAGCGCGGGTGCTCAAGGCAAAAAAGCACGACGACCGAAAATCGGAGCTCCGCTCGCTTCGGAAAGCGCTCGCCGATGTCCCTCGCAAGAACGAGGCCCTGCAGGCACATGCCGTAATTATCGCCACGGGCGGCAACCCCACCGGTATCGCCGATACGTTTCGCCTCCCCCTCACTTCGCTGCGCCCCATCCTCTGCCCCGTATCGGCAACGGTCGTCGGCGATCGGACGGCACTCAAGACGTTGGATGGCCTGCGCGTCCGCGCCCGCTTGACGCTCGCCCGCAATCATAATGAGCTCTGGCACGAAGACGGTGAAGTCCTGTTTCGAGCCTTCGGCATCTCGGGCGTCGCTGTCTTCAACCTCTCCCGTCGTATCCAGCGCGGCGATACGATCCTGCTCGACGTTTTCCCCGACCTCTCCAAAGACAAGCTGCTCGATATGCTCAACCGACGCGTTGAGCTGCTCGGCGGCTTTTCGCCCCGCGATCCCCGTTGGCTCGACGGCATGCTCGCCCCGCAACTCTCCCGCGTCGTCTGCACGGCGTTCGAGCAGTGCCATCCAGGCTCCAACGATGTCATCCACCTGGTCTCGGTCCTCAAGCACTTTAAGTTGCTCGTCGAGGGAACAGCCGAGGAGCGCTCGGCGCAGGTCACGCGTGGTGGCGTATCTGTCGAGAGCATCTCAACACCCAGTCTACGCGCGTGCAGCGTTGTCGACGCCCCGCTTTACGTCTGCGGCGAAGCGCTCGACATCGACGCCGATTGCGGAGGCTTTAACCTTGCGTGGGCCTGGCTCTCGGGCATTCGCGCTGCAAGCAGCCTGTAGCCGCTCAGTCTATAATCAAAAACGCATTCGGGCCGTCTGGAATACCGGACGGCCTCTTTCTTGCCTCTAAGGAGACCTCGATGATCGAAATCACCCAAGTCAACGCGTCGCTCGATGAAGCCGGCGATGAAAATGCCTGTCTCATTGTTGGCAAGCGAGTCGCCAAGCGCGTCCTACGTTGCAAGGACTCCGAGATCAAGTCCATCGAGCTCCACCGCAAGTCAATCGACGCTCGCAAAAAACGAGACGTCCATTTTATCCTGAGCTTTCGTGTTGAGCTGACTAGTCCCCACCTCGAGCAAGAAGCGGTCGACAGCGTTGCCGAGCGTGACCGCTCGCGCGTACGCGCGATAGAAGACGATGAGCCTTCATTCCCCTCCCCCGTCTCCGACACACCTCAAGAACGCCCTGTCGTTGTCGGCGCCGGATGCGCCGGCCTTTTCGCTGCGCTCACGCTCGCCGAAGCAGGTCTTAAGCCCTTGCTTATCGAGCGCGGCGACCCGGCATTTCGCCGCTCGCAGGCGATCGACCTCTTTCTAAAGGAGCGCATCCTCGACCCCGAGAGCAATATTCAGTTTGGTCTGGGCGGCGCGGGGACCTTCTCGGACGGCAAGCTCAATACGGGAACAAAAAATCCCGCCCATCGCCTTATCCTCGAAACCTTCGTCGAGGCGGGTGCGCCCCGCGATATTCTGTGGGATGCCAAGCCGCACATTGGCTCCGACATCCTTCCCACGGTTGTCACCGCTATATCCCAGCGCATCGAGCAGCTCGGAGGTGTCGTCCGTTATCGAACGAAGCTCGTCGACATTCGCATCGACGTGTCTGGCGCCATCACCGGCATTGATGTCCAATCGTCCCAAGACGCCGCTTACGAGTCAATCGAGACAAAGCACCTCATCCTCGCCTGCGGGCATTCTGCTCGCGATATTTTTGAGCTCCTTAAGGACCACAACGTGGCCCTCGCACAAAAGACCTTTGCCATGGGCGTTCGCATCGAGCATCCGCAACGCGACATCGACAGAGCCCAATATGGAGCCTCGGCGGGACATCCTGCCCTCGGGGCAGCCCCCTACAAGCTCGTCGCCCATCTTCCCAACGGCCGCAGCGTGTTCTCGTTTTGCATGTGCCCCGGCGGACAGGTTGTTGCCGCCTCTTCAGAACCGTGCCATCTGTGCGTCAACGGGGCCAGCCTCAATGCCCGCGACGGACGCAACGCAAATGCCGCCCTGCTCGTTAACGTCACGCCTGAGGACCTTCCCAACGATGACCCGCTCGCCGGCATCGAGCTCCAGCGTGCCTGCGAGGCGGCCGCCTATCGCCTGGGCGGTTCCAACTGGAACGCACCGGCACAACTCGTCGGAGATTTCCTCGCAGGACGCGCCAGCAAGGCGCCCGGAAAGGTAAAGCCCACCTATCCGCTCGGTGTGACCTGGACGGCAATTGACGAAGCCCTACCGCAGCATATCGTCGAGTCGCTCCGCCTGGGACTTCCCCTACTCGGAAAAAAGCTACGAGGCTACGACCGTCCCGATGCCGTTCTTACCGGCGTGGAGACTCGTTCGAGCTCACCGGTCACTGTCACCCGAGACCGAACGTGCCATGCCGTGTCGACCCCGGGCCTCTACCCTTGTGGTGAGGGAGCTGGATATGCCGGCGGCATCATGAGCGCGGCCACCGACGGCATCCGTTGTGCTGAAGCCCTGATCGCAGACCTCTAACGCACAAATTCCAGCGCGCAAAAGACATAGGCCCCGAGCTCCACAGGGAACTCGGGGCCTGTTCGCGGCTATTTCTTAAACCGTGCACCCTGGCGTTTTCTGCCCGATGCGAACGTGGAACCCTTGCGGGCCTGCGAGCGTAAGCGCTCGATCGTCTCGTCCTCAGACGCACCCTCGAGCATCGCCCGAATCTGAACGACAACATCGCGCAGGCACGCCGCCTCCTCAAAGTCCATAGCGGCAGAAGCGTTACGCATATCCTCTTCCATGGTTTCGACGATCCGCACAAGCTCGTCATGCGGCAGTTCTTCCAACTGCTCCGCAAGTGTCTGCTCGGGCGCCACCGTTTCCGGCACACCGCCCTCGCCCGACTCATCGGGCGTATAGAATGCGCCATGGCCAAGAGAGTCGCCCTTCGAGCGTCCCTTGGAGCCCACAGTTTTTTCGGCCTCGGCAATAAAACTTGAGATGTCGTTGATGGCCTTGCGCACTGTCTTGGGCACAATGCCATGTTCTTCGTTATATGCCATCTGAATCTCGCGACGGCGCTGCGTCTCCTCGATGGCCTCTTTCATCGAATCGGTCACAACGTCTGCATACATGATGACTTCGCCATCGGCGTTACGGGCCGCACGGCCAATCGTCTGAATCAGCGAACGGCGGTTGCGCAAGAAGCCTTCCTTATCGGCATCGAGAATTGCCGCCAGTGAGACCTCGGGAAGATCCAAGCCCTCGCGGAGCAGGTTGATGCCAACGAGAACATCGATCTTGCCCTCGCGCAGCGTTCGCAGGATCTCGACACGGTCCATTGTCGCCGTATCAGAGTGCATGTAATTGACCTTAATGCCCGCATCAAGTAGATGGTCGGTCAGGTCCTCGGCCATGCGTTTGGTCAACGTGGTCACCAGCACGCGCTCCTTGCGGGCAACGCGCTCGCGAATCTCGTCCTCAAGATCGTCAATCTGACCGCGAACTGGACGCACGTCAATCTTGGGGTCGAGCAGGCCGGTCGGACGAATAATCTGCTCCACGTCGTTTTGGCTCACCCGCAGCTCGTAGTCGCCCGGCGTGGCCGAAACATAGATAAACTGGGGGATCCTTGCCTCAAACTCATCGAAACGAAGCGGGCGGTTATCGAGCGCCGAGGGCAGGCGAAAACCGTGTTCCACCAGCGTCACCTTACGCGAGCGGTCACCTTCGTGCATGCCGCGAATCTGCGGCACCGTCACATGGCTCTCATCGATGATGCAGAGCATATCCTTGGGAAAGTAATCGATTAGGGTAAACGGCGGCTCACCCGGCTTGCGACCGTCCAGATGACGCGAGTAGTTCTCGATGCCGTTGCAAAAGCCCATCGTCTCGAGCATCTCAAGATCATAATCGGTACGCTGCTGCAGACGCTGCGCCTCGAGCAACTTGTCGGTCGCCTTGAGCTCCGCCACGCGCTTCTCGCATTCTTCGCTGATCGATTTCAGAGCCGCCTTGACCTTCGGCTTCTCGGTCACGTAGTGCGATGCCGGCCATACGGGAATGGCCTCGTACTCACGAAGCATCTCACCGGTGACCTCATCGATCTCGGCAATCAGCTCGACCTCGTCGCCAAAGAACTCAAACCGCAACGGATGCTCGGCATAAGGCGGATACACGTCGACAACATCGCCGCGCACGCGGAACGTGCCACGTGCCAGGTCATAGTCATTGCGATCATATTGAATGTCGATAAGTGCATGGATAAAGTCATCGCGCTCGAGCGGCACCTTCTTGTCGACGTTTGGAGCCAGACCCGCATAGTCCTCAGGAGAGCCAATGCCATAGATACACGAGACCGATGCGACAACGATCACATCACGTCGAGAGAGCAGTGACGCGGTCGCCTGATGGCGCAGCATCTCGACCTCTTCGTTAATCGAGGAGTCTTTCTCGATATATGTATCGCTTTGCGGCACATACGCCTCGGGCTGATAGTAGTCGTAGTACGAGACGAAGTAGACCACAGCGTTGTTGGGAAAGAACTCTTTGAGCTCGCTCGCAAGCTGAGCAGCGAGCGTTTTATTGGGGGCCATGACCAGCGTCGGCTTTCCCAGGGCCTCAATAGTCTTTGCCATCGTGAAGGTCTTGCCCGAACCAGTCACGCCCAGCAAAACCTGATAGCGGTCTCCGTCCCTCACGCCCCGCACAAGTGACTCAATGGCCTTAGGCTGGGAACCAGCGGGCTCGTATGGAGACACGACCTTAAACGGCACATCAGCGCCCTCAACGCCAAAGCGCTTAAGTTCACCACCAACGCGTTCTACTTCAAATTCCGCCATGGATACTCCTAACTCGTACATCTGCAGTATACGCAGGCGGTGGGCTTAGTCCTATACGAACCGATCGGGATAGAGAGTCTTATATCGAACCCAGGCATTATTGACGCGAATCAGATAAGCCTGAGTTTCAGGGAAGGTAATCGCATTATGGAGTGACGTGTTCTGCTGCGCCCATCCGTCGACATTGCCCATACCGGCGTTATAGGCGGCGATGGCACTATCCGTCGACCCGTTGAAATAGGCGAGAAGATACGAGAGGTATGCGCAGCCAAACTCGATATTCGTAGCCGGATCGTTAAGATTGTCGACCGAATACTCCCCTCCGTCGACAAGGCCCTTGGCGATCATGTCCTGGGCAGTCTCGGGCATCAGCTGCATCAATCCCTGAGCACCCTGATTCGACTCGGCCTCGGGATCCCAATTCGATTCCGACTTAATGACAGCGCACACCAGATACGGATCCAGATTATGCGAAATACTGGATTGCTTTACATACGCCTCGTAGTCAATCGGATACAGCGGCTTAAAGAAAGCGGCAGGAGCACACGAGTAGACGAGCGAAATAAGGCCGAAGACGAACACAACGGCAAGTGGCGCCACGCGATACCACGTAAAGAAACGTGCCTTAGGCATCGGCCTCCTCCTTATCCGGAGTATCTATAAACCCGTGGCATGCAAGCCATGAGTCAAGCTGCTCAAAGAGCGAATTATCGGCTGCCGAATTATCAATCACCGTTGTAGCGAGATTGCACAGCGCAGACTCATCGGGCTGGCAAGCAGAACGGGCATCGAAATCAGATGGCTCCATGCCACGTTGAATAGCGCGCTCGCGACGAACTGACAAAGGGGCGCTAATGACCAGAATTTCATCAGCCAAGCCAAATGCATCCTCAAAACCAGTCGGAGCTGAAACCTCGACCACCGCAAAGGGATAACGGGGAGATGAAACCGTACAACAAACCGGATCGAGAATCCTAAGCGAAAGCTGTTCAATCAGAACGGGATGCACGATGCCATTGAGCCGTGCGACCGAATCAGGAGAAGCGAAAGCTCGAGAAGCGAGGATACTGCGGCGAATGCCGCCTTCCTCATCCAAAATGTCCCAACCGAATTCATCCGCGAGAGCATTGACGATATCAGAGCCCGGCACATACAGCGATTTTGCAAGCTCATCCAGATCGATAAGCATAGCGCCACGAGATTCGAAATAGCGGCAGGCAGTCGACTTACCCGAAGCAATATTGCCCAAGACAAATACGGTAAACATCAAGCCCTCCCTAACGCCAATGCGAGTAATTATCGCTCAAATAAACTAGATGGACTCAAAAAACAGCCAAACAGTAAGAGCGCATACGGGGAAGCTAGGTCCCAAAGCACAACATGTATATAACGCAAAAAAGGGGGAGGCCGCGAGGCCTCCCCCTTCTCAGTTCAAGCGTACGGCTCGGTGCCGTCCACCGGTCAGCGGCGCCC
>CAMQHB010000027.1:0-22937 GCA_947001545.1 uncultured Collinsella sp.
CCCCTTATGGGCCGGAATATACAAAATCTAAGTCAATTCATATAAGATTTCTTATCTCTGAGAGTTTAGGTTCTTAAATGCGCAGGTAGATGCGCTGTTTGAGTTCTAGGCAAATCTATCGAGATCTATGTAGAGATGGCTGAGGCTTGGGTCCGAGGGTGCCTGGGGCTGCCTTGCGGAAAGCTCGTCCCGGTTTGAGCGTGGATTCCGGGTCGCAGTTTCCGTCTGAAGACTCAACCGGAAACCGTATCCCGTTTTGAGAGCTGATACCGGCTCGCATTTTCCGCTAGCGGGCCTAACCGGAAACTGCAACCCGTTTTTCGACAAAATAATGGGATGCGGTTTCCGCAAGCACGCTCAATCGCCCTATATTTCAAGTCACCTTTAGCTAACATTTACGCAGCTCAACGGCCCCACCTGCGCGTTTTTTAGTAAACCTTGGCATACTCGGCGAACGGTATGAAGATGCCGGCCAGAGGGTATTGCAAACGGTCGCTCCCGTGGTATGTTTTTGCCCGAATCAAACCGGCGCGCATCGCCTGTAGCGTCGGTCAACAGAGAGGAAACTACCATGGCTCATCCCGTAATTGATGCCGACGAGTGCATCGCTTGTGGCGTTTGCGTCGACTCCTGCCCCGCTGGCGTTCTGGAGCTCCAGGACGTCGCTACCGTCGCCGACGAGGACTCCTGCGTCGCCTGTGGCGCTTGCCAGGACGCTTGCCCCGCTGGCGCGATCACCGAGATCGTCGAGGAGTAACAACTCCCCCACCTGCACACTCAAAAGTACACCGTGCACAAAAAAGGAGGCCTCCGCATCGCCGCGGAGGCCTCCTTTTGCATTCGTCGTTACTAGGACAGGTCATCTTCGTAGGGCATTAGGTCTGCCAGATAGCCCT
This sequence comes from uncultured Collinsella sp., assembly GCA_947001545.1. Classification (GTDB taxonomy): domain Bacteria; phylum Actinomycetota; class Coriobacteriia; order Coriobacteriales; family Coriobacteriaceae; genus Collinsella. The sequence continues at coordinate 897 of CAMQHB010000027.1, forward strand.
TCTCCTTGAGCATGGCCTCGATCTCGTCGAGGGTTTGCTCGTCTTCTGCCGCAATGCGGTGGAAGTGATAGCCGCTGGTTACCGTCAGCAGCGGAAAGCTCTTACCGCTCTCGATATCGTGCAGGTAGCGCTCAACATCGCGACGATTGCGGATGTCCAGGTCGGCCGTGATCTTGCCGTACACGCGGTGGTTGACGATCACGTTGAGCACGGCGCCGCCCGCGTCGACGATGCTCGTGAGCTCATCGCCCGCTTGCTCCACGCCGTGGCGAACCTTGACCAGACGCGTGGGCACAGCCGGGCTGCTCGCCGCCTCCTGTAGTACATAGCCGCGATTGGTGGCGACGATATCGTGCCCGTCGGCGCGCAGCAGGGCGATGTCCTGCACCACGACCTGACGGCTCACGCCCACCTCGCGGGCAAGCGCACTGCCCGAGACAGGATCTTTGGCGCTCTCGAGCACGGCCATGATGGCACGGCGACGCTCGCGGGCGTCCATTATTTACCGTCCAGCAGACGCAGGTGCTTGAGCGAGAGGTCGAGAATCGGCGCAGAATGCGTCAGCGCCCCCGAGCTGATAAAGTCAACGCCCAGGTCGGCAAGCGCGCGGATATTGCTGGCGTCCACATTGCCCGAGCACTCGGTCTTGGCACGGCCGGCGATAAGCTCAATCGCGGCAGCCATGTCGTCGTGGGTCATGTTGTCGAACATGATGATATCGGCGCCGGCCTCAACTGCCTCGCGCACCATATCCAGGTTCTCGCACTCAATCTCGACCGTCGTGGTAAACGACGCATGGGCGCGCGCCATCTCAATCGCGCGTGCCACGCCACCGGCGGCGTCGATGTGGTTGTCCTTGAGCATGACGGCAGTCGACAGGTTATAGCGGTGGTTGCTGCCACCGCCGATCTCGACCGCGGCCTTCTCGAAGACGCGCATGCCCGGCGTGGTCTTGCGCGTGTCGACAAGCACGGTCTTGGTGCCCACGAGCGCAGCCGCCATCCGATGCGTGTAAGTAGCGATACCGCTCATGCGCTGCAGGTAGTTGAGCGCCACGCGCTCGCCCGAAAGCAGCACGCGCGCGTCGCCGCGCACCTGGCCCACGTGATCGCCGGCGTGCACCTCGTCGCCATCCGAGACATCGAACAACACGGAGCTCTGCGGATCCAGCAGCTCAAAGGTGCGGGCGAATACGTCCAGGCCGGCGATAATGCCGTCGGCCTTGGCGATGAGCTCAACGGTAGCGGGGCGCGCCGTGGGGCACACGCTCGCCGTACTCACGTCCTCAAACGTGATGTCCTCGCGCAGAGCCTGCAAAATCAGATCATCGACGACGAGCTTCATGGTAATGGGATTCATGGTCTACTCCTCCACGGCCTGCGTGCCGGCGGCACGGGCCAAATCATCGATTGCCAGGGGGTCGGCGCTCAGGGCGCGGTGACGCCCGTCAAGCGCGGGCTCACCGGCCTGCTCCACGGCCAGCGACTCGCCGGTGCGCATGTACCACGCGGCGCGGCGGCCCCAAACCAGAGACTCGAGCAGGCTGTTAGAAGCCAGGCGGTTCTTGCCGTGCACGCCATTGCAGGCCGTCTCGCCGGCGGCGTAGAGCTCGGGCATCGAGGTGCGGCCGTCCTTGTCGACCCATACGCCGCCCATAAAGTAGTGCTGCGTGGGTGTGACGGGAATGGGCTCGTCCAGGATGTCGCGGCCGTCCTCCAGGCAGCGCGCGCGGATATTGGCAAAGTGCCCGGTCACCACGTCGCGCTCGACGGGGGCAAAGCTCAGCCACTCGTGCTCGGTGCCGTCCTGCTTCATCTGCTCGCGGATGGCGGCGGCGACAACGTCGCGCGGCTGCAGCTCGTCGGTAAAACGCTTGCCGGCGGCATTGAGCAGAATCGCGCCCTCACCGCGGCAGCTCTCGCTGATCAGGAAGGTGCGGCCCGGCTGCGGCGAGAACAGACCCGTGGGGTGAATCTGCACGTAGTCCAGGTGCTCCATCTTAATGCCATGCTCCTGCGCGATGTAGCAGGCATCGCCCGTGAGCTGCGGGTAGTTAGTCGAATGGTCGTACACGCCGCCGATACCGCCCGTAGCCCACAGCGTGTGGCGGGCATGGATCTTAAACGGCCCGTCGGCATGCACGCCCTCGGCGGCGTTTGCCAGCTCGTCGGCGGGACGAACCGAGTTGTCCTCATCCACGGCGACGGCGACGACGCCGGTGCACACCGTGGCGTCATCGCGCTCGGCGGTCAGGATGTCGGTCATGGCAACGTGTTCGAGAATCTGCACGTTGTCCAGCTTGCGGACAGCCTGGAGCAACTTGGTCGTAATCTCCTTGCCCGTAACATCGGCATGGAAGGCGATGCGCGGGCGGCTGTGCGCGCCCTCGCGGGTAAAGTCGAGGCTGCCGTCGGCCTTGCGCTCAAAGTCCACGCCCATGGCCAGCAGGTCGTTGATGACCGAACGGCTCGAGCGAATCATGATGTCAACACTCTCGCGGCGGTTCTCGTAATGGCCGGCGTGCATGGTGTCCTCAAAGAAGGCATCGTAGTCAGAGCCTTCGGGCAGCACGCAGATGCCGCCCTGCGCGAGCATCGAATCGCACTCATCGACGGCGCCCTTGGAGAGCATGATTACGCGCGTGCTCGTCGGCAGATTGAGGGCCGCATACAGGCCCGCCACGCCGCAACCGGCAATGACGACGTCACACTCCATATCGGGGCATTGTTTGGTTTCCACAGGAATCCTCTCCCTTGTAATGTGGCATAAGGGATGGTCCCTCATGTCACATTGGCTTAGCGCGCCGCGTACTCGAGCATGCGGTCAAGCGTGAGCTTGGCCTGATCGGCGGCCTCGTCCGACACGCCAATCTGCACCTCGCCCTCGCCCGTCTCCAGGCAGTGCACGAGCTTTTCGAGCGTGATGAGATCCATGTTGACGCAGGTGGGCTGCACCGCAGGGAAGTAGAACTTCTGGCCGGTGCCCTGGCAGCGGCGCTCGAGTTCGTAGAGCACGCCGCGGACCGTCACGATGATGAACTCGTTGGCGTCCGACTCCTCGGCATACTTGATGATGCCGGCGGTGGAGCCGATGTAGTCGGCCTCGGCCAGGACGTCGGCCTTGCACTCAGGATGCGCCAGCACGAGCGCGTCGGGGTGGGCCTCCGTCGCGTCGACGATCTGCTCGACGGTGATGATGTGATGGCGCGGGCAGTAGCCGTTGTTGAGGATGACGTGCTTTTGCGGCACCTGCTCGGCTACGAAGCGACCGAGGTTTTGGTCGGGAATGAACAGGATATGCTGCTGCGGCAGCTCGGACACGATCTTGACGGCGTTGGAGCTGGTGACGCACACGTCGCTCCAGCTCTTGATCTCGACCGTGGAGTTGACGTAGCAGACCACGGCAAGGTCGTCACCGTACTCGGCGCGCGCCGCGTCGACCGTCTCGCGCTTGACCATGTGCGCCATGGGACAGTCCGCGCCCGGCTCGGGCAGCAGCACGGTCTTAGTGGGATTGAGCAGTTTGGCGCTCTCGCCCATAAACTCCACGCCGCACAGCACGATGGTCTGCTGCGGCAGGCTTTTAGCGAGCTTAGCCAGGTAGAAGCTGTCGCCGACGTAATCAGCCACGGCCTGCACCTCGGGCGCCACGTAATAGTGCGCTAGGATCACCGCGTCACGTTGGGTTTTTAGTTGCTGAATGGCCTCGACGAGCTCTGCGGGCACCAGCGCCGCGCGCTCCGTTGCCGTCGTTGCCGATGCCAGGCCGGCCGCGATATCGCGTGCAAGCTCCGATGCATCCATGTTCGCGCTCTGTGCCATCAAGGCCCCTCTCTTTTGGCGAATCTTGGGGCTTTAGTATGACACCTAGGTTTACAGCTGACAAGACAGCTGTAAACCTAGGTGTAAAGTTGGAATAAAGATTCAATCTTGGGGCGGGTCCATTTTCGAACTGGCAAGCTGAGGATAGTCGAAAATGGACCCGCCCCATGATTCGAGCGGCCCGCTGGGGACTGGCGCGCGACTACGCGCGGCGCTTCATGGCCCAAGCCAGCAGCAGAGCTGCCGCGCCGGCTGCGAATACGGCACCAGCCATGGCGTACTCGCTGTCGCCGGACTCAGGCAACGTCTCCTTGCCAGCCTTCTTCTTAGGCTTGGAAGTCGTAGTCGTGGTCGTAGCAGTCGTGGTGGTCTGACCAGGAGCGGGCTTGGCAGCCTCGGCAACGGTAAAGGTCGTCTCGGCCGTGCCCGTGGCCGAAACCACGCTCAACTTATGCTCGCCCACGCCGAGCGTCTTTAGGAAGCTCGTCTTGAGCGTCACGATCGTGGAGCCCTCGGTGAGCACGTAGTTCTCGGCGGCGACCTCCTTGTCGTCGACCAGCACCTTCTGGAAGAACTCGATCGGCGCGCTCGAGCGGAAGCTCAGGTCCTTGGCGGCGTCGATCACCACCGTCTGGCCCTTGCCGTCGATGATCTCGGGCGTCAGAATCGCGATCTCCTCGGACTTGCCCTTCTCACCGCAAACAGTGCACTCCTGGTGCTTCTCGCCCTTAGCCTCGACCGTCGCCGGCTTGTCAACGACCCACTCAAAGGTATGCTCGGCCTTGTCGAGAACTTCGCCGCAGCGGCAGACATGCCAGTGATTCTTGGCGTCGTTTGCCCAGCCAGAGCCGTCGGGCTCGTGCTTGAGGACACCCTCGACCGTCACATTCACGTCGCCCTCGACATCCTTGAGCTCATAGGTGCCCTTGGCGGTAAGTTTAACGGACGTGCCGTTGACCTTGACGGCGTAGTCCTTGCCCGCAAAGTACGCGCCGTCGATGCTCATGGCGAGCGTTGCAGTCCCGTGCCAATCGAGCTCGGCTGCCGTCGAGGTGAGCGCGTAGCCCACCTGATCGCTCGGCAGCGTCACAATCAGCTTGGGACCGGCCGCCACGGTAACCTCGGTGGCGGAAGAGGCGTCGTAGTTGGCCTTGGCCTGGTAGCGCACCTCATACGTGCCGGCGGCAAGACCCGTAAGCTCGGCCGTGCCCTCGCCTACCGCCTGATACTCGTCAGCACCCTTGGCACGCCACTCCATCGTCGCGTCGACGCCCGTGATCTTGCCGTCACGCTTGCCGCTCACGGTCTCGGCCGCAGCCTGGACCACCGGCGCGCCCTGCGCGGCATTCTTGATGGAGAATTCGCACGTCAGGCCCTCAGTCGGAAGCGCGTAGTTGTCCGCGGCCTTGCCCGTCAGTGCGGTGAGGGTCGCGGCATGAGTGCCGGCATCGACCTGGGAGCCCTCGACGGTCGCGCCAAGGTCATCCTTGTCGATGACGTTGCCGAGCGTTGCTTCGGGGCAGTGCTCCTCGCCGTCGTAGACAAACTCAGTAGTTCCCCACTTCACAGTGAGCACGCGCTGGTTGATGGTGAACACGCCATCAACGAACGTAATGTTGTAGTTGGGGTTCGCGCCCTCAGGCTGCGTCAGTTGCAGAGCATAGCCGCCATCACGCACGTTGTCGCTATCTTCGCGATCGATCTCGATGCCCTGAAGCGTTTCGCCCGCGACGAGTTTGCCAGAAGTGACATCCCACGTAAACACGGGGTCAGCCTCGCCGTAGGTCTTGGAAGCGTCCTGGGCGGTGACCGTAATCGCGCACGGCTTGACCTCGAGCGTGACCTCACCCTCGGCGGTCGCACCGTCAATCGTCACCTGGTAAGCAACGGTCAGCGTGCCAACGTCGCGGATCTTGGGGGCCTCGGGGGACCAGTTCTTGCCGTCAGTGCTGTACTTTGCCGTTGCACCCTTGGGCAGACTCGTCGCATCGACCGTGTGATACGCACCGTCGTACTCATCGGAATAGCCAACGATAGCGGCAGCCGGAATTTCGACCTCGGCAAGCTTGTAACCGCAGACCTTGCACTTCTGTTGCTTGGAGCCCTTCTCGGTTGCTGTGGGGGCCTTGACGACGACCCACTCAAAGTCGTGCTTGGCCTCGTCGATCTTGTCACCACAGGCGCACTTATGCCAATGCGTGCTGTCGTCGGAGAGCCACTCCTCGTTCACGGCCTCGTGCTTGCGCACGCCCTCGACGGTGATGGTGGTCTTCTCCCCGACATTGCTCAGGACGAACTTTCCATCCTCGCCCTTCTCGAGAACAACGCCGTTCGCCTTGACGGCAAAGTCGTCGCCCGCATAGTAGCCATCGGAGATCTTTACCGAGAACTCCACGCTTTCGTGCCACTGCAGCCTGTTCGGGCTATGCCACACTATCGAGTAGGCGTCATTCTTATCAGAAAGGGTGACCCATAAGTACTTACCGTTGTCGACATGCACTTCCACAGGCGCGGACGGCATGTAATTATCGGTCTCGGCATACCAGACCTTGTAGTCGCCAGCGGCAAGATTCTCAATCTTACCGTCTTCGGAAACCATGGTCTCGCCATCGACGTCCCCGGCTTCGGTGTGGAACAGGCGGTAGGCGACGCCGCCGTGCGCGCCTTTAATCTTGCCGTCGCACTTGCCACGGATGGTTTCGGCGGTAGCCTTCAGGCCCTGAGGCTTCTCCTGCTCGGCCTTATAAATCGTGTAGGTATACTCAAGGTTTTCGGTAGGAAGAGCATAATTCTTGATGACCTCGGGGTCACCGGCAAGGCCCGTCACCTTTGCCGGATAGCTACCGGCATCGATGCCCGTCGCGTTCTCGACCTCATAGGAAACCTTACCCTCGTCACCCTCGGCAACATTGCTGACCGTGACCTTGGGGCCCTGAGGCTCGCCGTTATAGACATACGTTCCGACCGTCCAGCCAACACCAATCTGGCGCGTGGCGATCTCGAACGTGCCGGTCTGGAGCGTCGGAGCATAATTCGCCCGCTGGATCTTGTCCCACTTGTCGCCGACCTTGCTCTCCTCGATCGTCAGCGTATAGGTGCCCACGTTCTCGCCGGCCTCACGGCGAATCTTGAACCAAGAGAGCGGGTGGCCCTTGATGATCGAGCCCTCGACGGCCTCGAGCTCAAAGTCCGGATCGTCATAACCGTACACCTTCGAAGCATCCTTGGGCTTCACCGTTACCGGACGGGGATCGACCTTAAGCTCGACCTCGCCCTCGCAGGTGTCGCCAGACGTGAGCGCCGCCTTAAACTCGACGGTCTTGGAGCCAGCATCGCAGATGAGCGGAGACTCGTCGCTCCACTTCTTCTCGCCCTTCTCGCGATACTGGATAGATGCGACGGTCTCGGCGTTAACCGTCACGCCGTGCTTTTCGCCATCGTAGATACCCGAGTAGCCGGTAATACCGAAAGCCGGAATCTCGATAGGCTCGCGCTCGTAGCCGCACGTCTTGCAGCGCTCGTGCTTGGAACCGGGCTTATCGGCCGTGGCGTCCTGGTCGACGACCCACTCAAAGTCGTGCTGGGCGCGGTCAACGTCCTCCTTGCCGCAGGTGCAGGTGTTCCAGTGCTCGGCGTCGTCGTGCTTCCAACCGCTACCGTCGGCCTTCTTGGGGCCGTCCTTGACCTCAACCGTCAGGGCCTCAGAGGCGTTATGGTTACGGTCGGCCTTAAGACGAACGCTGTATTTGCCAGCGGCGAGGCCCTTAACCGACGTCTCGCCTTCGGCAATCCACTGATAGTCGCCGGCGGCCTCGGCTTTCCACTCGTAGGTGTTATCAATCCCGTCGATGCTGCCATCCGCCAAGGCATGTCCGGTCGCGGCCGTCGTCTTAACGTCCTTGGGAGCAGCCTGTTCGGCGGGGGTGATCTTTATCTCGAGCTCGCCCTCCACCGGCACGTAGTCGGGTGCGGTAATACGATATTTAATCGTCTCGGCGCACACGTTGCCGTAGACATCGCGCGTGACATTGGTATAGGAGGGGATTCGGTCTTCGTACAGCAAGCCACCATCGACGCTATATTCGATCTGCATGCCCTCGGGGGCGTTGTCGACCGTCACCGACGGCGAGTGAGCCTTACCATCATAGGTGCCGTCAAAGCCCTTGGCCTGAACATTCTCGAACTGCGTGCCGTAGATGCTCCAGTAGAAAAACTTGCCGTATGCAAAGTTTCCCAGACCCCAAGCCTGGCTCCTATACGCACCGGGATCTTTCTCCGAAACCGATTCGTTCCAAGCGAAACGCTCGAAATCGACGCCCTCTTTAAGCTCAATCCATTCGTCGCCAAGCTTATACGTCACCTTAATGCGAGGCGTTATCTCCTCGCCCGTCCACTTATAAGACGGAACGTCGTTGAGCACGTCACCGTTGGTGAACCTGACGTTATCCTTCAGCTTGTCGTAGCCAATGATTTCGACCTTGCAAAGATTCTTGCGGTTGGAGTCCTTCTCTGCAAGTGAGGCGGGGTTGATCTTGAACACGCGCTCGAGCGTGACATCGTTCTGCCCCTCGATGGCGACCGTCGCCACCACGCGATAGGTGCCCGCATCGCACGGCTGCGACCCTTCCATCTCGATGCCCTGGGGATTATTGTCATCCACGCCCCTATAGAACCGCGCGCTCACAATCTTTACCTTGCCCTGGGCTACAGCGTTGTCCTTTTGAGACGGCTTAGTCGTAGCAAGCACGGCATCGCGCGGCTTGCCGTTGTAGGTAAAGCTCAGGTCGCCGCTCTTGGACGACATCAGCGAGATCTTCTCGCCATCCCTGGAGTAGACACAGTGCGAGGCCTCATACTGTCCGTTGCACGTAGCCGCGATGCTGTACCCATCCTTGTTGGTGGAATAGGTCCACTCGTGCTCGTGCTTGCGATGGATAACCTTGACCTTGCCATCGGTAACGTCGTATGCAAGGTCGGCATTAGCAAACTTGAGCCTGCTCGCAAGATCCTCCTGCGAAAGATCGCTCGTGCCAAGGTTCACATACTCATAGTAGTAGTACTGCTTATTGGACTCGGGATCGAACTTGGTATCGTCGACCGACAGGACGGCTTCGCCCGTGAAAGACTTATCGACGTGAACCTTGCCGTAGCTGCCGACATCGGACGCATCGACACCCTTCGCCTTGGCCGTGGTGACCTTCGTGTTGCCAGCGAGCGTCACAGAGCCGAGAGCGTAAACCGCGCAGCGCTGCTGATCCTGAATGTCGAGTCTCTGCCCGTAATCACTGTAATAAGGCGACACATATGAATCGTCGATAGTCGAGCTCTCGATGGTGCAAGAAGCATCTTTCGCCACCGCAATACCGCTCGTCATATGCATCTTGTAGTCTAGAATCATGTATTCGCAGGGGCCGTTCCATGAGGTCGTGCCCGTATCTGGCTTAGATTGAATACTGCAGTTCTTCACCGACAAATCAGCATTCCTGACAACAATATTGCCCGAATGCACATGATTGTCCTCGACCTTCAAGTAGTCGCACGCGATCATTGACTGGTAATTGTTTTCGAACTTGCAGCCGTTCAATGTCACGCGGGGCTTGGCGTTTCTTCCGACCACGCTCAAGGCGCCAACGCAGTCGTCGGCGTTGTTCCTAAAGGTACAATTGGTAAAAGTTGCATCGACCGCAACATTGGAACCACGAATAGTCACCGGAGCAGGGGATGCTGTGTAAGTGCTCTTGTCGTTGGAGTAACTACTACGGCCGTTCTTTACACAGTTCCAATTGCTAACATTCACGTTCGTGAAGCCAACCGTCTCCCCTCTGCCCATGGTTCCGTACAACATAATTGCTCGGTCGCAGTCACGGTCAAGGTTTGAGACGAGCGTCAGGTCCTTCACGGTAAGGTTAAGCTTCTGGCCAGTATTCGGCTTATCGGCGACATTCCAGTCCTCGCTATCGCCCAAGAACGTCTTGCCATTGCAAACGACCTTTGTCGCGTCACCCGAGTCGCCGATGAACTCGACGTACCCACCTGTGACCACAAAGAGTGGCCGCCTGTAGTACGTCTTATTACGCATGTCGGTCAGCGGACCGCCCAGATATCTGTCATTACTAAAGTACAGGCGGGTGGGATTCTCCGCAGTGCCACCTTGGACTTTGTAGTAATCAATATCGACCTGGCCGGTAAGGACATAGTTCTTGCCAGCCTCAAGCACTACAGGCTTATCCTTCTCGTAGTACGACAGGTCGCTCTTCGACCTCACAGGAAACGTCGCTCCCTGAGGATACGCCTCCGCTACCGTAGGCGTGGCGAGCGTCGTCGCCACGCCCCCAAGCGCCAGCGCTGCAGCCAGCACGCAAGCAGCAAGTCTGCGCATCCCCATCTTCTTCTCCTTCATCGTTCAGCTCCCTTACCCCTATGCTTTCGCGATGTCCGATATCGCTTGGCGCGGCCGGCATGGTCCCTCGCCAGCCGCCAGCTCAAATTGACATATATATCCACCTGGTATTGTGCAACCGCATGTTTTGACACCCTGCCGCTCGGCGCGAGTTGCGTACCGTGAGGCGCAAACGGAACGCACCCCCGCGGGTGGCGCATGCACGATGTGGCAAAATCGAGGTACTAAGGGGGCCCGATATGCTCAAAATCATCGCCTGCGACGACGACGTCGCCTTTCTAGATAACCTGCACCGCATGATCAACCGCTGGTCGGCCGAGACGGGTACGGCGGTCGATGTTGCACTCGTCACACGCGGCGAGGACCTGCTGGCACGCCATGCTGCATCGCGCGCCGACATTATCATGCTCGACATGATCATGCCGCTCGTCAACGGCATGGACACCGCCCGCGAGCTGCGCCAATCCGATACCGCCGTGCGCTTGGTGTTTCTGACCTCATCACCCGAGTTCGCACTTGAGTCCTACGAGGTCCGCGCCTTCGACTACCTGCTCAAACCCGTGACCTACGAGCGCGTGGCGCAACTGCTCGACGAGCTGTCGAGCCTGCGTCCGGCAGCGACCGACGAACTCGTCATCAAGACGTCCTTTGGCTACCATGCCCTGCGCCTATCCGATATCGAATATGCCGAGGCCCGCAACAAGCACGTGGTCTTCCACCTGCGCGATGGCCGCGATATCGAGGCGCTCGAGCCGTTCCGCAGCATCGAGGACCGACTGGCCCAAAACGCGACCTTCTTTAAGTGCCACCGCAGCTACCAGGTCAATCTGCGCAACATCGACCACTTTAACCGCACGGAAATCGTCATGCGCTCGGGCGCGTGCATACCGCTCGCGCGCAGCTGCAAGCAGGGATTCCAAGACGCCTACTTTGCGGTACGGTTCGAGGGCGGGAGACGCTGATGCTTTCCTCGGCAGAACTGGTACTTTGGGCAATCCACCATGCGACGACGTTGCTCTTTGGCGTCTTTGCCTCGGCGGCGCTGTGCGGTGTCGAGATCAACCGCCGCCATTCGCTCGAGCTGGTGGGGGTCGGCGCCGTAACCGGCACCGCTTTTGCGATTGCCAACCTCGTCGGTGGTGAGCTGCTTGCCCGGCAGGCCTATCCACTCGTCGTGCATCTGCCGCTTGTCGTCTACTTGTGCGTACGCTATCGCCTGAGTCCGCTGCTCGCCATCCTGGGCGTTACCAGTGCCTACCTGAGCTGCCAGTTTAGCAACTGGGTGGGTATCGCCGCATTCGCCGCCACCGATTCGCAGGTCGCGTACTACGTGGCGCGCATCATTACCACGCTCGGCGTCTTTGCCGTCTTGTTGCATTGGGCAAGCGAGATTGGCCCCCGTCTGGCGATCAAAAGCCCCACCGAGCTGGAGATTCTGCTCATCCTGCCGCTTGTCTACTACATCTTCGACTACGCCACCAACGTCTATACCACGCTCTTCCACTCGGGCTCGGTGGTAACCGTTGAGTTTTTGGCGTTCGCACTCTGCGCCTTCTACCTCATGTTTCTTGCCGTCTACCTTCGCGAATACGAGGCAAAGGAAATCGCCGAGCGCGAGCGCTGGATGCTCGCGACCCGCGACAGCGCGGCCATCAAAGAGCTCGAAGCCTGGCGCCAGTCCGGACGCGAGCTCTCGGTTCTCCGTCACGACATGCGCCACTACCTGCGCGGTCTAGCGGCCCTGATCGAAGAGGGTCACACCGATGAGGCGCTCGAGCGCATCGACGCGCTCTGCGAGGCCAACGACCGCACCGCCGTGCGCCGCTACTGCGCCAACGAAACGGTCAACATTGCGCTCTCGTCGCTTTCCGCGGACATCAACGCGCACGGCATCACCGCCGACCTGCGCGCCGCCGTGCCCGAAACCGTCCACGTGAGCGATGTCGATCTGTTCAGTGTGGTATCGAACGCCCTGGACAATGCCATCGCCGCAGCGAGCGCCGCCCCCGAAGGCAAGCGGTTTGTCGACCTGGACCTTCGCTACGAAGACGGTCAGCTTCTATTGCTGGTTTCCAACACGTTTGGCCGTGCGCCGCACATGGTCGACGGCATGCCCGTGGCTCAGCACGCTGGACACGGCTTTGGCACCAAGAGCATTAAGCTTGCCGTCGAGCGTATGAACGGCAACTGCCAGTTCCGCATTAACGGCGACCGGTTTGAGCTGCGCGCCGTGATGTAGGGGCTGCCGCCAGCCTCGCTACAGCGGTGCAGCCGCCGGGGTCAGCTGCTTAATGTAGGCCCACATGCGCTGCTTGGCGGCCTTGTCGGTGAGCGCCGCCTCAAAACCGTCGAGCGCCAGCACGCGGCGCCCCTGCACATGGGCGACCAGGCCGGGCTTGAGCATGGCGGTGTCAAAGTCATCAATTGCCACAAGCATATCAGCATAGGTCTCGCGCATGACATCGGCCGCGCTGTTGTCCAGCAGCAGCACCGCCTCGGGGTCCAAGGTCTCCAGCGCCTCGCGGAACAGGTCGCTCGTCAGGGCCTCGCCCTCCGCGACCGCTCCGTCGCCCGCGCCGGAGACGCTTGCCAGCACGCAAAAATCCTCGGGGGCATATCCGATAGCGCCGAGCGCCTTGCGCAACGCGGCGCCATCCGCGCCGGCAGCCAGCTCACCGCCCGAGCACTCGGCTTCATCCAAATCGCCTTTGACCAGCACAATCGGCGAGCACGCGTTGCCCGAGATACGTACACCGCGGTCTGCAAGCGACGCGAGCTCCTGCTCGGTCGCCTGAGCGATGGCTTCTTTTTTCTGGCTTTGTGACGTGGGCATGCGCTCTCCAATCGTTTGCGTGCCCACCATTATATAAAAGAGCCGCCCGCGAGTGGTTGCTTTGCGAGCCGCTGGGTATAAGCACGGTCGTACTGAGTTTTACGCGGCCGAGCCGCGTCGCATTATGGAGGTCACCATGGCTGACATTAAGCAGATTACCCCCGAGAACTTCGACGCTGTCGTCAACGATAGCCTGCCCGTACTGGTTGATTTTTGGGCCCCGTGGTGCGGCCCCTGCCGCTCGCTCTCGCCCATCGTAGACGAGGTTGCCGACGAACTGGCCGGCAAGCTGGCCGTGGCCAAGTGCAACGTCGACGACAACCAGGACCTGGCCATGAAGTTTGGCGTCATGAGCATCCCCACGCTAATCGTCTTTAAGAACGGCGAGGAGGTCGACCGCTCGGTCGGCGCCTTACCCAAGGCAAGACTTCAGGCACTGCTGGAGAAGCATCTGTAATACGCTTGTTACTTGTCTGCCGTCCATGAGCGGTTTCGCACCGCTCGCCGGAGTGTCAAACGCAAGGCATGCGACCACGGATAGTATGGTAGACACAAACAGCCCCCAGTGAACGGGTGCGGGTCAAACGGACTCGCGCCCGTTTTCTTATGCGGCGGCGCCCAAGGCGGGCGTAGTAGAATCTGAACCACCATTTCGCCCCGTACAAAAGGAGATTCCCATGCATGACGTCGGAATGAACATGAGCCAGCTTGCCATGAGCGTCAAGCAGGTCGACGACACCATTGAGCTCGCTCACGAGTGGAGCCATCAGCTGCTGCATGCGACCGAGAACTTTGACATGGAGCGCATTGGCGCCAAGCTCGAGGCCGCCATGTCTGCGCTGCACGAGGCGCACGATGCGCTCGAGGGCTACGAGGAGGCCATCGAGACAGATCACAACTCCGTCGGCTCTGTGAAACTGGTGTAACGTGGTCGAGCACGAGCACTCGCACGATTACGGTGCGGACGACGATGCGAGCTGCCGCTGCAGCGGCTCCAGCTCCGAGCTGGTCCGCTTTTCGGTCACCGCGCCCGACGACCTGCTGCGCCGCTTTGACGAGCAGATCGCGCGCCGCGGTGACGTGGCCAACCGATCCGAGGCCGTACGCGATCTGATTCGCGCCTCGATCGCCAAGGAGCAAATGCGCACGCCCGACGAGCAGGTCATCGGTTCGCTCACCATGATCTATGACCACCATACCGGCGATCTGACGCGCCGTCTGGACGAGGTGCAGCACGACTACACCGACGAGATTGTCTCGACCATGCACGTGCATCTGGACCACCACAACTGCCTGGAGATTCTGGCGCTCAAGGGTCGCGGCAAACGCGTCTACGAGCTGGCGGACCGTCTGCTGGGGCTGCGCGGCGTTAAGCACGGCGAGCTCACCTGCGCCGCCACCAAGCAAAGCTTGGGGCTCTAACAGCACACACTTCAATGAAGGGGAGCCACATGCGGCATGTGCATATTCATGTGACGGGCATTGTGCAGGGCGTTGGCATGCGGCCATTTGTGTATCGCGAGGCTATGGCGCATGGCATTTGCGGCTGGGTGCTCAACGCGGGCGATGGCGTGCACATCGAGGCGCATGCTTCGGTCGAGGCACTCGACGGCTTTGTCGCCGCGCTGTCGGAGCACGCGCCTGCCGCGGCCCGCGTTGAGCATGTCGCTGTTGCAGACCTGGAGCCCGACGCTTGGGATGCCGACGATGAGCAGGTATTTCGTATCGTAGCGTCGCAGGATCAGACCATGCACACGACGCTCATCTCCCCCGATATCGCCACGTGCGACGACTGCCTGCGCGAACTGTTCGACCCCGCCGACCGACGCTATCACTACCCTTTCATCAACTGCACCAATTGCGGACCGCGCTTTACCATCATTCGCTCGCTGCCTTATGACCGAGCGGCCACGTCGATGGATTGCTTTCCCATGTGCCCCGAGTGCGCCGCAGAGTATGGCGACCCGCTTGACCGGCGCTTTCATGCGCAGCCCGATGCCTGCTTTGACTGCGGGCCACATATTACCTGGCGCGAGGCGGCGGGCGACATGGAGCTCGAGAGCTCGGGGGCGACGCCAGCCGCCGGCAGCACGCGCGAAACCAGCGATGCCATTATTGACCGCTGTGTCGAGCTGCTGGCCAGCGGCGGTATTGTCGCCATCAAGGGCCTGGGCGGATTCCATCTGGCCTGCAACGCCGCCAATGAGCAGGCGGTGGTCGAGCTGCGCCGTCGTAAGCGCCGCAGCAACAAGCCGCTTGCCGTTATGGTGCGCAGCCTTGCCGATGCTGAACGCCTGTGCCACGTCGATGATGCCGAGCGCGGCTTGCTAACCGGTAGCATCCGCCCCATCGTGCTGTTGCGCCGGCGTGCTGTTGGCGAGGGAGATTCCCCCGACGCCCTCGTGCTCGCGCCATCCGTCGCGCACGATTTACCCGAGCTCGGCGTCATGCTCCCCTATACACCGCTTCAATATCTGCTGCTTGCAGCTGCCGCGTCGCATGACATGCACGCGCTGGTCATGACCAGCGGAAACCTGAGCGAGGAACCTATCGAGACCGACGACGACCTTGCTTGGGAACACCTCGTTGCCGCCGGCATCGC
Source organism: uncultured Collinsella sp. (assembly GCA_947001545.1). Lineage (GTDB taxonomy): Bacteria > Actinomycetota > Coriobacteriia > Coriobacteriales > Coriobacteriaceae > Collinsella. Next base: position 16,553 of record CAMQHB010000027.1, read on the forward strand.
CGACGCGCTACTTGGTAACGACCGTGCGATTCTCTCACGCTACGACGACTCCGTGGTACGCGTGGTCGGTGGGGTCGTTATGCCCGTGCGCCGCGCTCGCGGATATGCGCCTCGGCCGTTGCCGCTGCCGGCACTCGACGGCGCTCCGTCCTGCGTGCTCGCCTGCGGCCCACAGCAAAAGGCAACGATCGCATTCACACGCGAGGATGCGAACGGCGAGGCGGCCTGTTTTGTGTCGCAGCATATCGGCGATGTCGAAAACGGCGCGACCTTCGATGCCTGGAACGCCGCGCGCACGCGCTTGGAAGATCTCTTCGACTTGACGCCCGCCGCGCTGGCCTGCGACTTGCACCCCAGCTACCTATCGAGTCAGTGGGCGCGCGAGCAGGCGCGAAAATGCAATCTGCCGCTCGTCGAGGTGCAGCACCATCATGCGCATATCGCGAGCGTAATAGCCGAGGCTATTGCCGCGGGCCAGCTTGCAACCGACGCGCGCGTCCTTGGCATCGCCTTTGACGGCACCGGCGCCGGCACCGATGGGACCATTTGGGGCGGTGAGTTCCTTGTCGCCGGCCTTGCCGATTTTGAACGCGCCGCGCACCTGCGCACCTGGGCGCTACCAGGCGGTGCCGCATCCGTGCGTGATGCCCGACGCAATGCCTTTGCTCTGCTGAGCGAGCTCGGCCTGCTCGAGCACCCGGGTGCCGCGGGGCTATTGAGCACCCTCGACGAGCAAACGCGCAACATCACGACTACGATGATCGAGCGGAACATCAACAGCCCACGCACGAGCAGTATGGGGCGTCTCTTTGACGCCGCCGCTGCAGTTTTGGGAATCTGCGGCAAGGCAACCTACGAAGGCGAGCCCGCCATCGAACTCGAAGCCGCCGCCTGGCGCGCGCTCGGCGGTAAGACCGTTCGTCTCGACGACAATCATGCAGGCGTATTCACGTCTGCCGACGACTCCCCCATCTTGGACCCCCAACCGCTCATCGAAGCTCTTCTGAATGGAATCGAGGCAGGCGCGCCGGCCGACAGGCTCGCCCTCGGATTTCACATCGCCATTACGCACGCTACGACCCACGTCGCCTGCGAGATCTGTGAGCGCGAAGGCCTCGATACCGTCGCGCTCTCGGGCGGTGTGTTCATGAACCGGCTTTTGCTTCAGCTCCTTACCCACGAACTCAAAGACGCCGGTCTTGCCGTCTTGGTCCCCCACGCTGTGCCCGTCAACGACGGCTGCATCGCCTACGGTCAGGCCGCCATCGCTCGTGCTCGCCTCGCGCAGACGACGTCGCGATAGGCTGCCTGCGCGCCGCCGTCTCACAGGTGTAACGCGTTTGCTCGTGACTCCCGCGAGCGCTACCATCATCTGATGGGTAATTAGGCGCCTATCCAGCGCAAAACGTATAAAAGGGAAACATTATGTGCCTTGCCGTTCCCGGTAAAGTGGTCAAACGCGACGACGACCTTAAGGCGACCGTCGACATGATGGGCATCGAGCGCCCCGTTTCGCTGCGCCTCGTGCCGACGGCACAGGTAGGCGACTATATTCTCGTGCACGCCGGCTTTGGCATTCAGATTGTCGACGAGCAGGAAGCCCAAGAGACACTCGAGCTCGTCAATACCATGACTGAGCTGGCCGAAGAGGACCAGCTCGCCACCAACCCGGCCGAGGCATACTAGTGGCGGCGGCGCAGCCGGTTCGCTCCGGTATCGACTTTTCGGCATTTCGCGACCCCAAGCTGGCTCGCGAGCTCATCGATCGTATTCATGAGCTTGTCGGCAACCGCAGCATCAACCTTATGGAAGTCTGCGGTACGCACACCGTGAGCATTGGCCGCTATGGCTTTCGCTCCATTATGCCGACGGGACTCAAACTGCTAAGCGGCCCGGGATGCCCCGTTTGCGTCACCGCCAACCGCGACATCGATCACGCAATCGCGCTTTCCAACATGGACGGCGCCATCATCGCCACCTTTGGCGACATGATGCGCGTGCCTGGATCGTCCACCTCGCTTGCCGCGCAAAAGGCGGCGGGGCGCGACATCCGCATCGTCTACTCTCCGCTCGACGCACTCGACATTGCCGAGCAAAATCCCGAACGCCCGGTCATCTTTATGGGCGTCGGCTTTGAGACCACAACGCCCACCATTGCCGCCGCTATCCTGGAGGCCGACGCGCGCGGGCTCCAGAACTTCTCGGTCTACTGTGCTCACAAGACCACGCCGCCGGCGCTGCGCGCGATTGCCAACGACCCCGAAACGACCATCGACGGCTTTATCCTGCCTGGTCACGTCGCTACCATCACAGGCCTGGCGCCCTTTGGGTTTTTGGTCGATGAGTTCGAGACCCCCGGCGTGGTCACGGGATTTGAGCCGGTCGATATTCTGCAGGGCATCTGCATGCTGGTCCAGATGATTGCCGAGCACAGGCCGGCGATCGACAACGCCTACCGCCGTGGCGTCAATGCAGACGGCAATCCCGTGGCGCGCCAGCTGGTCGAGCAGGTGTTTGAGCCATGCGACACCACGTGGCGCGGGCTGGGATCGATTGCCAACTCGGGTCTTTCCATCCGCCCTGAGTTCTCATGCTTTGATGCGCGCGCCCGCTTCGATGTGCCCGTTGAGGCGACGGTCGAGCCGCGCGGGTGCCGCTGCGGCGACGTGCTGCGCGGTGCCATCACGCCGAGCGACTGCCCATTGTTCGGCCACGCATGTACGCCCGAACACCCCGTCGGCCCCTGCATGGTGAGCTCCGAAGGCAGCTGCGCGGCGTACTACCGCTACCGCGACTATTAAGGTCCGCCGTTTTAACGAACGGCGGACTGGTCGACGCTGCGCGCCATTCAGGCGAGCGATTTGCCTTTCAATCGTCGGCTGCGGGCAAAAGCCCAGCAGCCTCCTCTTTCAAGGCAACTCACTTCGTCTGAATGGCGCTCGCTGGCTTTTACTTATCATCGATTCTGCCACACTCGGCTATTGCCGATTCCACCCACGATTGGAGTTTTCGATATGTCCCGTACTGCCACCGATAGCACTGTCCTGCTGGGCCACGGCTCCGGCGGTCAGATGATGAAGCGCATTATCGATGAGGTCTTTCTGGATGCCTTTGGGTCGCCCGAGCTGCTTGCGGGCAACGACGCCGGTGTCGCCGCGCTGCCCGCAAGCGGGCGAATCGCCATGTCGACCGACAGCTTTGTGGTAACGCCGCAGTTCTTCCCCGGCGGCAATATCGGTCGCCTCGCCGTATGCGGAACCGTCAACGACGTCGCGACCTCGGGCGCTAACGTGCGCTACCTCTCATGCGGTTTTATCCTCGAAGAGGGCTATCCCATGGACAAGCTGCGCCAGATTGTGCAGACCATGGCCGAAACGGCACATGAGGCAGGCGTGAAGATTATCACCGGCGACACCAAGGTGGTCGAGCGTGGCGGTGCCGACGGCGTCTACATCAATACCGCCGGCGTGGGCGAAGTGCCCGCGGGCGTAGCGCTCAGCGGTGCAAACTGCCGGCCCGGCGACGCCATCCTGGTATCGGGTACGCTGGGCGACCACGGCATCGCCATCATGAGCCAACGCGAGGGCCTGGCGTTTTCGAGCGCGATCGAAAGCGACGCTGCGCCGCTCAACCACCTGATTGCCGACGTTTTGGCCGCAGCGCCCGGCACGCGTTGCTTTCGCGACCCCACGCGCGGTGGCCTGGCATCCACGCTCAACGAGTTTGCCCAGGCCAGCAGTGTTGCCATGGAGGTCGACGAGGATGCCGTGCCCGTGCGCCCCGACGTGCAGGCCGCCTGCGAGATGCTCGGCTACGATGTGCTGCAGGTGGCAAACGAGGGCAAGATGGTTGCCGTGGTGCCGGCCGAGCAAGCCGATGCCGCACTAACCGCCATGCGCGCCGCGCGCTACGGCGAGAATGCCGCCATCATCGGTCGTGTGCTGCCACTTGCCGAGGGTGTCCGTCCCGCCGTGCGCGTGCGCACCGGCTGGGGCTCGACCCGCATTCTCGACATGCTCGTGGGAGAGCAGCTGCCGAGAATTTGCTAGGGTGAAACCGCACGGTCGGCGCGATGTGACTCGATATCCCTGGAGATGTTCAGATTTCAAGCACGCCCAACGCATAAGCCCAGTATTATGAGGTGCGTTTTGAAACCCAATGACGGGAGCACCCATGGCAGCAGCTTTTTCCCATGTGATCTTTGACCTGGACGGCACCATCCTCAACACGCTCGAGGACTTGGCGGCCGCCGGCAACCATACCTGCGAGACGCACGGCTGGCCCACGTTTGCCGTTGACGAGTACCGCTACAAGGTGGGAAACGGCATGCTCAAGCTGGTTGAGCGCTTTATGCCCGCCGAGTACGCGGGCGACAGCCGTATGTTTGAGCAGACGCTTGCCGAGTTTAGGGCTTATTACGGCGAGCACAAGGAGGACCACACCGCCCCCTATGCCGGCACGATCGAGATGCTCGACCGCCTGCGCGCCGCGGGTGTGCAGCTTGCCGTGCTCACTAACAAAGACCACGTCTCGGCGGCTCCACTTATCGAAAAGTATTTTGGTTCCGAGCGCTTTGCGCTGGTACAGGGCCGTGTCGATGCGTTTCCGCCCAAGCCCGAAGCACCCGTCACGCTGCATGTGATGGAGGAGTTGGGCGCCGATCCGGCAACCACGCTCTATGTGGGCGATTCCGATGTCGATATCCTAACCGGCCACAACGCCGGCCTTAAGAGCGCGGGCGTCAGCTGGGGCTTCCGTGGCCGCGCAGAGCTGGAAGCCGCCGGCGCCGACTACGTGGTGGACAGCCAGGCAGAGCTCACGGCGCTGGTACTGGGCGAGTAGCAAGCGGCGTCGAGCAGTTGCGGCGTTTGGTAAAACGCCGCAACGAACTAGCTCATCATCGCATTCATCATCTCAGTGGTTGCGGAATCGTCGGCAGACCACTCGTTATCCTCGTTGGCGGAATACTTAAAGGTGACCTTGGTGTCCTTGGTCTTAGCGGCCTTGGTCACATCGACCATCACCTGACCGGCCATCTTGTACAGGTCGTCCTCGGAAGGCGTCGTATCGAGTGCGGCGACCTTCTCCTGATACTGGGTGGCGAAATCTTCGACGATCTTGTTCATGGACTTGCAGGTGATGGTAACCTCGGCGGTCGCGGTACCCTTGTCCTCGTCGACCGTCACATCGCCGATCTTGTAGTCAAAACCCTCGAGATAGCTCTTGGCATACTCCTTGGGATCGATGCCCAGTTGCTCAAACTCGTCGCCCGAAGCCTCTTCCAGGCCGGAGAGGAAGTCGTCGCCGCCGTTCTTGATCTCGTCAAACTGGCTCGTAAGGTCGTTGGTGATGAGCCCCTCCACCGAAGGCCCTCCACAGCCGGAAAGCAAAACCACGCACGCGACCAGGGCAGCCATCAGGGGCGCAAGCAGCAGCTTCTTTTTCATGACATTCCTCCAAACAAGCGGCACTGCGTTCCCCGCACAGCGCACGTCGTGACAGTAAGTCCATATTAGCGGCTCCGCCCAAACCCCTACGTCGCAAAAGCGCAGGCGGCTTCAATTTGACGAACGAATGGCCCGTAAAGCAAGCCCCCTGCAATAAAATGCACCTGCTTAGCCTATTAAAAAAGGGTGGCCGGACAACCCGACCACCCTTGTGCATCTTCTGGATGCCGCAGACTACTTGCGGACGACCTTAACGATGACGTCACCGGCGGCGACGGCAGACTCGGCCTCGACGGCAAGCTCGACGTCGGCGAACTCGGCGGTGTTGGACACGGCCACGACGACGCAGTCCTTGTAACCGGCAGCAGCGATCTTGGCGCGGTCGATCTTGAGTATGGGCTGACCAGCTTTGACGACGTCGTCGGCCTTGACGAAGCCCTCGAAGCCGTCACCGTTCATGTTGACGGTATCGACGCCAACGTGCACCAGAACCTCGATGCCGCTATCGGACTGCAGGCCCACGGCGTGACCCATGGTGACGGTCACCTTGCCATCGCAGGGAGCGTAGACCAGGTCGTCCTCGGGCCACACAGCGCAGCCCTTGCCCAGAACCTCGCCACCAAAGACGGGATCGGGCACGTCGGCCATCTTGATGACCTTGCCCTTGACGGGCGAGCACAGCACGTCGGCGCCGGCAGAAGCAGAGATGGAGGCCGGAGCAGCAGCTGCCGCGGGCTCAGCCTTCTTCTTGAACATATCAAACAGACCCATACGTTTTCTCCTCTTGATTAAGCGCAACGTCATGCGCATGCCTATGGTGATTATAGTGCCAAATGTTCAAATTGCTAAGGTGAGGGCTCGAATCGTAAGCCCTTCCAAGCCCTTCCTTGATTCTCATTTTCATTGCAACAGCCTCAGGACTCAGCGCAACGCGTTGC
>CAMQHB010000028.1:0-22842 GCA_947001545.1 uncultured Collinsella sp.
CGCAGGAAGCTTGGATACGCCTAGGCGCGGTCCAAGAAATCGTCCGCACCCCCAAGTCACCCTTGCGCACATCGAGTCCGCGGGCCTGCGCCGTCTGGATGGACTCCGCGGCTAAAAAAGAGACCTGGCGGTGCCAATGTCCGGCGTGTGCGTCGGAGGCGAGGCCAAATTGCTCTATAACGGTGTCGTGTCCATCCACGACGGGCGACTTGCGCGTGCCCTTGTGTGCCGACGTGTTGATCGAGACGATGCGGGCGGGTCCGTTGTAGGCGTCGTTTGCCGTGCACAGGGGAGCGGTTGCTTTCGCGCGTTCCTCCAGCTCGCGCCTCGCGGCATTGAGGATGGGATTATCGGTCGGATGGTCTTGGGGCACGTGCGCGCCTTTCGTTCGAGGATGTCAATACGCTGAATCCTACAATAATGGTAGGTTCATTGCCCATTGTCATACAACGGTGAGCGTCATCTTCGTGCTGGCCTTCGTGCTGGACGATTACGTCGATTGCCATAGATACGGTGGAGCTTTGGGCGCCGGCGGCTTGGCACGCTAAAATAAATCAGTTGCGCAAAGACCGCCCGTTGTGTGGGCAGTTCATGATAGGAAGTTTCCATGGCATTGCAATTTACAGAGCGCGAGTTCATTCCCGTGCTGCTCGGTGGCGACATCAACGCCTATTCGGTGGCGCGCGCCTTCTACGAGGAGTACCAGGTCAAGAGTCTGGTCTTTGGCAAGTATCAGACGGGTCCCGCGTACCGCAGCCAGATTATCGACTACACGCCCAACGTGGATATCGACACCATGCCCGTGATGCTCAAAACCGTCAACGGCATTGCCCAAGCGCATGCCGACAAGACGATTGTCCTTGTGGGCTGTGGCGACAACTATGTCGCTCTCGTGGCTCAAGCCAAGGATGCTCATGAGCTGGCGGATAACATCGTCGCTCCCTACGCGCCCTACAGCATGCTCGAGCAGTGCCAGAAGAAGGAGATCTTCTACGAGCTGTGCGAGAAGCATGGCGTGCCCTATCCGCACACGTTTACCTTTACCAAGGCGATGCTCAATGCCCAGGGTGAGGCACCTGCCGAAGTGCTCGACCAGATCGATTTTCCTTACCCGATGATTCTGAAGCCTTCTGACGGCATCATGTGGTGGCAGCATGAGTTCGAGGGCCAGAAGAAGGCCTATGAGATTGCCGACCGCGCCGAGCTGGAACAGGTCATTCGCGATTCGTATGCCAGCGGCTACACCGACGATCTGATCTTGCAGGACCGCGTGCCCGGCAACGACGAGTACATGCGCGTGCTCACCAGCTATTCCGACCGCAACGGCAAGGTGCGCATGATGTGCCTGGGCCATGTGCTGCTTGAGGAGCATCAGCCCCACGGTGTCGGCAACCATGCCTGTATCATTACCGAGCCCAACGACGAGCTCATGGGCGGCGTGCGCAAGTTGCTCGAGGACCTTCACTTTGTGGGCTATTCCAACTTTGACGTTAAGTACGACGAGCGCGACGGCTCGTTTAAGTTCTTCGATTTCAACACGCGCCAGGGCCGCAGCAACTACTACGTCACCAACAGCGGCTTTAACGTTGCTAAGTATGTGGTGGACGAGTATGTGTTCAACCGCCCGTTTGATCCGGAGTTTGTGACGGCGCAGGACGAGGCCCTGTGGATGGTCGTTCCCATGGGCGTCGTCGACAAGTACGTCAAGGATCCCGAGCTGCGCGCTAAGGTGCATCGCCTGGACAAGGAAGGCAAGGGCGCCGACCCTTCGTTTATGAAGGGCGACTTTGTCTTTAACCGCTGGCTGCGCATGTGGCACACCAAGCTGCGCCACTTTAAGCTGTTCAAGACGTATTACAAGTAGATGAGTGCGGCGCCCGTCCGGTTTGCATCGGGCGGGCGCGGGTATGATACGCGCAATTGCGCAAGCGTCACCAAGGAGGCGGCGATGGAAAAGCTGGGAGTTATCGGCGGCATGGGCGCCGAGGCCACGTCGTATTACTACGACCAGGTGGTGCATCATACGGCTGCTGCCTGCGATCAGGAACATATTGACATGGTGGTGCTCTCCAAGTCGACCATGCCCGACCGCACGCTGGCCATTAAGACCGGCGAGCATGCCAAGCTGCTGGCGACCATGAAAGAGTGTGCCCAGGCACTCGAGTCGCTGGGCTGTGCGCACATTGCCATTCCCTGCAACACGTCACACTACTTCTACGACCAGATCCAGTCGTTTACGAAGGTGCCGATTATCCACATGCCGCGTGAGTCGGTGCGCTATGCTCTGGCCGGTGCGGTGATGGGGGAGTGCGAGTTCGACCCCAACCTGAGTATGCCGGCCGAGCCGGTGCACAAGATTGGTATCATGGGCACCGACGGTACCGTGGGCGCGGGCGTCTACGGCCGCGAATGTAAGGCTGCGGGTGTTGAGGTTGTCTATCCCAGCGAGAAACGTCAGAACGATGTGATGTCGCTTATCTACGATGATGTGAAGGCCGGACGTGAGCCCGATATGGATAAGTTCGACCGCGTGATGTGGGAGTTCGCTCGTAGCGGCTGCGACCGCGTCATTCTGGCCTGCACCGAGCTCTCGGTGCTGCAGAAGTACCGAGAGATGCCCGAGGTCACCCTCGACGCCATGGACGTCCTGGTGCGCGAATCCATCATCCGCAGCGGCGCCCCCTACCGCCTCTAGCTTCCGACCTGTCAAAAAGGGACAGGTTAATTTTGGTAGGTTTTATCTGGTGAAACAGTAAAGGCCTCGGCTCGTTTGGTGCGAGCCGAGGCCTTTTGCGTTGGGCGGTTGCTGTCGGTGGTGAACTAGAACAGGAAGCCGATGGCGATGAGGGCGATGCTGACGATGAGCACGGCGATGTCCAGGCCCTTGATGGGGTAGCGCTTGTACGAGCTGGCGCGCGTACGCAGATAGAAGCCGCGCTGTTCTGCTGCCAAGGCTGTGGCATCGGTCTTGCCCACGCTCGAGATGAGCAGTGGCACACACAGTGGCAGCATGAGCTTAAGCTTCTTGATGGGGTTCTTGGTGTCGTATTCGACGCCGCGTGCGGTCTGTGCCTCCATGATGGCGTTCATTTCCTGACCAAATACCGGCACAAAGCGCAGCGCCGTGGTAAAGGTGAAGGCATAGCGATACGGCACGTGCAGTACCTCGACGCAGGCGTTGGCAAGGTCGTTGAGCTTGGTCACCATGAGCATGAGGATGAGTGGTAACGCCACACCCAGCAGGCGCAGGCAGGCCTTCGATCCTGTGATGAGGCCCGTGTCGGTGATAAAACCCCACACCACGTTGCCATCGCGCATAAAGGCCAGCTGGAGCACCAGCATGATAAGCGCGAGCGGAATCAGCAACTTGAGCAGCGAGAACAGACGGTCGACGACGCCGGCATAGGCACCCAACGCAAGGGTGAGTGCCAAAAAGCCCAGCAGCGCCACGTAGGTGTCGGACAAGAAGATGCCGACGATGATGGCGGCGGCGAGGCCCAGTTTGACGACGGGATTCAGGCGATGCAGCAGCGTATCGCCCGGCATGTAGTCGATGACGTTAACCACGGTGGACCATCTCCTTGGCAATTCGAACGACATCGGTGACCTCGCTCACCTGCGCAAAAGCGGGCGAGACGGAAGATGCCAGACGGCGCGAGAGTTCAATAACCTGGGGAGGCTCCACGTAGGCACGCCGCATGAGATCGATGTTCGAGAATAGCTCGTGCGTGCGGCCGCGGTCGAGGATGCGACCGTCGGCCATTACCACAATGCGCTCGGCAAAGTCGGAGACGACTTCCATATCGTGGCAGACCATGATAACGGCGCAACCGCGCTCGGCCATGGTACGCACCGTTTCCATGACGGTCATGCACTCGCGGTAATCAAGGCCGCTCGTGGGCTCGTCGAGCACGACGATCTTGGGCTCAACCACTACGACGGAGGCAAGCGCCACCATTTGTCGCTGACCGCGCGAGAGCGAGAAGGGCGCCTCGTCGGCCGGCAAGCCAAAGCGGTCGATGACGAGCTGGGCGCGACGCAGCGCCTCGGCACGGTCGATGCCGGCAAGCTCCAGGCCAAAGGCGACCTCGTCGAGCACGGTGTCCTTGCAGATCTGGCGGTCGGGGTTTTGGAAGAGGGTCGCGACCTCGCGAGCGATGCGGCTCGTGGGAACGGCTGCGGTATCCAGTCCCGTGACGCGCACGCTGCCCGAGGCGGGCTTAAGCAGGCCTGTGAGCAGTTTGGTGAGCGTGGTCTTGCCGGCGCCGTTTTGGCCGACGATGCCCACGAGCTCGCCGGGATAGAGCGTCAGGCTAAGGTCGTGTACGGCGGCGCCGCCATTGGGATAGGCAAACTCAACATGGTCGAAGGTGAGTACGGGTTCGGCGTCCTTGGCATGAGGGCGCAACGACGGTGCATGCGGGGAACCGGCGGGCGCCTGGGCTTCGATAGCCGCGCGTGCGGGGTCGACGATGCCCGAAATCATGCGCTCGGCCTCATCGACATCCAAGCAGGGGGTACCGCTTACCAGGCCATCGGCCTCGAGGCTATTGAAGATACGCGTGACGCGAGGGCAGTCGACGCCGATGGCACGGAGCTCGTCGGTATGCGCGAAGACCTCGTGTGGCTCGCCCTGCAGCGCGATTTCGCCATGGTTGAGCACGAGCACGCGGTTGCAGTACTCCGAGAGCAGGGCGACCTTTTGCTCGACGACGACGATGGTGATTCCAAGTGCGCGGTTTGCCTCACGCAGCGTCTCGAAGACCAACGTGGAGCTGGCGGGGTCGAGTGCCGCGGTGGGCTCGTCGAGAACCAAGACGCGCGGACGCATGGCGAGGATGGCGGCGATGGCTACCTTTTGCTTCTGTCCGCCCGAGAGGGTGGCGATCTCGCGGTCGCGCAGGTCGCTGATGCCGACGGTCTCGAGCGTTTCGCTCACGCGCTGCTCGATCTGGTCGTGGGGAACGCCAAAGTTCTCGAGGCCAAAGAGCATCTCGTCCTCGACGACCGAGGCGACCATCTGCGTGTCGATATCCTGCAGCACACTGCCGACGATTTGCGATACGTCGGTGAGCGAGACTTCGCAGGTGTCGTGGCCGTCGACCATGACGGACCCAAAGAACGTGCCGGTGTAGTGGTGGGGCACGGCGCCCGACAGGCAGGCGGCAAGCGTGGACTTGCCGGAGCCCGAGGGCCCGATGATGCCGATGAAATCTCCCTTGTTCACGCTGAGCGAGATGTGGCTGAGCGCCTGCTCGGTCTGCGTGCCATGGGAGAACGAGACATCGTCGACGTTGATGATCGTTTCCATGGATACCTTTCATAGTCATTGGGGACGTTCTTACATGACTAGTCGTTTAAGAACGTCCCCAAGAGCTAGTCGTTTGGGACAGTCTTTGATGGTGAAGCACGGAGACGGCTTTACGAGGGGCCCCAGGTTGGCGCGAAAGAGGAGCGAAGCGTACTTGGGTACGCAAGCGACGAATGAACGCCAAGATGGGGTGGCTCGTAAAGCCGAGCGGGTTAGTTGAGCCTAAGGGCCTTCTGGATGGGCAGGTAGAGGGCGCCGACCAGAATGGCGTTAAAGACGGCGGTCATGGCGACGACGGGCAGCATGGCGGCGGCGAGCTCGCCTACCACGCCGAGCATGGCCATCTTGATGACCATGAAGATGACGCCGGAGACAAAGGTGGTCAGGAAGGTTGCGACAATGGCGATGGCGGGCTTGACCTGACCGTTCTTGCCGGCGGCGTTGACGATGCCGGCCATGAGCATGGCGGCGATGCCCTCGGCGGCAAAATCAACGAACGGCGAAGTAGTGGTGATCTGGATCACGGCAGCCGAGATAAGGCCAATGACGAGCGCCTGGCCGATGTTGGGGCGAACGACCAGGATGGTGAGGCAGAAGGCCGAGATGATGAACTCGGGGCTGATCATGCCACCCGAGATGCCCGAGATGGCCTTGCCGACGGTGAAGTTGAGGATGAAGCCGGCAGCGAGCAGGATGGCGAGCAGGACGAGGGCACGGACGTCGAGTTTGCCGCGGTCGGCGGTCTGGACGGTGCGGGGCTGGGCGGCGGTGGTGTTCTGAGACATGGTGAAAATCCTTTCGGAATGGGAGTGCAAGAGAAAAGCGGAGGCGCGTGATGCGAATGCGATCGGGCTCGAGATAGAAAAAGGCCCCCGGTCGAAACCGGAGGCCTTTCAATCACCTAGAGCGCAAAAACAGGCGTGAGGGACTCACTGTCGACCGATCCGTATTCGCATCACGCCACCACCAGTTGTTGAGAGACTTCATCGTGTTCTTCATGTTGGTGGCTCCTTTCGTGATGCCGTGGCGCGGTCGCACCTAGTTGCTGTTGCGCTGCACTATAGCACAGCGAAGTGTGTGCGGGGAAATCTTTTTTGAAAAGATTTCAAGCGGGTTTCCCGCCGGTCAAAAGGCTGGTTAAGCGGGCGAGGTGACTCATGTGCCCCGCCCGCTCAGCTAGGACATGAGGGTCTTAGGCCTTCTTGCGACGATAGATCACGTAGACGCAGACACCGATGATGACGACGGCGCCAACGGCCATGGCGGCCATGTTGTTGCCCTCGGACTTCTCCTCGGTGACCTCTTCCTCTTCGGCCTCTGGCTCGGTCACGTCCTCATCGGAAAGGGCCTCGTCGGCGTAGGTGATGGATTCGACCAGGCAGTCGTTGTCGGCATCGTAGTCGCTCGGGACGAACTCCTCGGAGAAATCGCCCTCCTTGAGGTAGTCGCGCATCTCCTCGAGCATGGCCTTGCACTTAACATAGGTGTTCTTGGTTGCAGCCTTGCCGGCCTTGTTGGCCAGGGCGGTACGGGCCTCGGTGCCTTCTTCGGCCTGCATGGCCTCGTCGACGGTCAGGTTCTGCTCGATGAGTTCCTTCTGCAGGGCGTCGAGATAGGCGCGGACGCCGGTGGCGCAGTGGTCGCGGTTCTCATAGGCGAGCGTGTTGATGTCCATGAGGACGTAGTTGATGGAGTTCTTGGGCTCCTCGTTGTTCACGACGTCTTCCTCTTCGCAGTGATCGAAGGAGACATCCTGATCGCTGAAGTAGGGGCTGACCTCGGTGAGCAGTGCGGAGTAGAAGGGGATGGCGACGGAGAATTCGGCGTTGGAGAGCATCTCCCACTGAATGGTCGCGATCTCGGGGTCCATGCCCTGACGGATCTGGAAGGTGTGGATCTCGGTGTTGCGGTTGGAGCCGATGGCATAGGCGCCGTCGGTGTTGGCGTTGAGGCCGGCGACATTCTCGCCGCGAGCGGCGAAGGAACGAATCATCTCAAAGGTGTTCCAGTCGGACTTGCCGGGCTGGAAGAACAGCGGCTGCATCTCGTGGACCAGGGCGCCGGTCGTGGCGCGAGCCTCTTCGCGCTCGTCCTTGACGATCTCGTAGTCGGTGCCCTCGGCAAGCGGAGCCATGAAGTAATCACGACCCTGGATATAGCGCGACCACTGGTGCATACCGGCCTCGCTAATCTCCTCGCCGTAGGTCTTGGCGACGTCGAACTTGCCGTCGGTGTACTCGGCAAAGCCCTTCTCCTTAGGCATGGACTCGATGCCTTCGGAATGGAGACAGTTCTCGGTGTCATCGAGGTCGACGTTATAGGTGAGGTTGCCGATGTTGGGGTTGAGCGAGGCGATGTCATCGGCGAGCTTCATAGCAATCCACTGATGGCCGGAAAGCGCGGCGAACAACCAGGTCTCGGTGCTGTCGGCGATGATGATCTGGTCGTTGGAGCAGACGCCCTGCTCGTCGATCAGGCTGCCGATGAGCTCGACGCCCTCGCGGGCCGTGGCGCTCTCGCCCAGGATGACGCTGGCATAGCTGTATTCGCCAATGCCAGTCTCCTCGGTGATGGGGTCGGCCTCTTCGGCCTTCTCGTTATAGGAGGTGCTCAGCGTGGCAGAGCAGGAGACGCCCTTCTCGTTGATGCCTGCCTCGGAATATGCGTCGTAGCGATCTTCCCACTGCGAGGGGTTGTCGCGAACGAAGGTGTAGCGGTAGGTTGCGCCCTTGGACTTGCACTCAAAACCGGACTCGACCGAGGTGTACTCGTTGCCGTCCTTGTGTGCGGGCTCAATGCCAAAGTGCTTGACATAGCGCGGACCGAAGTCCTCGGAACGGCCGTAGTACGTGTTGCCGTCTGCCGTGAGCTTGCTGCCCATGTAGATCTGGGTGCAGGCGAGTGCCGAAGTCGGCATGGCCATGATGGCCGCTGCTCCAAACGCAAGGCCGCAGCCGAGCTTCTTGAGCGTGTTGACAGGATGAGTAAACCTCATAATCCCTCCCAACTGTTGAAACCCCGCGAAACCGTACGGAGTTTCAGCTAATAAATACATCTACTAGCCTAAAGGAAGTGTAAAGAGTATTCACTCGACAACAGCTTTTACTCGATGAGCGTGTGGAAATATACGATGAACGGATAATAATACTCATTTTATGGCTTTAGTTAAATAAAGGCACCCTGCATTTACTGTAGCTGAATAAAGCATTAGACGGCGCTCAAAAAGAAAACTCTCCCGCTGTTTAGGATTTGCATAAACAGCGGGAGAGTCGATAACTGGATGAATATCATACCAATGTGGATTTACTTCTTTCGGCGGTGAATCACGTTGATGGCGTAACCGACGAGCATGGCCAAGACGATGACAATAAAGCCGATCAGGGGATTGTCGTTCATGGGGTCCTCCTATTTTCCGAGCGGGGAGAATTCGTCGACGATGAGGTCGAGGCATTGCGGAAGCGCGCGGGCTCCAAAGACGCCCGAATTGCTGGAGATAATCTCGCCATCGAACTGCATGCCCAGCGACGGGGTGCAGGTGATCTTGGCTTCCTTGGTCTGGATGATCTTGAACTGCGGGCGCCCGAGTACCTTGCCGGCGGGGTCAAGCGCAGCGGTGATCACAGTAGGCAGCAGCTGCACGGTGCGCACGGGTTCGATGACCGCAATGTCGACCATGCCATCGTTCATGCGGCAGTCGGGGAACAGGTTGATGTCGTTTTGGATGACCGAGGTGTTGCCGGCCATGCAGCAGATGCCGTCGAGCTCCTCGACAATGCCGTCATGCTCAATCGTAAAGTGCGCTACCGTAGGGTTGGGCGTGGCGAGCGCAGAGAGGAAGTAGGCGATCTCGCCGATGTCGTTTTTGGTGGGGGCGGCCTTCATCATGATTTCGGCGTCGAAACCCGAGCCGGCGATGATGATGAAGCCGTGGCGCTTCTCGTTGCCGTTCTCGTCGAGCCAAAAGAGCTCGCCCATGTCGACTTTGACCGTGCGACCGGCACGGCAAGCCTTGGCAAGCGCCGCTGCCTCGGGGGCATTGCCGATGTTGTTAAAGAACAGGCAGGCTGTGCCGGAGGGGAAGACGAGCGTGGGGACACCGCACCCGCGCATCTGGTCGAGCACGTTGGAGACGGTGCCGTCGCCGCCCGAAACGACCACGCGATCAAACTCGCGCACGTCTGCCACGGCGTCCTCGGGCTCCATGCCATCGCCGATAAAACGCATCACGACCTCGTCGCCGCCCTGCGCGAGGGCGTGCGTGAATGCGTAGATTTCATCTGAGCTGGGGCCCGATGCCGGGTTGTGGATGATAAGGCAGCGCATACTTACGTTCCCGTTCTGTGACTAACCGAGTATAGTTGTAAGGCAATGCCGATATCCTACCCGTGTTTTTCGGGCCTAACCTTATTCGATGGGTTGATATGTACATTTCCACACATCAGGCTCTACTCGACTTTTGCCAGCGCGCCCGTGAGTTCGACGCGATTGCCGTCGATACCGAGTTTTTGCGCGAGCGCACGTTCCATCCGCGTCTGTGCTTGGTTCAGATTGCCACCCCTGCCGAGAGCGTCGCGGTCGATCCCCTGGTAATCGACGACCTATCGCCGCTGGCCGAGCTTATGGCAGACGAGAGCGTGACTAAGGTCTTCCACGCCTGCTCGCAGGATATGGAGGTTATGCTCCATACCGTGGGCGTGCTGCCACGACCGATTTTCGATACGCAGGTCGCCGCTGCCTTTTTGGGCGAGCGCCAGCAGATTTCGTATGGCGCGCTTGTTCAGACGTTTTGCGGCGTCTCGCTGCCCAAGACCGAGTCGCTGACCGACTGGTCGCGTCGCCCGCTGACCGATAAGCAGATTGAGTACGCGATTGATGACGTCAAGTACTTGATCGTCGCCTATACCGAGATGGTGAGTCGCCTGCGCGAGCTGGGCCGTGTGGACTGGGTGCTCGACGAGCTACGCCCGCTGGCTGACGAGTCGCACTATCGCGCCGACCGTCACGAGGCATTCCGCAAGGTCAAGCGCATCAACTCGTGCAGCCGCCACCAGCTGGGCATCGCGCGCGAGCTCGCCGCCTGGCGCGAGGACCGCGCCGAGCGCCGTAACATCCCGCGCAAGTGGGTCATGTCCGACGACACGCTGCTTGCGCTCGTCAAGCGCAATCCCGTGCGCGTTGAGGAGTTCCGTAGCATTCGCGGTACCGATCAGTTGGGGGAGCGCGACGTGGACGGTGCGCTCATGGCCATCAAGCGTGGCGCAAGCTGCCCGCACGATCGCCTGCCGCTCATGGTGCGCGGGCATCGCCAGATCTCTCCGGAGTTGGAGAGCGTGACGGACCTGATGTATGCGCTCATTCGCCTAGTTGCCGAGCGCTCGGGCGTGGCGACCTCGGTCATTGCCTCGCGCGATGACCTGGCCGACTATATTGAGCACCCCGAGCAGAGCCCCCTGCGCGAAGGCTGGCGCTTTGAGCTTGTGGGCTCGCGTCTGGACGATCTGCTCTCGGGCAACATGGGGCTCACCGTGAAGGACGGCAAAATCGAGCTTTTATAGTTACGCGGTTTTACCAAACGCTGCAAACGTTCTAGAGCAGCAATGCCAAAACATCGATGGCGTCTCGTTGGCTGGGCGAGTGGGTAGAATGCCTCCAACGTGTAACTCGATTCGGAGGAATTCGCATGCCTTATTACTATGGATACGGCTTTGGCATCGACCCGCTGTACCTGCTGGTTGTTCTTGTCTGCACGGTGCTTGGCCTTGCCGCACAGAACTATATCAACTCGACGTACAAAACCTGGTCCAAGGTTCGCTCGGACGGCGATACGGGTGCCACGGTCGCTCGCCGCATGCTCGATGCCAACGGTTGTAACGCCGTGGGTATCAAGGGTGTCGCTGGCGAGCTCACCGACCATTACAACCCGCAGGACAACAACCTGTATCTGTCGGATGCCAACCGTTCAGGCGGGTCGGTCGCAAGCGTTGCCGTCGCCTGCCACGAGGCGGGCCATGCCGCCCAGCGTCAAAGTGGTTATGCCATGATGAAGGTACGCACCGCCCTCGTGCCGGTCGTCAACTTTACCCAGAACACTTGGACCATCGTGTTGCTCATGGGTCTGTTTATGAACATCGCGGGACTCACGACCCTCGCGCTGATCTTCTTCTCGTTTAGTGTGTTGTTCCAGTTGGTTACGCTGCCGGTCGAGATTGATGCCAGCCGCCGCGCCGTGGCGTATATCGAGCAGTCGGGTATGAGCTCCAAGCAGGTCAACGGTGCCAAGAAGGTCCTGACGGCAGCCGCGCTTACCTATGTTGCCGCAGCGCTCACTTCGATCATTCAGCTGCTCTATCTTATGGCTCGCTACAACAGAAACTCCAACCGATAACAAATTGGCTTGACAGGCGCCGCGGAGATTTGTGTCCCCGCGGCGCTGTACTATGTGTTGGACTTGAATTTGCGCAGGGCCGGAGCCCATGTGCACGATGACGAAAGGAGGCTGCGTGGCAGGCTGGAATCTGACCGGCAATGCCGTTTCCGCCGAGTTCGACGGTTCGGATGAGCAGGAGCGCAAGGAGCTCAGCGTGAGTCAGGCGGTAGAGATCGCTGCCGGTGCGCTCGATGCCATTCCGCAGCTGAGCGTCCTGGGCGAGGTCACGGGCTTCCGTGGTCCCAATGCCCGAAGCGGCCACTGCTACTTCCAAATCAAGGACGACTCGGCGGCCGTCGACTGCATCATCTGGAAGGGCGCCTATCTCAAGCGCACGTTCGATCTGCGCGACGGCATGCAGGTGAGCTTTAAGGGCAGCTTCAATCTCTATAAGGCCACGGGCCGCATGAGCTTTGTCGCTCGCTCGTTCTCGCTGGCGGGGGAGGGCCTGCTGCGTCAACAAGTGGCGCAACTGGCCGAAAAGCTACGCCGCGAGGGCCTGATGGACGAAGCGCGCAAACGTCGCATTCCGGTGTTCTGCTCACGCGTGGCGGTCGTTACCTCGCTTTCGGGTGCCGTAATCGACGACGTCAAGCGCACATTGCGTCGTCGCAACCCGCTCGTCGAGCTCGTTTGCGTGGGCGCCAGGGTTCAAGGCGAGGGTGCGCCGGCCGAGCTTATCGAGGGCCTGCGCCGTGCCGCCGCCGTCATGCCGGCGCCCGACTGCATCTTGCTGGTGCGCGGCGGCGGCTCCTTTGAGGACCTCATGACCTTTAATGACGAGGAGCTTGCCCGCGCGGTGGCGGCTTGTCCCGTGCCCGTGGTGACCGGCATTGGCCATGAGCCCGATACCTCGATTTGCGACATGGTGAGCGACCGTCGCGCCTCTACGCCTACGGCGGCGGCCGAATCGGTGGCGCCGGCTATGACGGAGTTGGCCGATGTGCTCGAGGCGCGCTATCAGCGTCTGGGTGCCGCGATGGCATCGATGATTGGGTCGGCCCAGGTCGACCTGGAGATGCTCGATCAGCGCGGTCGCCGTGCCTGGAATACCTATACGGCTCGCTTGGACGATGCGCTCGATGCGGCTGCGTGCCGCCCGTGCCTCAACGACCCAACGTTTATGGTTGAGCGTCGCGAGTCAGAGCTTGCGCTGACTTCCGATCGCCTGTCGGGCGCCATAGTACGCTCGGTCGGGACATTCCGCTCCAACTTTGAGCGCCTGCCCGAGCGCCTGGTTGCAAGCACCTCGGGGCTCGATGGCAAACGCCATGCGCTCACGCTCGCGAGCTCTCGCCTGGAGCATCAGGGGCGCACGATGCTCAACAAGCCAGCATCCGACCTGGGCCGAGCCGCCGCGTCGCTCGATGCCCTGTCGCCGCTCAAGGTGCTTGCCCGTGGTTATTCCATCGCGTACAGCGATGATGGGGTGGCCACGAGCGCCAAGACCTTTAAGCCCGGCGATGCCATTCGTGTACGCATGGCAGACGGCAACGTGGCGGCAACGGTCAATACGGTCGAGTAGGCCGCGTTTCACAGCGATAAACCTTTAGGAAAGGAAACAGATATGGCAGAAAAGACCCCGGTCGAGCAGCTTACGTACAAGCAGGCTTCGCAGGAGTTGGAGCTCATCATACGCAGCTTGGAATCGGGCGATATGGAGCTCGAGGAGTCGCTTGAGAGCTATACCCGCGGCGTCGAGCTCCTCAAGAGCCTGCGTACCCGCCTGTCCGATGCCGAGCAGAAGGTCTCGGTGCTCCTGAAGGACGTCGACGGCAACGACGTGCTCGCCGACGGCGAAGCCGCCAACGCCGACGACAACCTCTCGTTCTAACCATCCCGACCAAATATAATTACCTTGGTCTGTGAGAAAGGAACCAACCATGTGCGATTGCATCTTCTGCAAAATTGCCAACCACGAGATTCCCTCGACTGTTGTCTATGAGGACGACCAGGTCATCGCCTTCGACGACCTCAACCCCCAGGCGCCGGTCCACACGCTCGTGATCCCCAAGAAGCACTACAGCGATATCGCCGATAACGTGCCGGCCGAGACCATGGGCGCCATGGCTCACGCCATCCAGGAGGTCGCTAAGGCCAAGGGCCTGGAGGACGGTTTCCGCGTCATCTCCAACAAGGGCGTCAACGCCGGTCAGACCGTCATGCATTTCCATATGCACGTTCTCGGCGGCAAGAACCTGGGCGAGAACCTCATCTGAGGGCGCTTTTTCCTTGCAATGAAACGGAAGCTCAAGCACCGATAACTTATATATCAACGCAATAAACCCGAGCGCGAGGGCGTTTGGGTTTATTATTGAAACGTATGTAACCTGGCGGCGCCACACCGCCTGTTAGTAGGGAGACACATGAACGTTCTGGTCGTCAACGCAGGATCTTCGACCCTTAAGTATCAGGTCATCGATACCAAGTCCCACAAGGTGTCCGCAAAGGGCTCCTGCGAGCGCGTCTGCTTTACCGGCGGTACCTTCACCCACGCTGCCAACGGTTCCAAGAAGGTGACCGAGAACATCGAGTTCCCCGACCACAAGGTCGCCATCGAGGTCGTTCTGAAGGACCTCGAGGCCAACGGCGTCAAGATCGAGGGCATCGGCCATCGCATCGTTCAGGGCGGTTGGTACTTTGGCGACTCCTCCCTCGTCGACGAGGACGTTCTCGCCAAGATCCGCGAGGTCGCCCCGCTGGCGCCGCTGCACAACAACCCCGAGGCCAACGTTATCGAGTACTGCCTCGAGCAGTATCCCGACCTGCCCAACGTCACGGTCTACGACACCGCTTTCCACTTCAACATGCCCGAGGTCGCCAAGACTTACGCCCTGCCCAAGGATGTTTGCGACAAGCTGCACATCCGTAAGTACGGCGCCCACGGCACCAGCTACCGTTACATCTCCAAGAAGGTCGCAGAGATGACCAACGGCGAGGCCCGCAAGGTCGTCGTGTGCCATATCGGCTCCGGCGCTTCCCTGTGCGCCATCGAGGACGGCAAGTGCATGGACACCACCATGGGCTTGACGCCGCTCGACGGTGTCATGATGGGCACCCGCTGCGGCTCCATCGACCCGGCTACCGTGTGCTACCTGCAGCGCGAGGGCGGCTACACCTTCGACGAGGTCGACGAGATGATGAACAAGAAGTCCGGCCTTTTGGCTGTGACCGGCGGCAAGACCAACGACTGCCGCAACGTCGAGGAGCTCGCCGCCGCTGGTGACCCCGATGCTCAGCTCGCCTTCGACATGTTTGTCTACAAGATTGCCGCCAAGGCTGCCGAGATGGCTACTTCCATGTGCGGCATGGACACGCTGGTCTTCACCGCTGGCATCGGTGAGCACGCTCCGGCCGTTCGTGCCGGCGTCGCCGACCGTCTGGCCTTTATGGGCGTCAAGATGGACCATGCCCGCAACGCCCTGCGTGGTGACGGCGCTTGGTGCCTGTCCGCCAAGGATTCCAAGGTCAAGATTTTCGTCATCCCCACGGACGAGGAGTTCATGATCGCTTCCGACGTCGAGCGCATCGTCAACGGCAAGTAATTGCAAGAGGTGAGGGGCTGGACGACCGAGCGCCGTTCGGCCCCTCTTTTGTGCTCGTTGGGCGATATGCTTGATAGCTATTTATCAAGTTGTGATAACTTCTTATTAAAATGCGGCCGCCTTAAGGGGTCTGCGTCGACCTTATTGCACTGCAAAGGAGTCTCATGAACGTACTTGTTGTCAACGCCGGCAGCTCAAGCCTTAAATATCAGCTTTTGGATACCGATACCCGAGAGGTTTTTGCCAAGGGCAACTGCGAACGTATCGGTTCGGACATGGGCATCTTTGGCCACTCCGAGAACGGTGGCGCCAAGCAGACCGAGGAGGTCCCTTTCCCCGATCATCGCTCTGCTATCGCTCGTGTGCTCGAGGAGCTCGAGAAGACCGACTTTACGATTGATGGCATTGGCCATCGTATCGTTCAGGGCGGCTGGCACTTCGATGATTCCGCAGTTGTCGACGACGAGGTTATGGCTAAGATTCTCGAGGTGGCACCGCTTGCTCCGCTGCACAACTACGGGGAGGCCGCAGCAATCGAGTATTGCCGCGAGAAGTATCCGGAGCTGCCCAACGTCGCCGTCTTCGATACCTCGTTCCACATGACCATGCCCGAGGTTGCCTATACCTACGCGCTGCCCAAGGACGTGTGCGACAAGTACCACGTGCGCAAGTACGGCGCCCACGGCACGAGCCACCGCTATGAGTGGATGATGGCCAAGGAGATCCTGGGCTCGCGCTGCCACCGTCTGCTTTCGTGCCATCTGGGCAACGGCGCTTCGCTCGCCGCCATCGAGGACGGCGTGTGCCGCGACACCACGATGGGCCTCACGCCGCTCGACGGCCTGATGATGGGCACCCGCTGTGGTTCCATTGACCCGGCCACCGTGTGCTACCTCCAGCGCGAGGGCGGCTACAGCTATCAGGAAGTCGATGACATGATGAACAAGCAGTCTGGTCTGCTTGCTATCTCGGGCATCTCCAACGACGCCCGAGACATCCGTACACGCGCCTCCGAGGGCGACGAGCGCTGCCTGCTCGCCTTCGATATGTTCGCCTACAAGGCCATGCAGCAGGCCGGCTCCATGATCGCTTCCATGGCGGGCGTGGATACCATCACCTTTACCGCTGGCATCGGCGAGAACGACTGGTCGATCCGCAAGGCCTTCTGCGACTGCTTTGAATGGCTGGGCGTACGCATCGACAACAACAAGAACCGCGAGGCCGTGGGCAACGGCCCGCAGGTCATCAGCGCCGCCGGTTCCGCCGTCACGGTCATGGTCATCCCCACCGACGAGGAATACATGATCGCCCACGACGTCGAGCGCCTGACCAAGAACAACTAACGCGCGCATTCGCAAGTAAACGAAAGGCCTCCAGAGCAACAGCTCCGGAGGCCTTTTTGCTAGCAGGTGGAAATTCCTGTCCCGAGGGGATATGTCCGCTACTCAGCCATCTGAGCCTGGACGGCGGTGATGGCCACGACACCCACGATGTCGTCAGCAGAGCAGCCGCGCGACAGATCGTTGACCGGCTTGGCGATGCCCTGCAGGATGGGGCCGTAGGCGTCGGCGCCGGCGAAGCGCTGGACCAGCTTGTAGCCGATGTTGCCGGCCTCGAGGTCGGGGAACACGAGCACGTTGGCCTTGCCGGCAACGGAGGAGCCGGGAGCCTTGAGCTGGGCGACGGTGGGGACGATGGCGGCGTCGAGCTGCAGGTCGCCGTCGATGGCGAGCTCGGGAGCCTTCTCCTTGCAGAACTTCACGGCCTCCTGGACCTTCTTGGCGACCTCGCCACCGGCGGAGCCCATGGTGGAGTAGGAGAGCATGGCCACGTGCGGCTCAACATTGCCCATGAAGGTGGACCAGGAGTGAGCGGAGGCGATGGCGATCTCGGAGAGCTCGTCGGAGGACGGGTTGATGTTGAGGCCGCAGTCGGCGAAGATCAGCGTGCCGTCGGTGCCGAACTGCGGGGTGTCGGTGCACATCACGAAGAAGGCCGAGACCAGCTTGGTGCCCGGGGCGGTCTTGAGGATCTGAAGCGCGGGGCGCAGGGTGTCGGCGGTGGAGTGGCAGGCGCCGGAGACCAGGCCGTCGGCGTCGCCCATCTTGACCATCATGGTGCCAAAGTAGGTGGCGTCCATCACCTGGGCGCGAGCCTGCTCGATGGTAACGCCCTTCTTGGCGCGGAGCTCGGCAAACTTCTGCGCGTACTCCTCGTGCTTCTCGGCATTGCGCGGGTCGATGACGGTAGCGCCGGGAACGTTGATCTCGTCGGGGTTGCCCAGGATGACGATCTTTGCCAGGCCCTCCTCGATGATTTTGGTGGCCGCGACGATAGTGCGCGGATCCTCACCCTCGGGCAGGACGATCGTCTTAAGGTCGGCCTTGGCGGCAGACTTCATACGGTTTAGGAAATCGCTCATGTTACTCCTTACAAGCGTTTCGCTAAGCTCCAGGCGCCCGGCTGTTCACGAATAAACCCGCTGCTAGCGGGTTTACCTTACGTTAATGTTCGCCGCGGTGCTTGAGCTTTCCTTGTGTGGCAAGCTCATTATAGGACGCATTAGCGCTATAATCGCTCTGATAAATGTGTCTCGAAGAATGTTCGAGAAAAGCCCAGCTAACGAGCCCGTGGCTTTTGACAAGGAGTATCGATGCAGATTACCTCAGGCCTGCCTGAAGGCTTTAACGCCGGCGCGTACGACATGATTGTCGTCGGTGCTGGATATGCCGGTGCCGTTTGTGCCCGCCGTCTCGCCGAGACCATCGGCTATCGTGTTGCCGTTTTGGAGCGCCGTAGCCACATTGCGGGCAATGCCTATGACTGCACTGACGAGGCCGGAATCCTGATCCACGAGTACGGTCCGCATATCTATCACACCTTTAACGAGCGCGTGCACAATTTCCTGTCGCGCTTTACCAAGTGGACGGATTATCAGCACAAGGTGCTCGCCAACATCAACGGTGCCCTTATGCCCGTGCCCTTCAACCATGCGAGTCTCAAGCTCGCCTTTGGTGACGAGCGCGGCGAGGAGCTGTATCAGAAGCTCGTGGAGACCTTTGGCAAGGATGTCAAGGTGCCCATTATGGAGCTGCGTAAGAAGAACGACCCAGACTTGGCCGAGGTCGCCGATTACGTCTACGAGAACGTCTTTTTGCATTACACCATGAAGCAGTGGGGCCAGACGCCCGATCAGATCGACCCTTCGATCACCGGCCGCGTCCCCGTCTTTGTGGGCGATGACGATCGCTACTTCCCGCAGGCTCCTTTCCAGGGCATGCCGCAGGACGGCTATACCGCGCTGTTCGAGCATATGCTCGATCACGATCTGATCGACGTATTCTGCGACGTGGACGCCCGCGACCTCTTCGAGATCGACGAGACCACCGTCAAGATCGACGGCAAGGTCTATGGCGGCGAGATCGTCTACACCGGTCCGCTCGACGAGCTGTTCAACCTCGACCTGGGCGCGCTGCCGTACCGCACGCTCGATATGAAGTTCGAGACGCTCGATATGGATCAGTTCCAGCCCGTGGGCACCGTCAACTACACCACGAGCGAGGACTACACGCGCATCACCGAGTTCAAGAACATGACCGGTCAGGTTTTGCCCGGCAAGACCACCATCATGAAGGAGTACTCCAAAGCCTATACGCCCGGCTCGGGTGAGACGCCGTACTACGCCATTCTTGAGCCCGAGAACCGTGAGCTCTACGAGCGCTATCTTGAGCGCGTTCAGAACCTGACGAACTTCCACCCGGTGGGTCGTCTGGCCGAGTATCGTTACTACGATATGGACGCCGTGACCAATTCCGCCCTCGATCTTTCGGATGAGATTATCGCCTGCCATGCATAAAGTCATAACATTCGGTATTCCCTCGTATAACGCCGCCAAGGACATGGACCATTGCATCACCTCCATCTTGGAGGGGAGCAATTACGCCACCGATATCGAGATTATCGTGGTGGACGATGGCTCCAAGGACGAGACGGCCGTCAAGGCCGACGAGTGGGAGGCCCGTTATCCTGGAATCATCCGCGCGGTGCACCAGGAGAATGGCGGTCACGGTATCGCCGTCCTCTCGGGCCTGCGCGAGGCACATGGTACGTACTACAAGGTCGTTGACTCGGACGACTGGCTCGACGGTGCGGCGCTTTCGACCATGCTGTCGATTCTGCGTGGCTTTGAGGAGCGCGACCAGCGCGTCGACCTGTTTATCTCGAACTACGTGTACGAGAAGGTTTACGAGGGTACGCATACCGCTATTGGCTACAAGTTTGCCCTGCCGCGCAAAAAGATTTTCTCTTGGGACCAGATCGGACACTTCCGTCCCGATCAGAACCTGCTCATGCACAGCCTGTGCTATCGCACCGATGTACTGCGCGAGTCCAATCTACCTATGCCGGCACACACGTTCTACGTGGATAATATCTACGCATACGTGCCGCTGCCGCGCTGCAAGACCATGTACTACGCCGACATCGACCTCTATCGCTACCTTATCGGTCGCGAGGGCCAGAGCGTCAATGAGGCCACGATGGTCAAGCGCCTGGGTCAGCAGTTCCGCGTAACGCGCATCATGATGGAATCGTTCCACCTGTACCAGGACGTCGAGTCCTCGCGTCTGCGTTCGTACATGATGGGCTACTTCACCATGATGATGGCGATTTGCTCGGTGTTCACCAAGCTTTCCGAGGAAGATTGTGCCGATGAGCGCCTGAAGACGCTGTGGAAGGACCTGAAGGAGTACGACGAGCGCATGTATCGTCGCGCTCGCTACGGCGTGGTTGGATTCTTCACCAACTTGCGTGGACGGGCCGGAGACAAAACCACACTCGGCCTATACCATCTTGCCTCAAAGATCTTCAAATTCAACTAACTGTTGAGTAATCGCTGCCGATAGGTTGACTGGGCCCCTTGGCCTTTAGTTTGCTACTGTGAACAGTCCTGCTCGCACGGAAAGCACATTAAGTGCTTTCCGGCTCGTGCGGAACTTGTATCAAACTAAAGGCCAAGGGACCTTTGCTATAAGAATCGATTGTCAGGCTGCCTGAATTTGAAGATCTTGGACGCGCGGTACACAGGGGCCTGGGCTGAAAGGGATCTTGCTGAGTAGGTTGCCCGGTGGGGCTTGGTTATGTTTGTCGCGAGTTCCGCACGAGCAGAAGAGCACTTAATGTGCTCTTCGTGCGAGCCAGGACTGTAGAGCAGCAAACATAACCAAGCCCCACCGGGCAACCGGTCAGGTTAGGTTACTTTGCGGCGCCGGGGATGCCGTGGGAGGTTTTGGCGGTTTTGGCTCCGTTTACGATGGCGGTCTGTAGAGCCCTTACGGCGAGCATGCCCAACAGGTCCAAGGGAACGGCGGCGCTTGCCTGGGCTCCCAGCTTGCCGCTGGCGAGGGTGTAGATGGTGTCGCCGTCGTTGGTGGTGTGCGTGGGGCGAATGGCGTGCGCATAGGCGTCTGCGGCCATCTGGGAGACCTTGGTGGCTTGTGCCTTAGTGAGTTCCACGTTGGTGACGATGCAGCTGATGGTGGTGTTGGTGCGGTCGAGCGGCATTTGCATGGAGCCGGCGGCGGCAAAGGCTGCGAGCTCCATGTCGACGATCTGGTCGCTATCTGCTGCAGCGCGCATGCCAGCGACCCATTCACCGGTGAAAGGGTCGACGACATTGCCACAGGCGTTGACCGAAACCACGGCGCCTACCTTAACAGGACCGAGTGCCACGGCGGCAGCGCCTAGGCCGGCCTTCATGCAGGTGGCGGGGCCCATGAGCTTGCCCACGGTGGCACCGGTACCGGCACCTACATTGCCCTGCTCGAGCGTGGTGAGGGTGTTGTCGAGCGCCTCGCGCACGGCGGCGATACCGGCCTCGATGTCGGGGCGCACGGTAGGGTCGCCAAAGGCGAGGTCGAAGATGCAGCTGGAGCACACGATAGGCACCTGCGTGGGACCGACGGGCAAGCCGATGCCGCGGCTCTCAAGTTCGCGGGCCACGCCGCTTGCGGCCTCCAGGCCAAAGGCCGATCCGCCCGAAAGGCAGACGGCATGGACCTTGTCGACGGTGTTCTCGGGGCGCAGCAAATCGGTCTCGCGCGATGCCGGGGCTCCACCGCGAACGTCAACGCCGCCGGTGGCACCCTCGGGCGCCACGATTACGGTGCAACCGGTGCCGGCCTTCTCGTCCGTATAGTTGCCAAAGCAAAAGCCATCGACATCGCAAACGTCAATGGCCTCAAGCAGTGTGTCCATGTTTTACTCCTATCGGTTTTCCGCCGGGCCTTATGCCCGGTCGGGATCCGTACGGTACGCCGAAATTGTAGGCGCTGGGGGATACCCAGCGCCAGATGCAATTACGATAGTTTTTGAATCGCGCGCGCGACGCGAGCGATGGGCAGGCCCACCACGTTGTAAAAGTCGCCCGAAATATCGTGCACGAGCATACGCCCGCCGACGCCTTGGATGCCGTAGGCACCTGCCTTGTCCATGGGCTCGCCTGAGGCGACGTAGCGCTCAATCTGCTCGTCGGTGAGCTCATAGAACGTCACGTCGGTCACATCGACAAACGACAGGCTCTCGGCGGCGTGTGGGGCGGTGGTGTCTCCGGCTATAACGATGCAGACGCCGGTTGCGACCTGGTGCGTGCGCCCCGAGAGCTCGTGGAGCATGGTGCGGGCTTCGTCCTCGTTTGCCGGCTTGCCCAAAAGCTTGCCATCGAAGGTGACGATGGTGTCGGCCGCGATGGTCAACTCATTGGGCTCGGCGTGCTCGGCGGCAACGGCGGCAGCCTTAGCGCGAGCTAAGCGCTCGACGAGCGTAAGCGGGGCCTCGTCATCAAAAGGAGTCTCGTCAATGTCAGAGGGAATGACGCGGATGTCGTAGCCCGCTTCGCGCATCAACTCGATGCGGCGCGGTGATTGCGAAGCCAAAATCATAGCTGAATGCCCTCGGCAACCTTCTCGACAGCCTTGTCGCCGGCGAGCGTACGCAGCAGCTCAAGCGCA
The DNA here is from genome assembly GCA_947001545.1 of uncultured Collinsella sp. Classification (GTDB taxonomy): domain Bacteria; phylum Actinomycetota; class Coriobacteriia; order Coriobacteriales; family Coriobacteriaceae; genus Collinsella. The sequence goes on from CAMQHB010000028.1 coordinate 22,291, forward strand.
AAGGGGAGCGACTGGGCCATGCCGCTGGCGGTGATGATGTTGCCGTCGTGCGTGACCTTGTCGCCGGTATAGGCGCCCTCGGGGAAGCTCTTCTCAAAGCCGGGGAAGCACGTGGCGTGGCGTCCCTCGAGCAGGTCGAGCTCGCCCAGGATAAACGGGGCGGCGCAGATGGCGGCAACATGCTTGGTCGCGGTGAACTCGCAGACTACGTCGCAGACGCGCTGGTCGGCGCGCAGGTTGGTGGCGCCGGGCAGACCGCCGGGCAGCACGACGCAGTCATACTCGTCAAAGTTAATCTCGTCAAAGAGCGCGTCGCAAGTTACGGGAATCTGCAGCGAGCTTACGACCTCGCGCGTGGGCATGATCGAGACGAGCGTGGCGCGCACGCCGCCGCGGCGCATGACATCGACCATGGTCAGGCATTCAATCGTTTCAAAGCCATCGGCGGCAAGAACGGCAACGCTGGGCATAAGGGTTCCTTTCAAAAAGCGGCATACAATTAGCCGTCTTATACCCCGAAGACCTCCGCTTGCCACGCTCGATTTCCCAATG
>CAMQHB010000029.1:0-22724 GCA_947001545.1 uncultured Collinsella sp.
CTCTGGCGGGCTTGCAGCGTCGAGCCGTTACGCGGTTTGGTAAAACCGCGTAACTTACATGACCATAACGTAGCGCGATCCCACGTAGTACTGCTTACCCATCAGAACCGGCTCGCCATTGGGACCGGTAAAGCCGGCACGCAGGTTGAGCAGCGGATCGTACGGAGCAATGCCCAGCTCGGCCGCCTGCTCGACGTTAGCTCGAACGGCCTCGACCGTACGGTAGCCAACCGAGACAATCGGGATTCCGCCAACACGCTCGACCTCGGCAAAAATCGACTTGTCCTCAAGATCGGCCGTCAACAGCTCGCGGTAGGCATCAAACGGCACAAAGATGTTCTCCTCAAAGATGGGCTCGCCGTCGGCCGTACGCACGCGCTTGATATGCAGCAGCAGCGCATCCTTCTGCAGGCCAAAGAACTCCATCTCGTTTTGGCGCGCCGGAACGATCTGGCGATCGATCACGTGCGCACCGGCCTTCATGCCGTTGCCGGCACACAGCGCGGTAAACGTCTGCAGCGTCGAGGCGTGAAACTGGCGATTGATGTGCGGCGTGGAGACAAAGGTGCCGCGGCCCTGCTGCTTAACCAGGTAACCATCGGAGCACAGCTCCTCGACAGCGCGGCGCACCGTAATACGGCTCACCTCGTACTGCTCGGCTAGTTCAAGCTCGGACGGAATACGCTCCTTGGGTGCATAAACACCTTTCTCGATCGCATCCTTGATTTCGTCGTAAATCTGCTGGTAAAGCGGTACATTTTTGGGCGCGGGCATATCTGATCACTCTTATCGAAATATCGAAATAACTAATACGTATATAACGTCTAGTTTCATGTTACCTCATATTGATAAAACGATACACCCTCCCTACCAAAAAGCGACAGCTTCATTTTGGTAGGTTTTATCTGGGCAAACGAGAGCCCCTCGAAAGCAACGGGGCTTTCGAGGGGCTCGTTCGGATGGGTTGCGCAGGACCGGCAAAATGCCAATACCCTACTTGCCGTCGTCCTGCTGTAGGCTGTCCTGCTCGCTGAGGCGCGCCTGCCTGCTGGCCATGCGCGCGGGCTTGTCGGGATCGGGTACGGCCGTGGGCATGGGCTCGTCGACATGACCGCCCCACCAGCCGCCCACAAAGTTGAGCGTGTGGAACACGTTGATCACGGCGCCGGGATCAACGTCGCACACCAGCTTGATAATGTCCTGGCTCTCGTAGGTCGAGACAACGGTGTTCAGCAGGTACATCTTTTCGCGGCTGTATCCGCCGACGACCTCGGCGCAGCTAATGCCGTGCTGAAAATGGTTTACGTAGGCAGTCATGACCTCGTCTGCCTTACGCGTCGTGATCTGCAGCGTCACGCGATCGTAGCGACGATAGAAACTGTCGATGGTCTTAGTCGAAATAAACTGGAACACGATGGAATACGCCGCCTTGTCCCAGCCAAACATAAAGCCAAAGATCGCCAGGATAAAGCAGTTGAAACCAAAGATGACGCCCCAGATGGTCTTGCCCGTGTGGTTGGAAACCCACAGCGCGATAAAGTCGGTGCCGCCGGTGGATGCGCCGGATTTAAGCGCGATGGCAGCGCCCAGACCCGAGACCACGCCGCCAAAAATGATGAGCATGATCTTGTCGCCCAAAAACGGCGCGAAGTGAAAGACGTTGAGGAACAGCGATGAGAGCACGACCTGCATCATCGAGAAGATGACGAAGCGCTTGCTAATGCCGCTCCAACATAGGAGTGCCACGGGAATGTTGAGCGCGAGCATACCGAGCGAGATGTCGATGTGAACGCCGCCCAGCGAAGTAACGCGATCGAGCAGGACCGCGACGCCGGTGAGACCGCTCGGAAGCAGGTCGGCGGGCTGAATGAACGCCTGGATCAGGAATGTCTGGAGAATGGCGGAAATGGTGACCGCCACGGCAGTAATGGCGCGGCGGACGATGGTGAGGCGGCCGAGCACGAGCACTCGGTCCGTGAGCTGATCGATGGCGTTCGCCACGGAGGCTCCTTTCGAAGGCAAATCTAGTTGTGGGGCATGCCCGCGATTGTAGCATGGGGCGTGCGGGGGCGCTTCAATTCACCCTCTCCCGACAACCAAAGCAGGACCAGCAACCCCACGACCAAAGGCCCAAATTACAAGTGAGTAGACTTTACGCGACCTGCAGAGCACACCCAAAACCGCCACCCCTGTGACCTGCGGTTTTACAAAGGAAGATATGCATTGTGCTCGGCCTGCGCCAAAAAGTCTACTCACTTAGTCCGAATCGAAGCCAAACGGATCAAAATCGAAACCAAATTGAGCCAGTCCACCGCAAAAAACGTTTGAACCCGTGCTTCTCGCGGCGGATTGACACTACAAAGCAGCCAAAATGTCGGTCAGATTATCAATAACGGCATCGGCTCGCGATTGATCGAGGTTGACGCCCTCGTGCGGACGCAGCGCCAGGACACGGGCGCCGGAACGCTTGCCGGCCTCGATGCCCAAAGGCGAGTCCTCGATAACCAGGCACTCGGCAGGCTCCGCCCCCAGCGCCTCCATGGCACGCAGGTAGATCTCGGGGTCGGGCTTAAACGCACTGCACTCATGACCGCTGATGGTGTAGTCCAGCACATCGGCGATACCGGCAATCTCTACCAGCTCGTCAATGAGCTCACGATAAGACGAGCTCGCGATGGCACACTTCACGCCGCGCTCGTGCAGTGCGCGCATCACCGGCTCCGTCTGCTCGTTGAGCAGCTCGGCATACGGAACGGGATGGTCCGGGCTATAGACCTGCTTGTACTCCACGCGCAGACGCTCGCGCAGCTCAACATCGTCGGGCACCAGCGCCTCCCAAATGGCCGGCTCGTTAGACCCCGAAAGATCGGGGATCTCGTCAAAGTGGAACCCCTTCTCCTCCATAAACGCCACGCGACGACGGTTGTAGAACCACTCGGTATCGACCAGCACGCCGTCCATGTCAAACAGCACTGCTTTGATCATACGCATCTCCTCCCACCTGCCAAATAGGGACAGGTTTATTTTGGTAGGTTTTATCTGGGGTTTTGTGGCGCGACAGGCGTGCCCTCCCCAAAGCAAAAAAGGGGACGGGGCGCAAACCCCATCCCCTCTCAATCAACCCGTAAGGTCTACTTACTTGTGATTAGTAGGAAAGCTTCCACATGTAGCGGCGCATGGTCAGCGGGTGCTGACGGGCCTCGGCGATCTGGTTGCCGTACTCGCGCATAACGGCGAGGTGCAGCAGCGGGTTGAAGTAGGTGACGACGCTCGCGGGCACGGCGTCAGCCAGGCCGTAGTCCTTGGAGTCGATCAGAGCGACCTTGGCGCCCATGCGCTCAAGGAAGGTGAGGGCGCGGGCGTCCATCGGACGGGTAGCGCCATCGGACATGAAGAAGACGTAGGGCTTACCCTCGGTGGAAACCTCGAACGGGCCGTGGAAGTACTCGCCGGTGTTGTAGGCGGCGGCGTCGATCCACTGCATCTCGGTGAACAGGAAGGCGGCGTGAGAGTAAGCCATCTTCTCGGAGGCACCAGAGGCCATGAAGTAAATCATCTTGTCGTCCTTGAAGTCCTCAGCGAACTTCTTGGCGAGCTTCTTGCAGGACTGAGCAGCGTTCTCGCAGAGATCGAAGACGTTGGTGAGGCCGGTGATCATGTCGTCGTACTTGTCATAGCCCTCGGTCTGCTGAAGGATCTCGAGAGCAAGAGCGATGGCATAGCCGGGCTTCTCGCACTTGGCAGCGAAGTTGGCGTGGAAGCCGTGAACGATGACGTAGTCAGCGTCGACGGTCAGAGCGGAGCCAGCCTTGTTGGTGAGGGAGACGACCGGGCAGTTGTGCTTCTTGGCGGTCTTGTTGGCCTCGACGGTCTCGGGCGTGGAGCCACCGAGGGAGCAGGTGATCACGAAGGTGTGCTCGTTGACCCAGGAAGGCGTGTCGTAGTTGAACTCGTTAGCGGTGAAGATCTGAACGTTCAGCTTGTCCGTGTTGTTGGCCAGGAAGTACTTGGCGGGGTACAGGTCGGACATGGAAGCACCGCAGCCGACGAAGGCGACACTGTGGATCTCGTGGTTGGACAGGACGTCAGCGACGATCTGCTTAGGGAGGTTAAGGTCGATCTCGTACATCTGACACATTCCTTTCGATTTTTGCGGCGCCACATTGCCGGGCGCTCGCAGGGTTACCGTGGTTTGGACCGAGTCGCCGGTCCGTTGAGGATGCGACAAGGGGACTGTCCCATTGTCGCATTTTGGGGATGGAAGCCTGCCTGGGGTATGGGATGCCAGGCAGGCCCCCGGGGGAAAGCGGTTAGGCGCTTGGTCGCGACTAGGCCAGAATGCCGGCCGCGGAGAGGGCGATGCCGCCCACGATGGCGATCACGAGAAGCCAACCGGTGTTGACGTTCTTCTTGATGAGCCAGTACATAAGGCCGGTGAGGCCAAGGGAGATCATCTGGGGCATCATGCCGTCCAGGATGTCCTGGATAACGACGGTGCCCTCAGCGAACTGCAGCGGGGTGGTGGCGCCGATCAGCGTGGCGATCATGCCGCCCACGGACATAAGACCCACGATGCCGCAGACATACATGAGCTTCTCCATGAGGTCGCCGCCCTGAAGCTTGCTCAGGTACTCGTGGCCGCCCTGATAGCCCATCTTGGCGGCGAACCAAGTAATCAGCACAGAGGGGACGATGGAGATGAGCATGGCCAGGATCGGGCCCATGATGGAGCCCTGCTGAGCCAGCTGAACGCCCAGGCCAAAGGCGATAACGCGGATGGTGCCCTGGAAGAAGGAGTCACCGATGCCGGAAAGCGGACCCATGAGGGAGGTCTTGACCGCGTTAATCGAATCGGGGTTGAAGTTCTCGGGATCCTTGGCGTACTCCTCCTCCATGGAGGCGGCGAGGCCCAGGATGAAAGCGCTCGTCTGCGGGGTGCAGTTGTAGAACGCCATGTGACGGTGGTAAGCCTCTTTCTTAGCAGCAAGCTGCTTGGGGTCGGACTCGTCCGGATAGAGGCGATCGAGCGTGGGAACCATACCGTAGAGGAAGCCCATGTTCATCTGACGCTCGTAGTTCCAAGAGGCCTGGATGGCCCAGGAGCGCCAGAAGAACTGGCTGACCTTCTTGTTCAGGGACACGTCCTTGGTTGCGGTTGCCATAGTGTGTTCCTCCTTAGTCTTCGTCGTCTTCGAGCGGATCGTAGTCGGAATCGACACCGGCGGCTGCATGGGAACCGTTGAACTTGAAGCCCATGAAGACGACAGCCAGGCACACACCGATCAGAGCGACCGCGATGACGGACAGGTTGAGGTAAGCGGCGAGCAGGAAACCGATGAACAGGAACGGAGTCATACCCTTCTTGATCATCATGGTGAGCAGCAGGGCCAAGCCGTAGGCGGTCATGATCTTGGTCGAAACGTTAAGACCAGTGGACAGCCACTCGGGAACCATGTTGACGATGGCCTGAACCAGGTCGGTGCCAACAAAAACGGCAAGGAAGATCGGCAGGAAGTACATGACGGCGTACAGACCGGAGCCGGCGCAGATGTGCATACGGTAGGCGGTCTTGAACTTTCCGTTATCGATCGCGCTATCTGCCACATGGGTGAGGGCGGCGATGATGGAACGGAACACGATGCCGAGAAGCTGACCCAGGACGGCGACCGGGATGGCGATCGTCATGGCGGTCTCGGCGGAAGCATCGGTCAGGCACGCAAAGGCAGCGGCCACGATGCCGCCCAGGACCATATCGGGCGGAACGGCGGCGCCGACCTGCACCAGGCCCATGGACACGAGCTCGACGGCGGCACCGACGGCAAGGCCGGTGGGCACATCGCCCAGCAGCAGACCGACGAGCGTAGCGCCAACGAGGGGCTGCTCGAAGTTAAGACGACCGAGCAGGCGGGAGTCCCACATGCAGAACACGCCGACGAGGCCGACGAGCACCGCACTGATGAACGTATTCATACCCTTCTCCTTTCAGTCAGGCAAAAGCCTGGTTGATTACAGCTTGGCGTCGATGTCGACGCTCTGATACGTAGGGGTCTGCTGAACATAGAGCTTGATGCCCATGTCGAGCAGCTGATTGACGTCGGCCTTCTGGGTGGCGTCGAGGAAGACGGAGCTGTCCTTGCCGCCGACCTGATCGGCACCGTCGTGGTTGGCGGTGGCGCCCAGGTTGATGGCGTCGAGCTTGTAGCCCTGGCAGAACTGCAGCATCTCGGCAGTGTTGCCAAAGACGAACATGACGCGCTCGCCGAGGGTGTTGAGCTTGTCCATCTTGGCGAGGGCACGCTCGACGGTGAAGACGTTCAGGCGCACGCCCTGGGGCTTGGCCAGCTTAAGAGCGCCCTTCTTGATGTCATCGTTGGCGGCGGCGTTGTCGACGACGATGATGCGCTCGGCCTGAACCTTGGTGGTCCAGGTAAAGACGACCTGGCCGTGCAGCAGACGGTAGTCAAGACGTGCGAGGACGATCTTGGCGGGACCGGAGCTGTGACGGGACGCCTTGGCCTTCTTGGCGGGAGCCGCGGCGGCCTCGACCGGCGCGTTGGGGTTGGTCAGACCGGTGCGGGCCTCATTGATGAGGGCCGCGAGCTCGGCGCCCTTGACGGGGACGGGGCTCATAGCGAGCGTGAGCGCCAGCGGGATGTTGAAACCGCTAACAACCGTGAACTTCGTGCCGTTCTTGGAAAGCTCGACCATGTTGTTGTTGACCGAGCTGCCGAGCATATCGGTCAGCACATAGACGGTGTCGTCCGCGTTGAACGTGGCGATCATGGCGTCCACCTTATTGGTGATGGGCTCCTTGTCGTCACGAGCAAGCGACACGACGTGGACGTTCGACACGTCGCCGAGAACCATCTCGAGCGTGTCTTTGGCGCCTGCGGCCAGGCCGCCATGAGATGCGAGAATGATCTGATTCATCTTGCCTCCTCCTTTTCGTTATGGTCATTATAACGTCTTATACGTTGCTTATATTGCTAATTAGTATAAAGACCGTTCGCGGGTGAAAATCGACCGTTGACGGGTTTAACGTACCCGAAACGTTTGGCTGGGTAGGCCGGCGCTAGCTGGATAACCCCAGGTCAGACCCTGCGCGCAATCCCCTATCGCACGAAGTACCAGGGGCTTTCCTGTACGGTGGGTTCCAGCGCAATGCCGGTGCGTTCCTTAAACAAATCCATGTCCTGAGATTTTTCGGTCCACCACGCGTTGGGCTTAAAGGTCATGCTCTCAATGACATGACCGACAAACACACTGTTGCGCAGCTTGGAGAAGTCGGTGTTCATAATCAGGATGGACGCGAGCACCAGCACGATGCCCAGGACTTTAATCGCGCCGGCGGGCTCGGCGTAGACACCAATGCCCACCAGTACGGTGACGACCGTCTCGAATGACATTACGACGGGAACTTTCGACGTCTCGAGCCCCATGGACAGACCCTGCATATATAAGACATAGGCCACGGCTGTGGGGATGAGTCCAAAACCAAAGAACAGCAGCAGCAGCTGTGGCGACATTGCCGCGGCGACATCTGGCCACGGAGCCGCGATAGCCGCCATAACCGCACCGCCAAAAACAAGGCCCCAAAACGTGACAGCCAGCGGGTGGACCGTCTTGGTTGCTATCCGGCTAAACACCGCGAGCGACGCGCCACAAAAGCCCGCGATCACGCCCGACGTGACGCCCCAAACCGAAAAATGGAAACCGGAAAGGTCGCCATTGGTCACTGCAAGTACACAGCCACCGATATTAAAAGCGATGGCAACGAGCTTGTTGGGAGTCACATCCTCGCGATAAAGCACGCGGCCGAGCATGACGCCAAACACCGGCGAGGTGTAGAGCAGCACCGAGGCCGTGGACATGCCCACCTCGCCCATGCACTCGTAATATAGCGTGTTAGCGGTGGCGAGGCCGATAATGCCAAGAAGCGCACAGGGAACAAGCTCTTTAGGACTTGCCTTGAACAGTGCCAGGGGACCCGATGCTTTTCCCTCACGATCGCCTCCCTGGCAACCCATGAACGCCAAGACCGGAGCCATTAAGACGGCACCCGACAACAGGCGAAAGGCCGCCATGCTCTGAGACGAAACACCCATGGCCGAGATGCCGTTTACAAAGATTCCGATGCTGCCCCACATAAGCGCGGCGATCAGCACCAGCACATAGCCCAGATTGCTTTTCTTCAACGCAGCCTCCTCGGTATTGTTTCCAATATGTTTCACACTACGTTATAGTCGTTATATACATTTTTCAAGACACAAATCGGCGAGCGGAAAATCTGCTCGCCCACACACTCATTGGGTAGTCATTGGGGACGTGAAACGAAAGGGCGCTGACCTTCTGGTCGCGCCCTTGAAGTTGAACGTCAGATTGTCCAAATGCGACCCGCGCAGCGTCGAGCCGTTACGGCGTTTGGTAAAACGCCGTAACTAATACTCAAGCTTCCACATGTAGCGGCGCGTCATGTAGTCCTTGTGGGTGACGGCGGAGAGCGCACGCATGTAGACGTTGTTGAGAATCGGGGCAAAGATCAGGTGGTTGAAGTACTCGCTCACGCTGTCCTTGATGTCGTTGAGGCCGAGCTCCTTGGCGTCGAGCTGATAGACGCGCTCGCCACCGTACTGGTTGACGAAGCGGATGCCGCGCTCGTCGTTGCAGCGGCTGCGGCCGACGCTGATGAGCTGGAACAGCGAGGTACGCTTGTCCAGGATCTCGAAGGGGCCGTGGAAGAAGTCGCAGGTGTTGATGGTGCAGGAGTCGATCTGCAGCATCTCCTGCACGTTGCAGATGCTAAAGACGTAGGCGGCACCAAAGAGCGGACCCTGAGCCATGACGTTGATGCAGGGCTTGTCGGCGTTCTGCTCGGCCCACTTGGCAGCAAGCGGACGGGTGTACTCGACGGCCTTGCGATAGATGGGGTCGATCAAGTCGAACGCGGCCATAGCGGTCTCGTACTCAGCATAGCCCTCGGTCTGCTGCGTAAGCTCCATGGCGATCATGGTCACGACGGCGGAGTTGGTGCGGCCCATGCAGGACTCGTCGACGGCCAGGCTGTCGTACTGGATCTTGTAGTCGCAGACCTCGGTGAGGCCGGACTCGTCAACATAGATGGCGATGGTGCTGGCGCCGTGGTCTTTGGCGACCTGGGCGGCAACGATGGTCTCCTTGGTGCCGCGCATGGACACGACGACGGCCAGGGTGTTCTCGTTGACGTAGGCCGGGGTGGCGTGCACGAACTCGTTGCTGGTGTAGCTGGAGCTCACGACCTGCGTGGCCTCGTGCTCCATAAAGTACTGGGCAGGATAGTTGCCGCCGTTGGATCCGCCGGCGCCAATCCACACGACGCGCTTGATGCCGCCCTTGTCTGCCTTGTCAGCCAAAACCTGGGAGACGACGTCCTTAACCTGTTCCTGAGTAGTCATCGTGCATCAGCCTTTCTTCTCGTTTGATGCTCATCACAGGCATACAAGTTACATACATGTTTTGGTTATGTCGACTAGTTGTATGCTATATTTGTCTTAGAAATATTGCTGGTAAGGTTTTCGGTAGCTCGATACCAGCGGTTTTATTGTTGTGTTGAATACATGCTTGCTTAGATAGGCATACAAGTTAGATACAGGTTGATCACATGAACGCTTCGTCTAAAAAGAAACTGAACCAATACGAGCGCTTGGCGGGCATGTTGCGCGACCGCATCGCCGCCGGCATCTACGCACGCGGAGACAAGCTGCCGTCCGAGATGGAACTCATGGACGAATCGGGGCTGTCGCGCAGCACCGTGCGCCACGCCCTTAAGGTTCTCGTTGATGAGGGCCTGGTGCGCACCGAGCGCGGGCGTGGCGCCTTTGTGGCCGACACGCCCGCACTCCACGAGAACAACCTAGTGTTTTCGAGCTATACCAAGCAGGTCGAAGGTCAGGGCATGAAGCCCACCACGCGCACCGTGGACTCGGGCTTTGCCAAGGCGGCCGGCAGCATAGCTAAGTTCTTTGACGCCGCCGTGGGCAGCAAGCTCGTCAAACTTGTCCGCCTGCGCTACCTGGACGACGTGCCGCTGTGCCTGGAGACCACCTACCTGCCGCCAAGCTTCGAGACGCTCATCGATCGCGATATCAACGGTTCGCTCTACGCGACGCTGCGCCAAGAATTCCATCGCGCGCCAGCACAGGGACATAAGACCTTTGAGGTGTGCTATGCCTCGCAAAACGAGGCGTTTTTGCTCAACGTTGGGCGCGGGCAGGCGCTGATCCTGATCACCGACTACGTGTACGACACCGACGGCCGACCGCTCCATGTCTCCAAGCGCATCCAGCGCACCGACCGTGCCAAATACACCGAGCCCATCGGCTAACCTGCCAAAATAAACCTGTCCCTAAATGGTAGGTTTGAGGAGGTCGGGGAACCAGGTTGGTTTGGGTTGGTTGGGTGTGCGCTCGGCTAGGACCAACTCCATCCAGCACATGTCGTACCAGCGGCCGAACTTTTGGGCACAGCGATCGAAGGCGCCCACCAAGCGATATCCCATATGGGCATGGAAGTCCTGGCTATTGTGCGTTAGATACTCGTCGTCCTTGTCGTGCGGCACGGCGATGAGCGCGCACATATTGGTGATGCCCATCGCGATCAGGCACTGCTTGAGTGCATCGTGCAGCTTGCGACCCAGCCCGCCATGGCGCACATCGCGTGCCAGGTAGATTGACGTCTCGACCGACCAGTCGTATGCCTCACGGCTGTTGAGCGGACTCACATAGGCATAACCTACCGGACGCCCATCCAGCTCCATCACCAAATACGGATAGCGCTTGAGCGTGCGCTCGATGCGCCCGGCGAACTCCTCAACGCTCGGCACCTCGTATTCGCAGGTAATCGCCGTCTGGCGCACATACGGCTCATAGATGGCAAGCAACGCCGGCGCATCATCGGGCGTCGCCAGGCGAATCGTCGCCTCGGACATCTCGGTCATACAACCCTTCCCCCTCAAAAACAAAGGCCGCCTTGCGCCAAACCCAGCGCAAGGCGGCCCCTCGTCATTACATCAGGCTACAGAACCGCCGCCAACGCGTCGATATCCTCCTGCGTCGTGGCCCAGCTGGTGCAAAAGCGCACCACCGTGTGGGTCTCGTCGTACTTTTCCCAGTACTCGATCGCCGCATGCTCGCGAATGCGCGCCATGTCCTCATTGGGCAGAATCACGAACTGCTGGTTAGTCGGCGTCTCCAAAAAGAACTGGTAGCCGCGCTCGTGCAGCACACGACGCAGCGCCTGAGCCGTCTCGATCGCCTGTCGACCAATCTCAAAATACAAGCTGTCGGTAAAGAGTGCCTCAAACTGCACGCCCGTCAGGCGGCCCTTGGCCAACAGCGCGCCGTGCTGCTTAATGCGCGGAATGGGATGTGCCGGGGCGTGCATGCCGCAGAACACCACAGCCTCGCCGCAGAGCGCGCCGCACTTGGTGCCGCCGATGTAGAACACGTCGCACAGCTGCGCCAGCTCGGGCAGGGTAATGTCGCACTCATCGGCCGCCAGCGCATAGGCCAGGCGAGCACCGTCCACAAACAGCGGAATCTCGCGCTTCTGGCACACCGCATGAATCGCCGCGAGCTCGGCCTTGGAGTACAGCGTGCCGTACTCGGTCGATAGGCTCACGTACACGGCACCCGGGAACACCGTGTGCTCGTAGCTCTCGTTTTCGTAGAACACCTGAATATAGTTCTCGAGGTCCTCGGCGTGCATCTTGCCCTCGTAGCCGGGGATGGTGAGCACCTTGTGGCCGCCAAACTCGATGGCGCCCGCCTCGTGGCAGGCGACGTGGCCGGTCTCGGCGGCAACGACGCCCTCGTAGGGTGCAAGCAGCATGTCGATCACCGTCGCGTTGGCCTGCGTGCCGCCCACCAGAAAAAACACGTCGGCATCGGGGGCCTGACAGGCCTCGCGGATGAGCTGCTTGGCACGCTCGGTGTGTGCATCGGTACCGTAGCCGGGCTGCGGCTCCATATTGGTGTCGACGAGTGCCTGCAGCACTGCCGGGTGTGCGCCGTGGGAATAGTCGTTGTTAAACGCGAGCATGGCAATCCTCTCTAGCCGGGCACGGGCCCGATGATTCAAACGGGGCTATTGTACGCCGTTGGGATAGGCAACGCGCGCGGCAAGGCACTCAAGCGCCAGCACCAGGGCAAAGCCGCAGCTCACGTCACTCAAAAAGTGTGCTCCAATCACGATACGGCCAAAGGCGACGAGCGCCGCGACCACAGCCGCCGTCCAAAAGACCACGCGGCGGCGCGACGGCTTTTCCTTAAAGGCCGCTGCGGGAAGCCCGGCGAGCATAAGGCCGATCGCCGCGTGCGCCGTGTGTCCGCTCGCAAACGACTTGAAGCCGTCCTTGATCACGCCAGCGGCAATATAGGCCCACTTGTCGGGGTTGCCGATCACCCACCACGGCTGAAACTCGAGTCCCTGCGTCACCTCGATCACGCGCATGCGCGGGCGCGACCACAGCGGCTTGACAATCACGTTGAGGATGATGGCCTGAGCGACCCACACGACAAGCACCATCAACGCCCAGCGCGTGAGCTCGTCGGGCTCGGTCGTGCGCGTGAGGCGATAGACGATAAGGTTGGCAGCGATGACCAGCACAAACGTCAGCACCAACTGAGCCGCAATGAGTTTACCGCCAACCCTCAGGGACGAAACGATCTCGTAGCCGGTCAGGCCAACGTTGACGAGGATGCCGAGCGCGGCAAGCCATTTGCTGCCCCTGGAGTCGGGACGCACCGCGCGCACGAGCATAACGCCCGCGATGCTCGCCGTCAGCTCGAACGGCAACTCGCCAGCGGCCTCGATAAAGCGGCCGTACATGCTGCCGATGTTGAACAGCGCGCTCGAGATCTGATAATCGAAGAAACTGCCCACGCCCAGACAAAGACACAGGACAACCGCGATAGCGGCGGCGTCTTTCTTATAGATGTACCCGAACATGCTTTCCTTTCGATGGGGCTGGAATCAACCTGCGAGGTGGCGGGCAAAGAACAACTGGTAGCTCTGCCCCGCCACGCCCCCTACTTGTTAGTCATCGTCGCTCGCGCCTAATTGCTGCAGCAGCATGAGTGCCGCGGCCACGGGGCCGGTGCCGTCGTTGGCGTCGAGACCGCGACCCAGGCCGCTGCCCGCACCGGCGCCCGCCTTGTAGGGCACCGACAGCTTGCGGCTCTTGGGGAAGTTCACCGCGCCATAGCGGGTCTTAAGCTCAAAGGCCACCTTCTTGGGCACGTCGACGCCCAAAAACGTGATGCGGCCGCCGCTGAGCGTGACGCTCTCGAGTCCCAGGCGCTCGCCGCGAATGCGGATGCGTGCGCGATTGAACAGGTTGAGTCCCGCCAACGGCAGCTCGCCATGCGCGGCCTCGGTCTCTTCCTGCACCCCATCGATGCTCTCCAGGTCCTCGGCCGCTGCGAGCTTACGGTACACCAGCACGCGCTGATCCACCGCCGGCAGGTACTCCTCGGACAAGAAGTAATCGGCCGGCAGGTTGATGCCCACGCTCGCCGCCTCCACGCCGGCGTCGTCATCGCCGCGCGCCTCGGCCACTGCCTGGCCCAGCATCTGCGTAAACAGGTCAAAGCCCACGCTCGACAGGTTGCCGTGCTGCTCGGCGCCCATAAGCGAGCCGGCACCACGGATCTCCAGGTCGCGCATGGCGATGCGCATGCCGCTGCCCAGGTCCTGGAACTCGGAAAGCGCGGTCAGGCGCGCCGTTGCCTCCTCGGTGAGCGGCAGCTCGCCCGGGAACATAAAGTACGCATAGGCCTGCGTGGCAGAGCGACCCACACGGCCCTTGAGCTGGTAGAGCTGCGCCAGGCCAAGGCGCTGCGAGTCCTCGATGATGAGCGTGTTGGCGGTCGCGTTATCGATGCCGCTCTCCACGATGGTCGTGGCGATGAGCACGTCGATCTTTTTGGTCGCGAACTCAATCATCACATCCTCGACCTCGCGCGGGCTCATCTTGCCGTGCGCCACACCCACGCGCGCCTCGGGCGCGGCCTCGTGCACGCGCGCCACGGCGTCGTCGATGGTCTTGACACGGTTGGACACGTAGTACACCTGGCCACCGCGGCCCACTTCCAGACGAATCGCCGCGCTCACCACGTCGGGATCGTACTCCCCCACGTGCACGATCACGGGGCGGCGCCCGGTCGGCGGCGTAGTGATCAGGCTCATGTCACGCACGCCACTCGTGGCCATCTGCATGGTTCGCGGAATCGGCGTTGCCGAGAGCGTGAGCACATCGATCTGCTCGCGCAGGTTCTTGAGCTGCTCCTTGTGCTGCACACCAAAGCGCTGCTCCTCGTCGATGATCACCATGCCCAGGTTCTTGGGGTTCACGTCGGCAGAAAGCAAGCGGTGCGTGCCGATGAGCACGTCGATCGTGCCCTCGGCAAACGCCTTAAGCGCGCGCTTTTGCTGCGCCGGGGTGCGGAAGCGGCTGAGCACTTCGACCTCGAGGCCAAACGGGGCAAAGCGCTCAAAGAACGTCTCATAGTGCTGCTGGGCCAGAATGGTCGTGGGGCAGAGCACCATGACCTGGCGGCCGGAGTCCACGCACTTAAACGCCGCGCGCAGGGCAACCTCGGTCTTGCCAAAGCCCACGTCGCCGCACAGCAGGCGGTCCATGGGCTTGGGCGCTTCCATGTCGGCCTTGATGTCGGCAATAGCCTCCAGCTGGTCGCGCGTCTCGTCGTAGGGAAAGCTCTCCTCCATCTCGATCTGCTCGGGCGTGTCGGGCGGGCAGGCGATACCGGTAATCGACGAGCGGCGTGTATACAGGTCGACCAGGTCAAACGCCAACTTTTTGGCATTCTTGCGCGCCTTGTTGGTAGCCCGCGTCCAGTCGGCGGTGTTGAGCCTGGTCAGGCGCGGCTTGTCGCCGTCGGGGCCAACATAGCGCGTGATGCGGTCGACCTGCTCGAGCGGCACGTAGAGCTTGTCGCCGTCGGCATATTCCAGCAAAAAGTAGTCGCGCTCCTTGCCGCCCACTTCCTGGCGCGCGATCTCGCTAAAGAGCGCGATGCCGTGAGTGGCGTGCACCACGTAGTCGCCCGGCTTAAACGGAAACGTGATCTGCGTAATGTCCACCTTGCGGCGGCTGCGCGCGCGGTTGGCATCCATACGGGCGTTGAGGTCGGCGATCGAGAACACGGCCAGGTTGGCATCGGGCACCACCACGCCCTGCGGCAGGGCGGCATCGACAAAGGTCACGCGTCCGCGCGAGATAGTGGGCACGGCAGCACCGGCGGCAGCCTGGGCCGCGCCCGCCTCGAGCGAGCGGGCGTTGAGCGCGTCAGCCTTACGCTCGCGAATTGCAGCATGAGCATCCTGACGGGCAGCACGATCGGCAGAATCTGCCGCCGCCACGCGCACGCGCTCGCCAATGACGCCGGCGTTTTCGGGCGCGGCCGTCAGCGATTCCTCAAAGGTAATGCCCTCGTCGCCAAAGGTGAGCTCCATCGACTCGCGCGCGCCGCGGTCGGGAATGGCAAACACGCAGGCATAGCGCTTGCCCACGACTTCCTGAACGCGCGTCATAAAACGGTTGTCCGAGCCTGCGATAGCAGGCTGCTCAATCTTGAGCTCGGCCGTCACCGCACCGCCGGCACGGATGAGGCTTACGTAGTTCAAGCGCTGCTGGGCACCAAAATCGAGCTGTTGAGCGCGCACGTACAGACCATCCAGGCGGTCAATCCCTGCCTCGCCGGCACGGGCCTCGATATCCTCGTAGGCACGCAGGCAGTCGTCGAACAGCGAGCGCGGCTCGGACAGCACCACGAGTGCCTTGCCGCTCACATGCGACAGCGGGCTCACGGTCTGGCCGTACATCACCGGCAAAAAGCGGTCGAGCTCAGGCGTGACGATGCGCGCATCCACCATCTCGAGCAGCGCCGCCAACTTGCTGTCGTCCTGGCTGGCGCGGTAGAGCGCCACATGCATGTTGTGGACGGCCTCGTCGGTAAGCGCCAGCTCGCGACAGGGGAAGATCTCGATGCTATCCTCGTTGCCGATGGTCTGCCCCGTGGAGCTCACCATGCGGCGGATGCGATCGATCTCGTCGCCAAAAAACTCGATGCGCACGGGCGCCTTTTCCTGCGCGGGGAACACCTCTACGGTGTCGCCGTGCACGCGGAACAGGCCGGGCGCGTCGGCGGCGCCGGCATTGGTGTAGCCCATGCCCACTAGGCGCTGCGGCACCTCATCAAAAGGAATCTCCTCGCCCACCGCAAAGGTCGTGGACTCCCAATAGCGGCTCTCGACCGGCGGCACGCAGCGCAGCAGCGCGCGGGCCGAGGCAACCATGATGCAGTTGTCCCCGCGCACGATGCGCCCCAGAGCCTCGCAGCGCTGCGCCACCACGGCATCGTCGGGCGCCTGCTCGCGCCACGGATAGTCCTTGCGCTCGGGAAAACGGCACACGTGCGCCAGGCCCACGTAGGCGGCAAGGCTGCGCGCGGCGCGATCGGCCGCATCCTCGCCACTCACAATGTAGACCGTCGGGCGCGGACGGCGCGCAAACTGGGCGGCCGCCATAAGCGTGCGGCCCGACTGCGACACGGCCAGCGTCACGTCCTCGCCGGCATCGAGTCCGGCCTCGACGGTCTGCAGCGCCTCGGCAGTGTAGAGCTGCGCGGCTATACGGTGAATGAGCATGCTGTTCCTCCGGCATTGCAACGCCAAAAGCCCGCCGAGGCAAGCTCGGCGGGTATGCGGCGGATTTCATTGCCTGTCATGGTAGCGCATGGAGAGGACTCCGGCTCAAGAGCAAACCCAGCCCCGCAAAAAACGCCAGACGAAGATGCGTTCCGCCCTACCCCGCTACGCGCACGCTGGGGCACAAATCTGCCAGCGGACACTCGTCACACTTGGGTTTGCGGGCGTCGCAGATCTCGCGACCGAAGGTGATCCACTGATGGTTGACCGACTCCCAATACTCGTGCGGCAAAATCTTGAGCAGATCCTGCTCGGTCTTGAGCGGCTCCTTGGCATGTGTCTTGGGACTCAGCATCAGGCGATGCGCAATGCGGTTGACGTGCGTGTCCACCGCAATGCCCTCCACGATGCCATACCCCACGTTGAGCACGATGTTCGCCGTCTTGCGTCCCACGCCCGGCAGCTTCACGAGTTCCTTCATGTCGGCCGGCACCTCGCCGCCATAGTCGGCGACGATCATCTGCGCAGCCTCGACGGCGTGCTTGGCTTTACTCTTGTAGAAGCCGAGTGACTTGATGGTGTCTGCCACGTCAGCCACGCTCGCCCCGGCCATGGCCTCGGGCGTGGGCCACTGGGCAAACAGCCGCGGCGTCACCTTGTTGACCTGTGCATCGGTCGTTTGCGCCGAAAGCAGCACCGCGATCAGCAGGCGGAAGGGATTCTCGTGGTCCAAAAAGCACTCGACCGGGCCATAGCGACGGTTGAGGCGCTCACACACCTCGATGGCGCGCTCGCGCTTGGCGGCATTGGTCTCGCGTGGCATAACGACTCCTCGGCTCAACGGCACAATAAACTTATGGGCACAATTGTCCCACGTCCGAGACGCTTACGCCTCCAAGAATGCGCCGGTCTGACGGCTCCACAGGCTCGCGTACTCGCCACCCGCCTCGACAAGCTGCGCATGCGTGCCGTCCTCGACGATCTCGCCATCGGCCAGCACCACAATGCGGTCGAGCGCCGCCACGGTAGACAGGCGGTGCGCCACCACAATGGAGGTACGTCCACGCATCAGGTTTTCGAGCGCCTCCTGCACCAGCGCCTCGGACTCGCTGTCGAGGGCAGAGGTCGCCTCGTCGAGCACCAGAATCGGCGCGTCGGTTAGGATGGCACGGGCGATGGCCACGCGCTGACGCTGGCCGCCCGAGAGCTTGACGCCGCGCTCGCCCACCATGGTGTCAAAGCCACGAGGCAAGCGGTCGATAAACTCGGTCGCATTAGCCAAGCGAGCCGCCTCGCGGATCTGCTCGTCGGTGGCGTCGGGGCGTCCGTAGGCGATATTCTCGCGAATGGAGCGATGGAACAGCAGCGCCTCCTGCGGCACGTAGGCAACCTGGCGGCGCAGGCTCTGCTGCGTGCAGCGCGAGACGTCCTGGCCGTCCACGAGCACGCGACCGCCCTGAACATCGTCTAGGCGCAGCAGCAATTTGGTGA
This sequence comes from uncultured Collinsella sp., assembly GCA_947001545.1. Lineage (GTDB taxonomy): Bacteria > Actinomycetota > Coriobacteriia > Coriobacteriales > Coriobacteriaceae > Collinsella. The sequence goes on from CAMQHB010000029.1 coordinate 18,196, forward strand.
GCGTCGTCTTACCCGAGCCCGATTTGCCCACCAGGCCCACGCGCTGGCCCGCCGCCACATGAAGCGTCAGGTCATCGAACACGGTCTCGCCCGCCGCAGCGTCACGGTACGCAAAGCTCAGGTGCTCAAAATCAATCGCGCCCTCGGTCACTTTGAGCTCAGGGGCGTCCGGGTCGTCTGCCACCAAACATGGCTCGTCCAGCACGCGCGTCATCTCGGCCGCATCGCCCAAAGCGCGGTTGATGCGCTGCATCATGGAACTCACGTAGTTCAGGCGCATGGTGAGGTTATAGGTATAGGTAAAGATCATGACGAGCGAGCCGGCCGAGATGCCAAACCACGCGTTGCCGCCCGCCACGAACACACTCACCACGGCCATGGTGATGACGATAAGACCCGAGGTCGTAAAGTTGCGCTGCATCATGGCGTGCATCGAGACCGTCTCGGCATCGCGCGCGGCACGATCGGCGGCGTCGAACAGATCGCGTTCAAAGTCCTCGCGCCCGCAGGTCTTGACGGCCAAGATGTTCGTGACCGCGTCGGACAGCACGCCCGACAGTTTGTTCTGCGCGGCGGACGTCGCGGCCGAAAGCGGCATGATGCGCTTGTACATAAGCCAGACAAACGCGATGTAGACGACCATGATGCCCACCAGGATCACGGTAAACGTCGGCACCACCGGGGCGAGTGCGGCCACGGTGCAGATGACCGAGGTGATGGTGGGGATGAGCGAATACACCGTCACGTCCACCAGCCCCGTATAGCCGCTCATAAAACGACTCGTCTGACTCACGAGCGATCCGCCAAAGCGGCTGGTATGGAATGTCATGGATTGGTTGGAGAGCGTGTCGAAGCATAGGCGCGCCAGGTGATAGTTGCCCGCGATCTCGAGCTTGTAGACGGTGTAGTCCTGCAACTTGGAGAGGATCTGACCCACCAGGTTAACGAGTACGAGCGCCAGGATATAGGGGCCGAAGACCTCAAACACCTGGTCACCCGCCACGGGACCGGCTTGAACGCGGTCGACAATGAGGGCCATCACATAGGTATTGGCAAACGTCAGCAAAAAAATGTAGCCCGCCGACGAGAACACCGAGAGAAAGACAATCAGCGGCTGCGTGCGCGTGACACCCCAAAACCGCTGCAGCGTGCGGCGCACGGTGGAGCGGCTGAGCGGGCTGGTGCTTCTCTGAGACATGGGCTTCCTTTCGCGTCTGATAGGGCGAAACGCCATTGTTGCACATTGGAGCACACTCCAGACAAGTGCGATACGAAAAGCGGTGGGGCGCCCGCGTTTGCGCCGGCGCCCCACCGTCTTGTTGCAATTAGCCTTCGTCTTCTTGGTCTGTGAGAAGGTCCGCGGACGTGAGTCCCAAGATCTCATCGGCTTGGTCGACGTCTTCCAGTGCGTCGATGTCCTTGAGCTTGCGCTCCATGACGTTGGTGCGCGTGGTGATGATGCCCTCGACCGTTTTGCCCGCGGTCTCGATCTGCTGCTGGGCGCGGCGCAGTGCCTTTTGATAGCGCGGCAGCTCGGCCTTGACGGCGGAGAGCACGCGCAGCACGTCGTCGGTACGTTTTTGCAACTTAAACGTCTGATAGCTCATCTGCAGACTGTTGAGGATGGCCGCCATGGTGCTGGGACCGGCAACGTTGACGTGATAGTCGCGGCCCAGGGTCTCGATAAGCCCGGGGCGGCTGACGACCTCGGCGTACAGTCCCTCAAACGGCACGAACATGATGCCAAAGTTGGTCGTTGCCGGCACACTCAGGTACTTTTCGCAGATGTCCTTTGCCTCGCGTTTCACCATCATATCGAGCGTCTTGCGCGCTGCGGCAACGGCCTCCGCATCGCCCGACTCCTGGGCGTCGAGCAGATGCTCGTACGCGTCGCCCGGGAATTTGGAATCGATCGGCAGCAGCACGGGATCGCCCTCGTCTACCGGCAGCTTGACGGCAAACTCAACGCGCTCCGAGGCACCGGGCTTGGTGGCGACGTTTTCCAGATACTGGTCGGGTGTAAGGATGTCCGCCAGAATTGCACCCAGCTGCACCTCGCCCAAAATGCCGCGCGCTTTTACATTGCCCAGCACACGCTTGAGGTCGCCTACGCCGGTGGCGATAGATTGCATATCGCCCAGGCCCTTATACACGGCCTCGAGCTGGTCGCTCACCTGCTTGAACGATGCCGACAGTCGGTCGTTGAGCGTGCGGGAGAGCTTCTCGTCCACCGTCGCGCGCATCTGATCGAGCTGCACGTTGTTGTCTTTGCGGATGGCGCCCAGCTGAGCATCGACCGTCTCGCGCACCTTGTCCAGGCGATGCTCGATGCCCTCGCGATTGGCGCCGAGCTGCTGGGCCGTCTCGCGGCGCAGGTCATCCATCCGGTCACCAGCTTGCGAGAACTCGCGTGCGATGGTCAGGTAACGTTGCTGCTCCACGGCCGCATCGGTCGTCTGCTGCTGCGCGATGGCATTGGCCGTGCGGCGGGTTTCGGCCAGCGCGACGTTCAGGGCATCGAGCGCGTTGTTGGCCTGCTCGAGTGCTGCCAGCGTTTCCGCGCTACTGTCGCCACGCTCCCGCAACTCGGCACGCAGGCTCTTGAGCTGGAGGGCGCAAGCCACAGCAACCCCCACCGCCACCAAGGCGATCACAACAAGCACGATATCAATAGCAGACATAGACTCCGCCCAACAAACTCAATCGGTCATCAATCAAAACCGCGATCAATCTTACCCCGCCACACACACGGATCACTCACTGCCTTGCAGACAAATTTCTCTTAGAGCCGCGGACGCTAAAACGCTAGCTCTCCCAGCCGGTGCGGATGGTTGTTATGACGTCGCCTAGGCGCTGGCCCAGGGCTGACAGATGTTGGAGCACCTCGTTGGGCGATGCGCCGTTGAGGATGCACGTGAGGGCATACGACGCCAGAAAGATGGCCGCAAGCCCTAACGGGATGAGCACGATCATCGCCAATATGCGCAAGCGCTGGCCCACACGGCGACGACGCGCACGACGCTTGTCGAACGCGAGCTCCTGCGCATATGAATCTTGCTGTACGGAATAGGCTCCTGGGTCCACCTCACCCGCAAACGATACCGCGGGCGCGGCGTTTTGCGCAGGAGGCTGGACGGTTGCCCCTTGCATTTGCATCTCCATAAGCCGCTGCTGTTGGCGCAACATGCGCTCGGCTTGTTGCTGCGGGGTCTCAAGAAACAGATCCATGTTGGCCTCCTCAATCGGAGCATTCGACGCTTGCGCCCAGCATCCCGCACCATCGCGGCAGTAGCAACGAAATCCGCGGCAATAGCCGCAAGGATTCTTTTGTCAGAAAACTGTCGAAAAGCTCAACAACTCCCCTACCAGCACTTTCTTTGAGCTTTTTTCGCCAGCAATCTTTTGTCCTTTCGCCCTTGCGCCAACCGACCAAAACCTAACCAAAAGCTTGACGGAAATTGTGAAGACAGGGACCCCAAACAAAAGGTGCCGTCCCAAAGGGGCGGCACACAAACTTATCATCAGCTTTTCTGTAACGAGCACGCGACGACTCAACGCCGGAGCGCAGAGCGGGGAAACCTTTGCCTCGCGCGACCCTGCGAAGCCGTGAGCGAGAGGGAAAGGTTTCCCCGCCCTGCGCTCCGTGGTCGGTGAGGACAGGCTACATGCCCGCGAGACCTCGGGCAGCGGTGGCGCACATAAACGCCAAGACTAGAATCACGAGCGAGCCCGCGATGTCTGCCAGCACACCCATTGCACGGCGCTCAAATAGCCAGCTCTCAAAGTGCGGGGCAACGTTGCGCCAAACACGCCACAACAAGATACCCATGCCGATGACGCCGGAAATATTGAGCAGCAAAATCTCGGAGCACAAGAGGCCAATCAGGTTTCCGGCGGCAAAGCCCGCATCGCCCTCGCAATATTTGCGATAAATCATGTACAGCATGTACGCCACAAACGGCTGCAGGCACGCAGAGATAAACGTAACCACCATCGAGGGGTCCTGAGAAAAGACATCGGTGAGCTTATCCACGCTCGTGGCATCCTTAGAGGCCAGGAACAGGCCAATGACCACCACAGGCACCACGCCCAAAATAACCTCGACCATCGTAAACAGCTTGGCAGTCAGGTCCTCACTCGCCGAATTCAAATGGGGCGCCCACGCAGGATGAGCATGCGCGCCGACCTTCTTGTCCTTCTCGGCACGATCGGCCTTTTTGCCCCCGGCAACCCGACGACCAGGATCCTTGCGAGTCCCCGCCGCAGCCACCCGAGCCCGAGACTTCTTACCCATAAAAAAACACCCCATCAGGTAGTAGATAAACTAAAAGTCGCTACCCAGTGTACCCCACCCATGAACGGCGCCGTCCCAACCAGTCCCCCTACAAAAACGTGCCGCCCCCAAAGGGGCGGGCCGCCAACATATTTTGAGCGTTTTTTGAACCAGCCCCCGCCGCCCCCACCCCCGCCCCGGGGGGGGGGGGGGGGGGGTGGGGGCCCGCCCCCCCCCCCCCCCGCGGGCGGCGGGG